>CAZWAF010000049.1:0-19349 GCA_964631795.1 uncultured Flavobacterium sp. | reverse complement strand
TAGCCACAGATTAATGGATTAAACGGATTTTGTACAGAATCTTCGAGAAACTCTGTGAATTCTTCGCACTTCTCTGTGAAATAATTTTCTAATGCTGACCCAATCACAAACTAATTAATGATTTTCTTAGTTACGGTTTGACCATTATCCAAAACAACTTTTACTACCAAAACTTGTTTTTCGCTCAGGTTATTTATCAATAAAGTATTTAAATTTACTTTTTTGTTCTCAAAAATCTGTCTTCCCAACATATCATAAACAAATACCTGATTTATAGGTTCTGATTTTGATTGAATATGGATTTTATGATCATTTGAAAGTATTACAACTTCATTTGAAGTGGTTCCCAAATCATTTAAATCTGAAACAGTTGAACCATATTTCAAAACAAATCGGTTATTAAACACCCCCGAATCAGATCTGAAATTATAAGGTTTATCTTTAATATTTTGAGAGATACTCAAGAGTTTGTCTTCAATAATAACTTCGTCTATATTACCAAACAACCCATCCACATTATCAATTGCAATTTTAAAATTTCCGGATTTGGTTGTTTTGTATCCCAATAAAACCTCATCATTATTTGAAAAAGGCAATGCTCTCGCCTGAATTACATAAGGATTTTTGTCTATTAAACTATAGAACTCAAGTTCATTTTCACCTATACGCAAACCATCAAATCCAAAATCATGGCCGTTTGTCGCCGATTCGACATAACCTACTAAAGCTTGACTGAAAGCATTGTCGTCATTAAGTAAATTGAGCCAAATTCTGTGTTTTTCTAAAACTTTTTCCGAATTAACAATTGAACTACTTCTGTAGAAATTGGTATTATTGTTTGCACTACCTCCAATTCTCATAGAATTATTAAAAACAACATTTCCTGTAGCTTTTACTCCTACAACAAAACCTTGACCGGATGCAATCCATTTTGTCGGAGCATTTATATTTCCATGACCACTCAAAACAGCAGTTCCCCCGGTAGTATTATATACTGCATAATCATCCGAATATCCTGCAGTTGTTTTTACATGATTGTGAGTCCAAAAATAAAGAGTCCCTGTAGTTGTCGCACTATTTGCTGTAATAAATTTATCGGCATCTATGGCAGACGGATAAGGATTTCCAACCAACTTAGTTGATTGACTTGATAAATAAGTAACCGGCACACTAATATCTCCATTATTAGGAACTCCCACAAACTGATGACTAAAAATCTTAGGTACTGTGCTAACTACCTCAGGGGCAAGGATCGCATAACCAATTCCTGGACTAAAAACAGTTGATGAACTCATATACATCCACTTGTTATCATACGTTAGCAGAAACTTTGGATTGGATTGAGGCGCAAAATTTCTGAGAGTTTGAGTACCCGAAGTTGGAGAAGACCAATAAGTATAGTCATACATCATCATTGGGGTTGAATCTCTCTTTACAGTTATTAAACCCGAATTAGAGACTCCGGTTACCTGAATTAAACTGGCATGTTTTTCTAAAGTAAATGTTCCACCTGTAACTACTATCTCTTTTTGAAGCGACAAAGTATGTAGTGAATTAATTACCACATTTCCTGATTTTACCGCACAGGTACATCCAACCAAATTACCTGTAGAAGAATAATTGCCCTCAAAAACAATTAAATCATCGATATTGGATGGTGCACTTGGAGACCAAGAACCACCATTCCATGTTTTAGTAATCAATGGAACTATTGTAACATCTGCCGAAACCGTCGATGTACAACCCGAAGCATTTATAACCGTGAAATTATGTATTCCTTCTGTTAAACCGGAAATTGTTGTACTGATTGTACTTCCCGTAATTCCATTTGGATTTATCGTCCAAATTCCTGTTGGCAATCCACTTAAAACCACACTTCCCGTAGTAACATAACAGGTTGGCTGAAGAATAGTACCAATTGTTGGCGCAGACGGAAGAGCCTTAATCGTTACCTGAGCTGTTGAATCTGATGGAGATGAATTTACACATCCATTTGCATCGGTAATTGACAACAAGGTGTAATTAGTTGTAGAGGCAGGGTTAGGCGTTACATTAAAAGAGGTTGGATTATCATTCGCAATTGTTACAGAAGCTGTCACTAAGGTCGTGTTATTTCTATATATCAAAGTATATGGCGGAACCCCCGAAAGATTATTGGCATCAAATGTTATTGTTGCCTGCTCACCTACACAAAATGAACTACTACTAAATCCGGTTGTAACATTATCTGGTAATGATTTCACAGCTACTATTACTGCGTTTGATGTTACTGCCGGCGCGCAAGTTCCGCTTACCACCACATCATAACTTCCTGCGTCTGCACTAAGCGGATCTGTCAGAACAAGTGTTGCTGTTCCTTGTCCGCTAATAGCTCCTCCGTTTACCACCGCAACACTTCCTTTTCTCCATGAATAAATCAAACCTGACCCTGTTGCCGCTACCGATATGGTCTGTGTACCGCTACCGGAGCAGGTTACTGCCGGAATTACAGGCTGTGTTGTAATTATTGGTGCTGTTGGTTGTGCATTTACCGTTACAATTTCTGATGGTATCGATGTACAACTTCCTAATGTTGCCACTACAGTATAACTTCCTGACAAAGCTGTAATTGTATTTCCCGAAATACTGACACCAACTGAAGGTGTTACTACATAAGTATAAGATGCATTGTAATTTGCAATACCAAAACTCCCTATAACTATAGAACAGGTCGGCTGGGTTACTGTATTTAAAACAGGCTGAACCGGTGTAGGAGGTTGAGCATTTATCATCACATTTACAGGTAACGAAGTACAAGTACCATTTGAAACCGTGTAATCATAGCTTCCTGCTGTCAAACCGGATATAGTATAAGTTGTTCCTGAATAAGAAACAGATCCCGGATTTAATATTCCTCCCAACGGCAATCCGCTTAAAACCACACTACCGGTTTCTAATATACAAGTAGGCTGTGTAATGGCTTGTACAGGTGCAGGAGGCAATCCATTGACTGTTATCGTTGCAGTTTTAGTACAACCTTTATTGTCTTTATATGTAATTATGCTTGTTCCTTCTGCCACTCCCATTATTAATCCGGCACTATTTATTGTAGCAATAGACGTAGTGATTGAACTCCATGGAATCACAGCATCAGGAATACCTGAACCTGTTAAGGTTATTGTTGAACCCACACAAACAGACAAAGTTCCGGTTATTGTTGGTAATGTATTTACACTTACAGTGATACAATTGCTTTCCGCAGTACAGGCAACCCCATTTAAAGTAGAAGTTATAACCAAATGGTAATAAGTTGTAGTGGTTAATCCCGAAGGAATATCATATATCTCTGATGTGGCCCCTGCTATATTTGTCCACGATCCTCCGCATCCAGTGGTATTACTTTGCCATTGATAAGTCAATGTTCCCGTTCCGGAAGCAGCCGTTGTAACAGTGAAAGCAACAGGATCTCCTCCACTACAAATAGCCTGATCTCCCGCAACCGTTGAGGCTGTTATATTATTAGGAAACACGCTAATAAAACTTGAATTATCAGAACAAGCTTGCCCGTTAATTGTTGAAATAGCAACTATTCGATAGTCCGTTTTTTGTGTAATAGGACCCGGCGCATCATAAGTTGTTCCCAATGCACCACCAATGTCTGTCCATAAAGCTCCTCCATTTAAACTAAACTGCCATTGATAAGTTAAAGCGGTACCCGTAGCAGCAGTAGTATTGAAAGCTACCGGATCTCCTCCGCTACAAATGGTAATATTTCCGTTGGTAATACTACCGGCTGACACAAAATTCCGTGTCACGGTAACACAGTTACTATAAGCACTACACATACTACCGTTTAAAGTAGATATAGCTACTCTTCGGTAATAAGTAGTTGCACTTAAGCCGGAAGGAGCATCATAGGTGGCACCGGTAGCACCGGATATATCATTCCACGAACCCCCGCATCCGGCAGTATTGCTTTGCCATTGATAGGTAATTATTCCTGATCCGCTTCCCGAAACAATATTAGTGAATAGAGACGGATTATATGGAGAACAAACGGTTTGATCTGCTCCAACAGTGCCTCCATTAACAGTATTAACAATAACAGTTATACAGTTACTAAAGGCATTACAAACTGCCGAATTTGTAGAAATAGCCTCTCGACGATAATAAGTAGTTGTAGTTATCCCAGACGGAGCATACGTAGCACCGGTAGCACCGGCAATAAGAGTCCATGACCCGTTGCAGTCGGTAGTACTGCTATACCATTTATAAGTTATAGCCCCTGATCCTGTAGCCCCTACACTTGTAAAAGGTGCAGGTGCCATGCCGGAACAAACTGTCTGATTCCCAATTATGGAACCTGGATTTATAGTATTTATAGAGACTTTAATAGGAGTTGTGTTAGCCACAGAACAAATTCCTCCGTTTAATGTAGAAGTAACTACTCTTTGATACCAGGTATCCTGTGTTAATCCGGCTGGCACATCATATGTTATAGCTGTAGCTCCACTGATATCTGTCCAGGGACCTGTTGTACCTATAGTACTGTTTCTCCATTGATAGGTCAAATTTATTCCTGTAGCAGCAACCGATTGAGTAAAAGCAACCGGATCTCCTCCGTTACAGATTGTTTGATCAGCTACAACGGTTCCCGGTGCTACAGTCGGAATTACTGTAATTGTTACAGTAACAGGAGTACCGCTACATCCGTTAGAAACAGGGGTAATGGTATAAATAACACTTTGTGCCGAGGTAGAATTATTAGTAAGTACATTATTAATTGTAAAAGTGCCGCCTGCACTGACTGAACCAGAAGTACCAGAAGTATTATCACCGGTAATATTTGTGTTATTATTTACAGACCAGTTAAAGGTAGTCGCTGCATCAGTAACACTACTACTTAATGTAATTCCGGCGCTTGTTGTGTTACAAATAGTTGTATTGGCAGTTGTTGCCGTTACAACCGGAGTTGGGCGAATTTGAAGATTTATTGTAGTGGCTGTAGAATTACAATTACCTAAACCATTATCAAAATTTGGAACAATAGTAACTATTGTGTTAACAGTTGCATTAGTATTATTTGCTGCAGTAAAATTGAGCGTGTAACTTGTATTACGAATGATTCCTCCTGTAGTATTCCCCACCGGTCCTCCTGTAGCCGGTGTCACATAACCATTATTAGTGTACCAATTAAATTTCACTGTTGAAAGAGCAGTATGTGATATATCAACAGTAATAGGAGGTATAGCTCCATTACAAACGGGCGAACCAGGTGCGTTTGATACAGTAGGCGCATCCAAAATACCACCAATTCCCAAAACACGTATATATATTACATTACTGATTACGGTATTAGAAGTACAGAAACTGTCTGTAACTATTAAGCGATAATCATATTCATTTGTAGGAGGGTTGAATGTTGGAAGATTAGTTCCTACATTTGTCCATGGTCCTCCGGAATTTCTCGTACTGCGTTGCCATTGATAACTATAACTTCCGGATCCGCCTGATACAGGTGTACTCATTAAAAATGGAGAAGGTGTCTGAAAATTACAAACATCTTGTGATGCACTAATTACCGGTGCTACTAATTTCGGATAGACTATAACTGTCGCCGTATTTGTATTATTACATCCATTAGAAGCTGTGGCTGTAATAATAAAAGTAACCGTTTGCGTTACTGTAGTCGTATTAGTTAACGTTCCTGAAATCGAATTTCCACTACCACTGGCTGCCATACCTGTTAATTCTGCTGTTTTATTTCTTGTCCAGGTATAAGTAGTACCGCTCGGATTGTTTGCATCACTCAATACTATATTAGTCAAAGCAATCGCATTACACTTGGTTTGAGAAGAAGGTGTAGCAACTATCAACGGACTGTGTTTTACGAAAACCGCTGAAGTAGTTGTAGAGCTACAGGTTCCGGCTGTAGCTATAACTGTAAAAATGGTATTCTGATCACTGCTGACATTATTAAATAATGTTCCTGAAATTGGAGAAACAGTACCACTTAGCAAACCAGAAACATTTGTAGTATTGTCTCTCGTCCAGCTATAAGTCGTTCCTGCAACATTATTCGGATTTGTAATTATAATTGGACTAATAAATGTGCCTCCACAAACAGTTTGAGATGCCAGTGAAACAGCAACCGATGGTTTTGGATTCACTATTATCGAAACCGTTGTAATAGCAGAATCACATCCGTTAGCAGTAGCCTTTATGGTAAATATTGTAGTCTGCGTAGTGTTTGTAGTATTAATTAAACTTCCGGTTATGGAAGCCCCGCTTTCGTCTGAAATTCCTGTTACATTCGCTGTATTGGTTCTTGTCCAACTGTAGGTTGTCCCGGCTACGTTATTTGGATTACTTAGTACAATGGCACTAATATTATCTCCGGAACAAATGGTTTGAGCTGTAGAAGGCGTTATTGTTAAAATTGGAATTGGATTAACCAATACATTCATTGTAAAAGGAGAGGATATACAACCATTTTGAGATGTTGCATAGGCTGTAAACACAGTAGTCTGGGGACTGTTAGTTGCATTAGACAAGTTTCCGCTAATTGTAGTTCCGGTTCCTGTGTTTGGCATTCCGGTAACATTGCTGTTATTATCTCTTGTCCAACTATAATCAATAGCTCCTGAAATATTGTTAGGATTTGACAAAGTAATCGCGGTAATAGCATTTCCTGAACAAACAGACTGAGGTGCCGGTGTCCCCGAAACAGTTGGTGTTGGATATACGGTTACTAAAACCGAAAAAGAATTCGCAGAACATCCTGCTGTACTGGCTGTCACATTATAAGAAGCTGTTTGTAATGTATTAGTCGGATTGATAAGTGTTTGAGAAAAAGAAGTTTGCCCGCTCATCGCTGTTCCTCCGGTAATACCTCCTGTTACAATTGGTAAACTCCATGAATAAGTAGTACCAACGGGTACAATGTTTCCTCCTCCATTCGTTGGTGAAACAGTTACTAAATTCCCACTACAAACAAAAGGTGTATAATTGGTTGTTATAGAAGGACTAATATTTACTGCAACGGCATAATTGGCAGAAACAACACCATTACCACAGGCATTTGTTCCAAATACAGTTATATTTCCCGAAGTGGCAGATATACCAAAATCAACTATTATAGAATTAGTATTTGCCCCCAATATTATGGTAGCTCCCGGTGGTAAAGTCCAATTGTAACCTGTTGCGTTTGCAATGGCAGGAACAGAATAACTAACTCCGTTTTGACCCTGACAAACTGTTGCTGTACCCGAAATAACTCCCGAAGCAGCCGGTAATGGATTCACATTAATTGTTCCTGTTAGAGTTACTGGTAAACAGGTTCCTCCGGTAGTAGAAACAGTATAATTAAAAGTTCCCGAAGTGGCAGGTATTCCACTTATGGTAAATATACCTGCTGTATAATTCCCGTTAACACCTGAAGGTAATCCGCTAACGATTGCACCCGTTGCACTTCCTCCTACACTATAGGTTATATTAGTTAATCCTGAATTTACACAAAGAGTTTGATTTGCTGTCGAACCTGCCGAAGTCAAATTTACAGTAGGCAATGGATCAACAGTAATTGTTCCGGTTGCATTTATAGAATCACAGCTTCCTGTCAACGGAATACTGTAATTGAATATTCCGGATACTGTTGGTGTTCCGCTAATGGTAATTACATTGGCTCCCCATGTCGCTGACACTCCTGCCGGCAATCCATTGGCTCCCGATACTCCTGCATTGGCTATACCTGTAGCTCCCGTTGTTGCATGTGTTATTGCAGTTAAGACTGTATTGATACATAAAGCAGGGGTCGCAGAAGCAGTTCCCACACTGTTTGTCATTATCGTTACTGTTCGAACAACCTGTGATGAAGGACCATTACAACCATTTGCCGTAACCTGAAAATCTACATTGCCTGAAAATCCGTTTGCCCAGGTCATAACGCCGGTAGAAGCATTAATATTTCCTGCTGCCGGATTGCTCAAACTCCAGTTAAAACCTGAATTATTTGTCGCTGTGGTAGCATAGGTTGTGGTAGTTGTTCCGTTTGCTAACTGACAGGCAGGCTCTACTCCTGCTGAAACCGTAATTGCCGTTGGTGTTCCAACGGTTGGTGTTACGGTTACTGTTCGGACAACCTGTGATGATGGTCCGTTACAACCATTAGCTGTAACCTGAATATCTACATTGCCTGAAAATCCGTTTGCCCAAGTCATAACACCGGTAGAAACATTAATATTTCCTGCTGCCGGATTGCTCAAACTCCAGTTAAAACCTGTATTGTTTGTTGCTGTGGTAGCATAGGTTGTTGTGGTGGTTCCGTTAGGGAGCTGACACGTTGGTTCTGTTCCTGCTGAAACAGTAATTGCTGTTGGCGTCCCAACGGTTGGTATTAATGTTACTACTGCATTTCCTAACATTGTAGAGGTACAAAGCGTAGTAGTATCAGTAGCAATCACAGTATAGGTATTGGTACCTGTTTGCAAACCAAAAGAAATAGCCGAATCTGTTCCGGCAACCGGAGATCCTATAGGAGTAGCTCCATTGTATAATTGATAATTAACGCCAGATGACGACCCATCTAAACCTACTTCCGGGCCGGAATCTCCGCTACAATAAGAACCTGTCCCTGTTACATTAAATGCAGTTGGAGATGGATTTACTGTAACAGTTCTTATAACTGCGGGTGAAGTTGGTCCATTACAACCATTTGCCGTAACCTGAATATTTACAGAACCTGAAAAACCATTTGCCCAAGTCATAACGCCGGTAGAAGCATTAATATTTCCTGCTGCCGGGTTGCTCAAACTCCAATTAAATCCTGTATTATTTGTTGCTGTAGTAGCGTAAGTTGTTGTCGTTGTTCCATTCGTTAACTTACAAGTAGGCTCTGTTCCTGATGAAACCGTGATTGCTGTTGGTGTTCCAACATTTGGTGTTACGGTTACTGTTACTGTAGCACAAGTTGTTGTATTACAAGTACCGGAATAACGAACATAATAAGTTGTGTTAGCAGTCAGCACTCCTGTATTTAAAGTATCTCCTGTAAATACTAATGTACCTGTACCACAGGCTCCTGTGTACCATTGCGTTACTGCTCCAGTTCCTTTGCTTCCACCGGCTACAGTAAGTGTGGTACTTCCTCCGTTACAAATTGTTATCGTTCCTGTTGCTCCTGTCGGAGCTATTGATGGAGTATTGACTGTAAGAGTAACCGCTTTTGTAGCCGTACATCCATTTGCATTGGTAATTGTCATTGTTCCTGTGTACGTTCCTGCCGGAGTTCCTGCCGGAACTGTAATTCCTGTTACGCTTCCTCCTCCTGCCGCAAATGCAAATGCAGTAGAACCCTGATCCGTTAGCGTTGCCCAATCAATACTATAACTCGTTGGTGTTCCTGTGGTAGCCGTATAAGCCATTGTTGTAGTTTGGTTACTTGCACTTTGACAAACTGCCGTAACTACTGCGGGAGTAGCTGCTGTGGTTATTGCAGGCGGAGCATTTACCGTAAAAGTACCTGCACTTGTTGCCGTACCATTTGGTGTAGTTACTGAAACTGTACCGGTTGTTCCTGATCCAACAACAGCAATTATTTGAGTTGCAGAATTTGAGGTTATAGAAGAGACAGCTGTACCCCCAATGGTTACGGCTGTTGCTCCTGAAAGATTAGTACCGTTTATAGTTATGCTACTTCCTTGACAACCACTGGATGGAGAAAAATTTGTAATAGTTGGTGCAGAAATCCCCGTAATGGTTACATCATCTAATAACAAATAATTACCGCTTGTAACATTTGAAGTAAGTCTTAATCTTACAGCATTTTGATTATTAAATGAGGTATTCAGTGTTACACTAACTATCTGACAAGTACTCATTGTATTCGGATTATCAGTTTTAGAATACTCGTAAGTTCCATCGTTATTTGCATCTCCTAATAAATTCCAACTTCCCCTATGAGTACCAGAGGTAGTACTATATCTTTGTTTCCAAGAGATTGTTATGGAGGAATAACCCGTTGTATTAATATTTATTTGCAAATAATCATTACTACCATTACAATATATAGTATGTGATCCTTCGCATATAGGAGTGTTAGTAGAATAGGTTAGTCCCGATTGTGATGCCGTTGGCATTCCAACTACATTATCAATGTCGTAGTTTAAATTATTGTTCAGTCCAAAATGAGCCATTGTCGTTTGACCCCATGCCAAAGACCCCGACAGCAAAATAAACAAGATAAATACCTGAGATAAGAATCCGTGATTTAATCTCAACATTTGAAAGGTATTTGTTTTAAAACTCACTAACAGATTTGCGAAATGGAATCTATTTCCTGATTGTAATTTTGTTTCCATAGCTTGTTAATTTTATTAGTACATGATTTGGTCTACTAAAGTTAGTCGCTATCTGACAGTTATAATCGAAAAGTCGGTAAGTTGAGATTTTATCCGATAAGTGCTTTTTTTTAAGTTTTTATTATCTTAATATTCTTATAAAGAACACTTAATTAATTGAAAAATAACAACTTAAATAAATTAAAACACAACAACAACCCACTTATCGAAAATATCAAAGCGGCTTATTTAGAATGTTTTAAAAGGTGGTTTACGTGCGTAAATTTCCTTTATTGCGTCCTTTTCGGTTAAACCAAGAACAGAAAAACGCAAAGATTCACAAAGTTCAACACCTGTTTTAAATTTGTATTATTGCATCTTAAAAACATTCAAACCGTGTCAAAATTCTATTCCGTAGCCGAAGCCCAACTCAAACTCGAATATTACTGTTCTTATCAGGAGCGATGCCATGATGAAGTGGTTACAAAACTCAAATCAATGAATATGATTCCCGAAGCCATAGATACTATTGTAGTTCATCTGATAGAGAATAATTTTTTGAACGAAGAACGTTTCGCCTGTAGTTTTGCAAGAGGAAAGCACCGGATAAAATTTTGGGGAAAAGTTAGAATAGTGAACGAATTGAAATTTCGGCACATTTCAAAATACAATATTGATAAAGCCCTGAAAGAAATCAGTCCTGAAGAATATGAAGCTACTTTCAACAAACTGGCCGAACACCAATGGGAAATTTCCCGGGAATCCAATTTATTGAAAAAGAAGAAAAAAGTTGGTGACTTTCTACTCAGAAAAGGATTTGAAAGCCAGTTGGTTTATGATAAAATGAAAGCGTTAGAAAATAGTGATTAGTGATTAGTGATTGGCCTAGAACCTACTGTCAAAAGAATACTCACAGCATTTCCTCCAAAACCAACAGCATTTACCATTACTTTTTTAATAGGTCTTGTTTGAGTTTGTGCTTTTGCAAAAGGTACATTGATAAATTTATTGTTTTGCATCATCATAATCGCCAACTCCATATTCAGAATTCCCGAAGCTCCGAAAGTATGCCCGATTTTCCATTTATTAGTGGTCAATAACGGAATGTTTTCTCCAAAAACTTTCTCGATAGCTCTCAATTCGGTCAAGTCACCTTTGATGGTTCCCGGTGCATGCATCACAATGGCATCGACCTCTTCAAAAGGTGTATCTTTCAAAGCCATTCGCATCGATTTCTGAAAACAATCTGCTTCTGCCGAAATGGATATATTGTGTTCCAAAATTTCCGTAGCATAACCAATTCCCTCAATATAAGCCAAAGCATTGTCTTTTTTGCCTATTTCCAAACAGCAAACTCCGGCTCCTTCTCCCAAAATCATTGTGTTTTGTTTCTTTTCGAAATCAAAAGCACGGCAAGGAAATTCAGAATTTTCTTTGGCATAAATCTTTAAAGCCTGCATTTGGGCAATGGTAAAATCGGTCAAAGGAGCTTCACTTCCTCCCACCAAAAACTTGTCGGACATTCCGGCTCTTAGCCAGGCAACTCCGTTCAAAACCGAATGAAGTGCCGTAGAACAGGTAATAGAATGTGAAATTTCAGGTCCCTGACTTCGCAAATCGTGAGCAATCCAGGATGAAATATTTCCCAAAGTTGTGGTTGGAGAAGCCAAAGTCTGCACTTTTCCCGTCTCTAAATATTCCTGAAAATATTTTTCGAACAAATCGGTCGCACCACGAGACGAACCAATATTGATTCCAAAAACATCTTCTTCTTTCCAACCTGCCTTTTTCACTGCTCTTCGCGAAGCTTCAATGGCAAAAATTACCGAATTGTCCAGCGATTTGTATTTATTATCTGAGGCTTTTATTTCCGAAATGATTTCGTTCGAATTTTCATCCAAAGTCGCCACAAGCGCATTTTGATCACCGATTCTTTTTTCGGTAAAAAACGAAACGTCTTTGAGGTAATTATTCCAAATTTCTGACGAATTATTGCCCAAAGGAGAAATGGAAGCAATGGCTGTAATGGAGATTGTTTGTGACAATTTATTAGTGTTTTATTGAATCGTAAACCAAATCGGTAATTTTCAATCGAATTACCGCCGCAAAATTACACTATTTCTAATGCCTCTTCAATAATTGTATATATTTTTTTCAATTGTTCTTCGGTAATGACATAAGGAGGAAGAATATAAACGATATTCCCCACAGGTCTCAAAATCACTCCTTTTTCAATGAAAAAATTATACAATCTGGTTCGCATTGATCCGTAATATTCTTCTTCAGAATCTGAAAATATTTCCAATGCGAAAATCACTCCTAAAACCCGGGTTGTTTTTACCCTTGAATGGTTTTCAATTCTTCTTTGAAAATCTAAATGCGATTGATTAATTCGAATAATATTTTCCTGCATTTCTTTTGTTTGCAATAATTCTAAACTGGCCAGTGATGCCGCACAACCTGTAGGATTTGCTGTAAAAGTATGTCCGTGAAACAAGGCTTTATTGATGTCATCGCTGTAAAATCCATCAAATAATTCCTGTGTAAAAGTGGTAATTGCCATAGGGATTGTTCCTCCGGTTAGTGCTTTAGACAAACACATCATATCGGGTTGTTGTTGCAAATAATCACAGGCAAAAGTTTTTCCGGTTTTTCCGAATCCGGTCATCACCTCATCGGCAATAGTCAAAACATTGTTCTTTTTGCAAATAGAAATCAAATGATCCAAAGCCGAAGGCTCATACATTACCATTCCTGCCGCTCCCAGAACCAAAGGCTCGAAAATAAATCCGGCTACATTGTTATTTTTGATCACTTCTTCCAAAACCTGATAACTCCCGGTTTCTTTCCCTTTTACCGGAACCGGAATTCGAACTACATCAATGAACATTCCATCAAAAGCTTGAGTGTACAATGAAATCCCACTGGCTGCCATGGCGGCAAAAGTATCTCCGTGAAAAGCGTCTTCAAAAGCAATTATCGTTGTTTTCTTTTGTCCTGAATTATAGAAATATTGCAAAGCTACTTTTATAGCTACTTCTACAGCAGTTGAACCATTGTCTGAAAAAAAGATTTTCTTTTGATTATCAGGAAGTATTTCCAATAATTTTTCTCCCAAAACAATAGCCGGTTCATGTGTAAATCCGCCAAATAAAACGTGTTCTAAAGTTGTTAATTGCTTATAAATAGCATCGGCAATAAACTTGTTGCTATGTCCAAATGGGTTGACCCACCAGGAAGCAATAGCATCAATATATTCTTTATTATTATCGTCCCAAAGCAAAGCTCCTTCTCCCCGAGTAATTGCCACCGGAGGTAAAGCCGTTTTGTGTTGGGTATATGGATGCCAAAGGTTTTTTTGGTCTCTTTCTGTTAAAGTCATCTGATTTAGGATTTAGGATTTGGGATTGCCTAATGACAATAAATTATTTCGGAACAAATCGGCATATTCCCGAATTACATTTTGGTCAAAATAAGGTTCCTGTTCAATTCTTCCAATGAATTTTATGTTTGTTCTTTTAAGAATAATCTCTTCGGAAGATTTGTTTTCATCTCCGCTAAAAATAATTCCGGCAATATTTATATTTCTGTTTTGCAAGGCTTCAATTGTAAGCAAAGTATGATTAATACTTCCTAAATAATGTCTCGAAACTACTATTACTTTATAATCGGGCTGAATCAAATCAATAACCGAATCGGCATCATTAAGCGGAACAAAAATCCCTCCCGCTCCTTCAATAACCAAATGATTTTCAGTAACAGGTTCTTTTATTTCTTTTAAATCAATGACAATTTTATCTAATTCGGCTGCCAAATGCGGACTTGCCGGAGTATTTAATTGATAACTATTGGCATGAATAATTGTTGTTTTGTTTGAAATCAGCGATTTGATCTTGTGAGAATCTGAATTGTCTAAATCGCCCGCCTGAACCGGTTTCCAGTAATCGGCTTCTAAGGCTTCGGTTATAATTGCTGAGGCAACGGTTTTTCCAACATCGGTTGAGATTCCTGTTATAAATAGTTTCATGATAATGGGCCACGGATAATACGGATTTAGCGGATTATCACGGATTTTTTCTGTTATGTTTTTTATCGTTTGTATATATAATACGTTTAAATTCGGCTTCTTCTCCAAAATTCAGTAATAATCCTACTTCGATTTCTGTAGCTTTCAGGTAATTCATTAATTGTGCAACATGAGCATTCAGTAAAACTTCACATGCTTTTAATTCGATTACAACTTTATCTTCTACTAATAAACCGACATAATATTCCCCAACTAATTGTTTTTTGAAATATACCTTTAAGGTTTCTGCGCTTCAACTTTGTAGCCTTTAGATTTCAATTCAAAATACATTGAATTTTGATATACTTTTTCAAGAAATCCATAGCCTAACTGGTTGTAAATATCATAATAGACTTTTAAATATTGTCAGTAATACTTTTGTGCAATAATGGACTCATCTATAATCTGTGTTAATCAGTTAAATCCGTTTTATCAGTGGTCTAAAACACAACCTTACTCAATAAAGTTAAGACCGCTTCTATTTCTTCTTTCGAATTATGGCTGTGTAAGCAAAACCTTAATCGTTCCTGTCCTTCGGGAACCGTTGGAGAAAGTATCGCCTTTACATCAAAACCCTTGTCCTGAATTTGTTTGGCGACATTTTTTACTTTATCATTTCCCGGAATAATAGCACACTGAATAGCCGATTTACTCCTAACAAATATAGGTTTCAGGCAAAGCATATTTTTTATCTGATTAAAAAAAACAATGTTTCCTCTTAATGTTTCTATCTTGTTTCTGTCTTTTTCCAAATGTTGGTAAGCTACTAAAATAGTAGCAACCGAATGAGGTGAAAGTCCCGTGGTATAAATAAAACTTCGGGAAAAATTGATAAGATAATCTTTCAATTCCTGAGAACCTAAAATAGCTGCACCGTGAGCGCCCAATCCTTTTCCGAAAGTCATTATTCTTGCAAAAACTTTATCCTGAAGATTCATACTCTGGATTAAACCCTCTCCTCCCGAAGCTTCGGGATTCCCAAAAACCCCCAAAGCATGAGCTTCATCAACCACTAATAAACAATCGTATTTTTCACAAATCTGAACCAGTTCGGCTAAATCAGGAGAATCTCCGTCCATCGAAAAAACACTCTCTGTAACTACATAAATTGCAGCATATTTATCGGTAAATTTTTCGATAATTCTCTCCAAATCCTCAAAATCATTGTGCCGGAATTTGTATGATTTGGCATTACTGATCTGGATTCCGTCGCGAATGGAGGCATGGCTCAGTTCATCATATAAAATAAGATCTCCTTTTTGAGGAACGCAACTGAAAAAACCCACATTGGCATCGTAACCCGAATTAAAGATAAGAGCCGCTTCTGTCTGATGAAAATTGGCTATATAATTTTCTGCTTCTGAATAAACCTGATGGTTTCCTGAAATTAATCGGGAACCTGTTGCCCCGTTTTTAATTATTTGATTTGAAACCAAATAATCATGCGTTTCCCGAAAAATAAGTTCTGATTTAGAGAAACTGATATAATCGTTCGATGAAAAATCAATTCGATTCATAGTCAACGGCAGTTGCCTGAAAGCATTGTTCTGCTTTCTGATTTCAAGCTTATTACTCAAAGATTTTGGTAACCTGTTTTTCATGTTTCAAATATATGAATTCAGATTCAGGATTGAAGAAAATTTAAAAAACGACACAAAACAAAGTTCTCAAACAATTTATTTTAAATCTAATTTACAGCCGGAAATAAACATTTTTATCATAATTTCTGAGCTAAAAAGTATCAAATTTGTATATTTGGCGCTCATTATCCCTAAAAATGACAATTACCGATACACATACACATTTATATAGCGAAGAATTTGCCCAAGACAGAGATGAAATGATTCAACGCGCTATAAATGCCGGAATTTCAAGGTTCTTTCTGCCTGCAATCGATTCAACTTACACTCAGGCGATGTATGAATTGGAACAAAAATATCCTGATATTATTTTTCTGATGATGGGATTGCATCCCACACATGTAAAGGATAATTACCTGGCAGAATTGCAACATGTTGAGGAAGAACTTTCAAAAAAGAAATTCTATGCTATTGGAGAAATCGGGATTGATCTTTTTTGGGACAAAACCCATATTGAAGAGCAAAAAACAGCTTTCAGAGCACAAATTCAATTGGCAAAAAAACATAAATTGCCAATTGTAATTCATTGCAGAGAAGCATTTGATGAAATCTTTGAAATTTTAGAACAGGAAAAATCAGACGATTTGCGGGGAATTTTTCATTGCTTTACCGGAAATTACGAACAGGCTTTACAAGCAATTTCATACAATATGAAATTAGGAATTGGAGGCGTGGTTACTTTCAAAAACGGAAAAATTGATCAATTCCTGAATCAAATAAACCTCAAACACATTGTTTTAGAAACCGATTCGCCTTATTTGGCGCCTGTTCCTTATAGAGGAAAAAGAAATGAAAGTGCTTATTTAATTAATATAATCGACAAATTATCAGAAATATATCAGGTCGATTCAAAAGAAATTATCAGTCAAACAACCCAAAATTCCGTAGCGGTTTTTGGTATTTAATAGTAATATAATTAATGATGTCAATAAAATTTTGTTCTTTTGTTGAATCAAAAATACAAATCAAAAATGCAAAAATTTGATGCAATCAGGCCATTTTATGATGCCGAAGTAAACGAAGCTATTCACAAAGTAATTCATCATCCGATGTTAAAAGATTTGATGAACTTCACTTTTCCTGATGTTGATGACTCCGTTTGGAAAGAACAGCTCAAAAAAACGCATTCTATTCGTGATTTTCAATGCAACTTTATTTATCACTCGATTCAGCAGGTTTTAAAAAAAAGCTCTGAAGGATTAACCACTTCCGGTTTCGACAAATTAGAAAAAAACACAGCTTATTTGTTTATTTCTAATCATCGTGATATTATCCTTGACACTTCGCTTTTAAACGTATGCCTTATTGATCATGGTTTGGTTACAACGGCTTCAGCAATTGGAGACAATTTGGTCAAAAAACCATTCTTACATACTTTGGCAAAATTAAACCGAAACTTTTTAGTTCTCAGAGGATTATCTCCAAGAGAAATGTTGCAAAGTTCTAAATTAATGTCAAAATACATCAATACACTTTTATTGCACGAAAACTATTCGGTATGGATTGCCCAACGTGAAGGAAGAACAAAAGACGGAAACGACGCCACGAATCCGGGAGTTTTGAAAATGATTGCCATGGGTTCTGACGAAAAAGATTTGATGACTTATTTCAAGAATTTAAAAATAGTTCCTGTTTCTATTTCTTATGAATACGATCCGACTGATGCTCTAAAAATGTCTCAGTTGATTGCCGAAGCCAACAATCAGGTGTATGTTAAAAAAAGAAACGAAGATTTTACTAATATTTTAAGTGGTGTTTTAGGGCAAAAAAAACGTATTCACATACATATTGGTGATGTTTTGGACAAAGAAATTGACCAAATTGCGATAGAACACGATAATTCAAACAAACAAATTCAGGCAATTGCTCAAACAATTGACGATTCTATTCTGAAATCATACAAATTGTGGCCTACGAATTTTATCGCTTATGATATTCTGAACAAGACCGACACTTATTCTCATTTTTACACCAAGCAAGAAAAAGCTCTTTTTGAAAGACGTCTGGATTTTAAAATCAATGACAACAAATCAGAATTTTATAATGCTTTCTTAAATATGTATGCCAATCCGGTTGTGAATAAATTAAAATATGAAAATGCACTCTAAGGCAAAAATATTACTGATTTATACCGGCGGAACCATCGGAATGATGAAAGATTTTGAAACCGGTGCTTTAAAAGCATTCAATTTCAGTAAATTATTACAACGAATTCCGGAATTAAAACAATTAGACTGCGATATTGAAACCTACTCTTTTGAAGAACCCATAGATTCTTCAAACATGAACCCGGAGAATTGGGTAAAAATGGTTGAAATTATTGAAACTAATTATGAATTATATGACGGTTTTGTGGTTTTACACGGTTCCGACACTATGTCATATTCAGCATCGGCCTTGAGTTTTATGCTCGAAAACCTTAGAAAACCTGTGATTTTTACCGGTTCTCAACTTCCAATAGGAGATTTACGTACCGATGCAAAAGAAAACCTGATTACGGCCGTTCAAATTGCTTCTTTGCAACACAAAAACAAACCTGTCATAAACGAAGTTTGTCTTTATTTTGAATACAAACTTTATCGTGGAAACAGAACTACCAAGGTAAATGCGGAACATTTCAAAGCATTCACTTCACCTAATTATCCGGCTTTGGCCGAATCAGGAGTTCATCTGAAAGTAAATTCAGATTTGCTTTTAAACAAAGAAGAAACCAAAAAACTGATTGTTCATAAAGAAATGAACAATGAAGTGGTGATTCTGAAAATGTTTCCTGGAATTACCGAGAATGTGATTTCTGCCATTTTCAACATTCCGAATCTAAAAGGAGTTGTACTCGAAACTTATGGTGCCGGAAATGCCCCAACCGAAGAATGGTTTGTTAATTTACTTGAAAAAGCAATAAACAACGGACTTCAAATAGTGAACGTAACTCAATGTTCGGCAGGAACAGTAATCATGGGACATTATGAAACCAGTACGATGCTGAAGAAAATCGGAGTTATTTCGGGACAAGACATTACAACAGAGGCCGCTATCACCAAACTGATGTATCTCTTGGGGCAAAAAGTAGCACCTAATGTATTCAAAACCATATTTGAAACCTCAATAAGAGGCGAAATTTCCTAAAAAAGTATCTTTTAATTTCGTTAAATGAACTTTTTTTGTGTTATTTGCAACCGAAACAAAGAGAGGTGTCCGAGTGGTTGAAGGAGCAAGCCTGGAAAGTTTGTATGTGGGTAACTGCATCGAGGGTTCGAATCCCTTCCTCTCTGCTAAAAACCTCTGAACCCCAGTGTTCAGAGGTTTTTTATTTACAGGGCTAATCAC
>CAZWAF010000048.1:0-19805 GCA_964631795.1 uncultured Flavobacterium sp. | reverse complement strand
ATTCTGTAAATGCGGTGATTTTATAATATTATCACCGCATTTATGCGGTAAATAACCCGAACAATCGATCATTTCAGAGAAAAAGAACAACAAACAGTAGTGTTTACCTGTTATTTGTTCGGGATAGACAGACAGGTTTATTATCGAAAAATCAGAAGAAAAGCCTCTAAACAAAACAAAGCTAAAGAAGTGATTTCGATGGTTGATAATATCAGAAAGACAATGCCTAGAATAGGCACTAGAAAACTATATTATCTTTTGTCAGATAAACTTCAATTGATGAAAATTGGAAGAGATAAATTTTTTGACATACTCAGAGCCAATCATTTATTGATACAGCCCAAACGTAGTTATCATGTAACAACCAATTCACATCATCATTTCAGAAAACATCAAAACCGAATTTTGGATTTAGAAATAAATAGACCCGAACAAGTTTGGGTATCCGACATAACTTACATAGGGAAAAGAGATAATCCGTGCTATTTAAGTTTGATTACAGATGCATATTCTAAAAAGATCATGGGGCATTATGTTGCAGACAACATGAATACAGAAAGCAGTTTAATGGCTTTGAAAATGGCTCTTAGGCAGAGGAAGAATAAAGAGCTACCATTGATACATCATTCAGACAGAGGAATCCAATATTGCGCAAATCAATATCAAAAAGAACTCAATAAAAGCAAAGTTTTATGTAGTATGACACAAAACTCGGATCCTTATGAAAATGCAGTTGCAGAAAGGATCAACGGGATTTTGAAACAGGAATTCATGATTGATCAATACAATCAAAAAGCAGAAATCATGAAACAAGTTGTAAAAGAAGCGATTGACGTTTATAATGAAATCAGACCTCACTATTCAAATCATATGCTTACTCCAAATCAAATGCACATCCAAAACCTAATTAAAATGAGAACTTATAAAACAAAAAACAGTAGCAAACCGAAGCTTACTACTGTCTAAAAATTATACTTTTATTTTTTATTAATCCTGTATCGTTTTTTCAGGACTAGACAAAATACTGTTTTAATTATTTTGATTAGATTGCGAGAAAGAATTTCCGCGCTATCGGGATCATTAAGTTGAATATTAGATGAAAATTGAAATTATTAATATCAAAGAAGCATGTACCATGAAAAGCACACTAAAGAAATTAATATTTTTAACAATAGCTTTGAACCTAATAGCTTGTAGTACCGAAAGCCAGTGTCAAAGATATTTTAATATAATTAATAACTCAAGTAAGCCAATATATCATGGACTTGCTTATGGATATACTGACGCTAGTTTGAATAATATAGATTTCGTACCTGGAGCAAATGGTAATACATCACTTAAAATTGAACCTAACAAAAACAACTTGGCGCGTGTAGGTAGTTCCACCATGCAGGTGTTTATCTTTGATGCCGATGTGATAGAGAAAACGCATTGGGATACTATCGTAAAATACAATTTGGTATTGAAGCACTATCAATTTACTAGAAATGATTTAGAGAGAATGGATTGTGAAATTATTTATGATGGCAATTAAAATCCCGACGTTCCGGATATGTTACCACAACGATAGCGCTGATTTGTAATCAGTGCCCGCAAAGTAAAGCCACAAAGCAAAAACCCCCGCTCCTGAAATTTTTCGGGAGCGGGGGTTTTCTGTTTTACGGGATGTTTATTAGGGTCTTGCGAAGTATTGAAAACCGTATTGATAAAATAAAAATTGAATTTTATTGATGTTGCTTATTACTAAAAGGCAATTCAATTTTAGAATCTTTTATTAAATTCAATTTAGTATCTTCATATTTGGGAGGTTCCATAAAACCTTTTGTTTTATTTGGACAAATCGTCAGTTACCAATCGATAAATTCTGTAAATGCGGTGATTTTATAATATTATCACCGCATTTATGCGGTAAATAAACCAGGTTATCACCGTAAAAATTTGCTCGTGCAGTAATAAAACTTTATTTTTACCGCAAAAAAGCGGTGATTATGTATATACATCAACAAAAAAACTTGCCAAAATTTACATGGGATTCTGAAGTTCTCACCACGATACTCGGTTCGGTTCGACATCGACAAGGACGAATTTTGGGTCAGATGCAAACTCTCGGATTTCAGATAAAAGAAGAAACAATGCTTAAGGCGTTGACCATGGATGTGATTAAATCAAGTGAAATCGAAGGTAAGCTGTTAAATCCGGAACAAGTCCGCTCTTCAATAGCTAGGCGTTTAGGAATTGAAATTGCAGGGGCATTACTTGTAGAACGTGATGTAGAGGGCGTTGTAGAAATGATGTTGGATGCTACACAGCGTTATGATGTTCCTTTGACTGTTGAACGATTGTTTGATTGGCATGCTGCATTGTTTCCAACGGGACGTAGCGGTATGTATAAAATAAAAACTGCCGCTTGGAGAGACGATGTGATGCAGGTAACCTCGGGGTCTATGGGAAAAGAAACAGTACATTTTGAAGCACCTACTCCTTCAAAAGTACCTGAAGAAATGACTCTTTTTTTAGAATGGATAGAGCAGGAACAACAGCTTGACCCAGTACTTAAAGCAGGACTTGCTCATTTGTGGTTTGTTACTATACATCCCTTTGATGATGGCAATGGCCGTATAACAAGAGCTATTACAGATATGTTATTGGCACGAGCAGATAATAGTCCACAACGATTTTATTCTATGTCGGCACAGATACAACTAGAACGTAAAAAGTATTATGATATGCTGGAAAGTACGCAAAAAGGTAATCTGGATGTAACACAGTGGTTAGTGTGGTTTTTAGATTGTTTGATGCGTTCGATGGAACAAACAGATGAAATTATTACAAAGACTATTGCTCGTGCTCAATTTTGGGAAAATCAAAAAGATACGGTGTTTAATATCCGACAATACAAAATACTGCAATTGCTTCTTGATGATTTCTACGGAAATTTAAATGTTTCCAAATATGCCAAAATTGCTAAAACTTCAACAGATACAGCCTTACGTGATTTGCAAGATCTTGTTAAAAAAAGTGTTTTAGAACAGTTAGGTAGTGGTAGAAGTACTTCGTACAAACTTAAATAAAATTCTTTTTTCAACTATGCTATTCTCATATTTACACGAATTTTAGATTTGCGAATTATTTCGTTCGTAGTTGTAAAAAAATAGTGAGATTATTTCCATTTAACTTTTTTTAAGTTATTGAATATCATTAATTTTTAAAAATATAAAATTCATAATGATTAGTGTAATTAGTCAACTGGCTTTAGCTGGAAATTAGTGAAATTATTTTCAACACAAAACATATAAATTTGTGATCCCGAAATTTCGGGACGTGGCAAAAAAATCAGCGCTCCCGATAAATTGTCCTATTGCATGAATACAATTAAAATCAACCACAAATTACACGAATTGGCACGAATTAAATTCGTGTAATCAATTGCACGAATCCATTTTAGCCACATAAATTTACTTTGTCAATTCGCTTGGGTTGTGGCAAAAAAAAAATCAGCGAATCAGGGCAAATTCTATCTAACTCTTTTTAATAGATGTTGTTTTTGAGTTGATTCACCGGTAAGAATTCGTGTGATTCGTAACCGCCATCGGCGGAATTTGTGTAATCAATAAAGACTAATAATTTGTTTGTCTTATTTAATTCATTTGTTTAACACACAAAGAGCTTTGCGTTTCTTGTATTAAAAAAAACTTTGCTCTTTGTAGTTCTAATCAATAAAAATTGAATTTTATTGATGTTGCTTATTACTAAAAGGCAATTCAATTTTAGAATCTTTTATTAAATTCAATTTAGCATCTTCATATTTAGGAGGTCCCATAAAACCTTTTGCTTTATTTGAACAAACTACCGATTCTTTTGGCATTCCAACAAAATTAGTGTCCATCTTGCCGTTGTTATTTTCATCATGGAAAGCAAAAACAGCATAAACACCTTTCTCCAGATTCGTAAAAACTACGGTAGATTTATTAGATTTAATTTCTGCCGTTATTGTTTTCAAAGGGCTTTTCAGGAATGTTTTCTCCGAATTGTAGAGCGAAATTGTAACCTTTCCATTACTATTTTTAGTATTGGAAACTTCAACTGTTAAATTTACATTTTGAGCTTTTACCGAAAAGGCACACACAAGGAATAAAACTGAGTATAAAAAACGTATCATATTATTTTAGTTTAGTAATCACGAATGTAGCTTTTTTTCTTAAAATGAATATTATAATCAAGTAAGTTAAATGCTTATCTAAGTTGTTTTACTTAAATATAAAGATCATTGTTAATGAGCAAAAAAACGAGTAAAGTTTGCGAAAGGTTTATTTTTTGAGTTTCATTAAAAAGCAGTATTTTCGTGCCCGCTTAAAGTTGGAGCAATGTAATCTTAATATTGGATAAGATTACCATGCTTCGCTGGCAATGACAGACGAATTAAACAGATGATTTTTTATGAAATACTTACTTTTTTTATTGGTTGCAATCAGCGGATTTGCGCAGGAAAATTACAATAAACTGGACGAAAACGGTAAGAAACACGGACTTTGGAAAGGTGTTCACAAAGAATCCGGACGTCCTCGTTTTGAAGGGACTTTTGAGCACGGTGTCGAGACAGGAGTTTTTACCTATTTTGACGATACCAAAGCAAAATCAGTTATTGCTACCCGTACTTTTTCCGAAAATGGTACTGTTGCTTACACCGTTTTTTATGATCAAAATAAAAACATTGTGAGTGAAGGGAAAACAGTAAACAAACTGAATGAAGGGGAATGGAAGTACTATCATAAAGCTTCAAAAAACCTTCAAACATTAGAAATTTATTCTAAAGGGAAATTAAATGGTACTCGTAAAGTTTTTTATGCCAGCGGAGCAATTGCCGAGGAAGCAAATTATATAAATGACGTAAAAAACGGCCCTTATAAAAAATATACCGAGAAAGGAATTGTTCTTGAAGAATCTAATTACAAAAACGGAGAATATAGCGGGAATGCTATTTACAGAGATGCTGTGGGTAATATTACTGCTAAAGGTCCTTATGTTGACGGTATGAAAAAAGGCAAATGGCAGTTTTATGAAAACGGTAAATTAAAGTCGGAACAGACTTTGCCTATTCTTAAGAGCGTAGGAAAACCTAAGAAGAAGTAGCAAATAATATTTCTAAGATTCTAAGGTACTTTGCAACTTTGTCCCTTTTCTGTTAAGAGTATCGGAAAAGCGAATTGAAAAGTAATTTAAAGTAGTATTTTTGCACCCTAAAAAACAGAAAAATGAAACGTGTCGTTGTAGGACTTTCCGGAGGTGTTGATTCGAGTGTTGCCGCTTATCTTTTGCAACAGCAAGGATATGAGGTTATAGGTCTTTTTATGAAAAACTGGCATGATGATTCGGTTACTATTTCCAATGAATGCCCTTGGCTCGAAGACAGTAACGATGCTTTGTTGGTTGCCGAAAAGTTAGGAATTCCGTTTCAGACAGTTGATTTAAGCGAGCAATATCAGGAGAAAATCGTTGATTATATGTTCAACGAATATGAAAAAGGACGCACGCCAAATCCAGATGTATTGTGCAACCGGGAGATAAAATTTGACGTTTTCATGAAAATAGCTCTTAGTTTGGGAGCAGATTATGTTGCAACAGGACATTACTGCCGAAAAGGAGAAATAGAAGTTGACGGAAGACCGGTTTACCAACTTCTTGCCGGAGTTGATAACAATAAAGATCAGTCTTATTTTCTATGCCAATTATCGCAGGAACAATTGTCGAAAGCTTTGTTTCCAATTGGCGAATTGACAAAACCTCAAGTTCGTGAAATTGCCGCTGAAATGGAATTGGTCACTGCCGAAAAGAAAGATTCCCAAGGATTGTGTTTCATCGGAAAAGTTCGTTTGCCTGAGTTTTTGCAACAAAAGTTACAACCCAAAGAAGGAATTATTGTTCAGATAGACAAAGATTGCCGAGTTTATGAAAATGAAATTGTTCCTTCGGATTCAGAGGAAGAAGTTTTGAAACAAATGGCGCAAAGTATTCCCTATATTAAAGAAATGGGAAAAGTGGTGGGCAAACATCAGGGCGCACACTATTTTACTGTTGGTCAAAGAAAAGGGCTTAATGTAGGCGGAACCAAAGAACCTTTGTTTGTAATTGCCACTAATGTAGAGACTAACACTATTTATACCGGAATGGGAAGCGAACATCCGGGCTTATTTAGAAAAGCACTTTTTATAGAAAATTCAGAAGTTCATTGGATTCGCAAAGATTTGGCTTTAGCCAAGGATGAAAAGAGAGAAGTAATGGCGAGAATCCGTTACCGTCAGCCATTACAAAAAGCAATCTTACATCAGTTTGAAAGCGGAATGTATGTTGAATTCGAAGAACCACAATCGGCCATTACCGAAGGCCAGTTTGTAGCTTGGTATGAAGGAGATGAATTGTTAGGATCGGGAGTAATTTCTTGATAAGTAACAAAGAAGAGATTCAGAAACTTTGTTTTTTGCCGTAAAGGCACTAAGGAATAAATCAAAATCTTGAGATTTGTTAGGTTTTGCGAATATCTATTTTAATTTAAATAATACCAAAACAATACCTTTGCGTCTTAGAGTCTTCGTGGCAAAAAAATAAAAACCCTTTGTGCTTTTACTTTTGAAATTTAGAAAAAAATGAATAAAATCACCCAACTTTTTAATATAAAATATCCCGTTATTCAGGGGGGAATGATCTGGAACAGCGGTTATAAACTGGCAAGTGCCGTGAGTAATGCCGGAGGTTTGGGATTAATAGGTGCCGGATCCATGTATCCGGAAGTGTTGAGAGAACACATTCAGAAATGTAAAAAGGCTACCGACAAACCTTTTGGGGTAAATATCCCGATGTTGTATCCTAACATCGACGAGATAATGAATATCGTTGTTGAAGAAGGAGTGAAGGTTGTTTTTACTTCGGCCGGAAATCCAAAAACCTGGACTTCTTTTTTAAAGGAAAAAGGTATTACGGTAGTTCACGTAGTGAGTAGTTCCAAATTCGCTTTAAAAGCTCAGGAAGCCGGAGTTGATGCCGTTGTAGCCGAAGGTTTTGAAGCCGGAGGACACAATGGAAGAGAGGAAACTACCACTTTTACTTTGATTCCGATGGTAAGAGAACAAATTTCAATTCCGCTTATTGCTGCGGGAGGAATTGCTACAGGAAGAGGTATGTTGGCCGCTATGATTTTGGGTGCCGATGGAGTTCAGATGGGAAGCCGATTTGCAGCTTCGTTTGAAAGTTCTGCTCACGATAATTTCAAAGAAACGATAATTAATACTAAAGAAGGAGATACTATAGTGACTCTAAAAGAACTGGCACCGGTTCGTTTGGTTAAGAACAAATTCTATCAGGATGTTCAGGCTTTGTATGCCGAATGTCCAACAGTTGATGAATTGAAAGATTTGTTGGGAAGAGCCAGAGCCAAGCGCGGAATGTTTGAAGGCGATTTGGAAGAAGGCGAATTGGAAATTGGCCAGATTGCCGGACTTATTAATGATATTCAGCCTGTTCAGACTATTATGGATAACCTGATTGCTGATTTTGAAAAAGCAAAAAAGGAAGTTGTTTCTTTCTAAAAGCGGGAGTAAATTATAAATAAAAAACGGTTGAGAATTTTAAGTGATTTTCAACCGTTTTTCTATTATTATAAAATACTGAGTTTTTAGCTCCATGTTTGCTAACATCTTCTTAAACGCAGCTTTTTAAACTTAATTGAATCAGTTTCTATTCCAATCTTGTATTCATCAGTTTGCCCATTTTCTCGGAACAATTTACTAAGAAAACACCCAACTTGTCCTTTAGCTAACCACATTGTTGCTCCTATCCTTCGGTAGTGAATTTTCCTAATAATAACCTGTTGGGTGTAATTAGTTGCCGAAGATAAATTCTCGTCAGTTCGAGTAAATTTTCAGAAAAAGCGAACAGCATTTTCTGAAAATTTACTCGAACTGACGATTCGTATAACTACACCCAAAGGGTTAATAATAATTTAACGTCTTCTTAAGTATCTCACAATGAACTATGAGTGAAATAGCTTCATTGAAATCAAAATCGTGTTTTAGGGAGCTGCTGATGGCGTTGATGGAATAATCTCCTAGTTTTAAAATTGTACAAAAAGCAAAGTGTCGTTTTATTGAGGTTATTGAAGCTGTTTTTTGAGGGGTAATCAATATCAGTCGATTATGAGTGATATTTTATGTTCTGCTCCATTTAAAGTAAAGTGAACTTTCTCTCTATCATGTAACGAAATGTCGAGTTCGCCAAAGTCAAATTCTTTGTGGTGATTAGGGCAAAGTAACAGTATATTGTCTGGGGTTTCACAACCCTTTTGATGTTTTGGTTTGATGTGTGCAGCTTCTATGTAAAATGTACCGTCTTTCTTTTTAATAGTTGTTGAACAGATTTGACATTTGAAGTCTCTAAGGATTTTAATTTGAGCGATCGTCCTATTGTCACGTTTAAATGATTTGCTATTTATTATAACGACTTCTGGGTCTGTTGGTTTTAGATCTTTTAATTCTGTAATAATTTCTTGCTTGGTTTTATTTTGATTTTTAAACACGCGAACTATTTGTTCTTGTTCGTCAGGAGTGTCAATTGAAATAGCTAAATACTTTGCGTGAATGTTTCTCATTTTGTGCATTTTCCCCTCATGGCAGCTTTCATAATATTCAATATGATTTATAAGTGCAGTTAATGCTTTTGAAAGGATTGGTGAACCGTAGTCTTTATTAATATTGTTTAGATAATATTCCATTGAAGACGCACTAAGTGTTCTTTTAAATACTTTACCTTCTTGCAAAGAGCGAAATATTCTTATATAGTCAAGAGCTGAACTTGGATTCATTCTATTATTGCCTACAAGCTGTTGCTGTCCTTCTTTGACAGTCAGTTTCTCTTCAAAAACTTGTTTGGAAAGTTTGTATGCTAATGATGATAAGTCGTTTGGTATTTTCATTTGTTTATTGTTAGAGGTTAAACTGTCCACAAAGATTGTTTTTATTCTGAAAGATAATTTTCGATGAGTATGATTTTATAAAATTCTTTAAAACCTATTTTCGACTTCGGCAGCCTGTAACATCAAATAATGCAAATCGGTGTTTTTTACAAAAGGTTTCAGAAGCTCACTTCCCGGGCCAAAGGCAGCGAGTTCTACAAAATCAGCAGAATCATCCATACTGATCCAACCCACCGAAGTCGTTTTCTTTTGTATTTCGGACAAAGCCTGATAAGGCAGTTTGTTGTAATTATAGATACCTTCTTCTTTGTTTAATCCAGCGTAGTAACTCAGAATCTTTTTAGCATCTTCTTCTGAAATTGCAGTACCGTTTGCCATTTCAATTATTTCTCTAACTTGTGAAATGGAGGTGTTCGAATTGAAAGAATTCAGAATCCATTCGTTAGAATGTTTATAATTCTGAATATTGTCAAAATTCTTGTCAGCTTCTTTGCCGTAAATAATTCCGGGATTAGCATTTCCGTGGTCGGTAGTGATAATTACCAATGTTTCCTGATCTTTCTCGGCAAAATCGATAGCGACTTTTATGGCTTCGTCAAACGAAATTTGTTCGTGTATTAAAGCACCAATATCATTGGCATGGGCAGCCCAATCGACTTTCCCTCCTTCCACCTGTATGACGAATCCATTTTTGTGGTCTTTCAGATTATTAATGGCTTTTTTAGTCATTTCGGCAAGGGTAGGAGTCGTGTTTGTCAGGTTTTCATTCTGCAAATGGTCAATGGTATAAGGCAAAGCATCGCCTGCAAAAACGCCTAAAAGAGGTTTGTTGTTTGCGGTTTGTAACAGTTGGTTTTTGTTAATGGCAATCTGATATCCTTTTTTTTCAAATTCAGCCAAAAGGTCTCTTTTGTCTTTTCGGGTTTCAGCTTTGAAATAATCACTTCCTCCACCCAGAAAAAGATCGAAATTCAAGTCTAAATATTGTTCGGCTATATTGCTTTGGTTATTACGTTTTTTTGCATTGACACAAAAACCGGCGGGTGTAGCGTGAGTAACAGGAACAGTGGTTACGCAACCGACTTTTTTTCCTGATTTTTTGAATTTTTGAAGAATAGGAAGATATATTTCGTCGTTGGGCCCGACATTAAGTGAACCGTTATTAACCCTGAAACCGCTGCCCCAGGAAGAACTTCCGGCAGCCGAGTCGGTCACAATTGAACTGGCCGAAGCGGTGTCCATTAAAGCGCGGGAAATCCGATTGTTTTTGTAAAGCTGAATCCAATTAGAACCTCTCCCTGTTTTTCTTTCCAGAAATAAATGCGCCATATTAAGCGTACCGGAACTCATTCCGTCACTTACCATGAAGATGATGTTTTTTGCTTTTTTGTTTTTGTTTATAAAGTCGGGATTAAGAGTGTTGGCGGCTCCGCTTAAAGGATTTAAAAGTGCCGCGCCAATGGTAAATATCGATCCGTTTTTGAAAAATCTTCTTCTGTCCATATTTTTTAACTGAGATTACTCATTGAGAATTTAACCGTAAGGTTCGCAAGGTTTTTCTTTTTAAAATTTGCGGAATATAGACAAAGATGAAACTATTTGCGCACCTTGCGGATAAACTTCTAATGCTGTTTGATATAAAAAAAATCACGGAAAAGATGAATTCATATTCATCTTTTCCGTGATAGCAATTTAGAAATTATATTTTAATTGAATGTTTTCTAAAAATTAAATCGTTTCCAATGGAATTTGATTTCTGTAAATGTCATCCATTGTTTCGCGTTGACGAATCAGAATACCTTTTCCGTTTCTCCACAATACTTCAGCAGGCTTGAATCTTGAGTTGTAGTTTGAAGCCATAGAGAAGCAGTAAGCTCCGGCATTGCGGAAACACAATAAATCACCTTCTTTTATTTCGGCAATTTTACGGTTGTTTGCAAAAGTATCGGTTTCGCAAATGTAACCTACCACAGAGTAAAAACGTTCTTTCCCTTTTGGGTTAGAAATATTTTCTATAAAATGTTGCGATCCGTAAAACATCGGACGGATTAAGTGGTTGAAACCACTGTCAATTCCGGCAAAAACAGTTGAAGTAGTTTGTTTTACCACATTTACTCTGGCAAGAAAATGACCTGCTTCACTTACAAGGAATTTTCCAGGTTCGAAAGCCAAAGTCAATTCGCGACCGTATTCTTTTTCGAAAGCATTGAATCGTTTAGACAATTTTCTTCCTAATTCTTCAATATTAGTTTCGATGTCTCCTTTGAAATAAGGAACTTTAAATCCGCTTCCGAAATCAAGGAAATCAAGATTTTTGAAGTTTTTGGCAGCATCAAAAAGAATTTCGGCAGCATAAAGGAATACTTCGATATCAAGAATATCAGATCCTGTGTGCATGTGGATTCCGTTGATATGCATCCCTGTGTTTTGAACGATTCTAAGGATATGTGGCATTTGGTGGATTGAAATACCAAATTTACTGTCGATATGACCTACCGAAATATTAGCGTTTCCTCCGGCCATTACGTGCGGATTCAAACGAATACATACCGGAATTGTTGGGTGTTTGGTTCCGAAATGTTCTAATATAGAAAGATTGTCAATGTTGATTTGAACTCCCAAAGATGCAGCTTCTTCAATTTCTTCAAAAGAAACCCCGTTTGGAGTAAAGATTATGTTTTCGGGAGCGAATCCGGCGTGAAGACCCAATTGTACTTCCTGAATAGAAACAGTGTCCAGACTTGATCCTTCGTTTTTCAAAAGCTGAAGAATAGCAATATTTGATAAAGCTTTGGTAGCATAGTTGATGCGCAGTCTTTCTACTTTTGAAAAAGCATTTTTCAATCGATTGTATTGAGAAACAATTTTATCGGCATCATAAACGTATAACGGACTTCCGAATTCTTCGGCTAGCTGGACTAATTCTTTTGGTTGCATTTTCTTATAATTTTACGCAAAAATATTGTGGTTGAGCTGATTTTCCAAGCAAATAACTTAAAATAACAAAATGTAACATTTTGTTATAAAAACATCTTTTTAATGAATTAGAGTTGGTTTTGTAACCTGAAATTAATTCATTTTTCGCACTTCTCTTTCTTTGAAATGTTTTTCGATTAGTTTTAAAAGTTCTACTTTTTTGACCGGTTTGGCAATATGATCGGTAAAACCTACAGATTTTGCCTTTTGTACATCTTCTGAAAGAGCAAATGCCGATTGAGCAATAATAATGACATCGGAATTGAATTTTCTGATTTCGGCGGTTGCCTGATAACCATCCATTTTTGGCATTTGAATATCCATCAAAATTAAATCGATACCCGGATTGTTTTTGAAAAGGTCAACTGCTTCTTCACCATTTTTGGCTCTTATGACATAATTACTGATTGATTTTACCGAAAGATCAAGTAGTTTGGCTGAAATTTCATCGTCTTCAGAAATGAGTATTCTAAGATCGGAATAGTTGTTCTCAATTGTAGTGTCTTGTTTTTTTACTTTTATTTTTTTGGCAGTTTTAGAATAAGGAAGAGTAAAGTAGAATGTGCTTCCTACTCCGGATTTACTTTCGACCCAGATTTTCCCTCCCAACATTTCGACAAACGATTTTGTAATGGCCAATCCAAGGCCTGCTCCTTCATAATCTTTAGATGTCGATTCGCTGGTTTGTCTGAAACGTTCGAAAATAAGTTGTAATTGGTGTTGATCAATTCCGTTTCCGGTATCATTTACATAAAATTCCAATTCGTGATCTACGTTTTCATCAATTGGTTTTACTGAATTTTCATCGATTTGCTTCAAGCGATATCCAAATTCGATTTTACCTTTATGGGTAAATTTGACTGCATTTTTGACCAAATTTGTCAAAATATTGGTAATTTTTTCTTTGTCGGAAAAGATAAAAGCTTCTTCATTAGGCAAACCATTTTTGAGAGAAATTTTAATGCCTTCGCTTAAAGCTTCGTGTTTAAAGAAATTGAAAATATATTCGTTTATCTCATTAATATTGGTTTCGGCCAGAGTTACTTTCATCAGTCCGGATTCAATTTTAGAAATATCAATAATATCATTGATAATATTAAGCATTCTGTTGCCGCTTTTTCTGATAATATTGATGTATTCAGTTTGTTTTTCTCCGCTGATGTTTTGTTCTTTCAATAATTCGGTAAAACCCAGAATACCGTTCATAGGTGTTCTGATTTCATGGCTCATATTGGCTAAGAAGGCTGATTTTAATCGTTCGCTTTCTTCTGCTTTTTCTTTGGCACGAATAAGTTCTTTTTCGGTTTCTTTTTGACGGGTAATGTCCTGAACTGTTCCAATTAATCGAATTGGTTCCCCATCAGAATCAAGTTGTAATTCGCCTAAAGTATGAACCCATCTTTCTGCTTTGTCGTTTATTCGTATGATTTTGTATTGTTTGTCGAAATCTTGTTTTTTGCCAAGAACTTCATTTTGCATATAATCATGCACGTTTTGTTGCCAATCAGGATGTACAACTGTTTTTTGAACAGGAACTGTTTTATTGTGGTTTTCATCAATTCCGTATATCTCGTTAAGAATAGGGGAACTTGTCCAAATACCTGATTTAATATCGAAATCATAAGTTCCAATATGTGCAATTTCCTGAGCTTTTTTTAGGAAACTTTCACTTTTCTTAAGAAGTATTTCGGTTTCTTTTTGTGTGGTAATATCCTGGATTACACCAATCAATCGAATTGGTTTTCCTAAATGGTCAAATTGTAATTTTCCTAAGGATCTTAACCATCGTTCTTCTCTGCTATTTGGTTTGATTATTTTGTATTCTTTGTCAAAATTTTCCTTTTTGTCTATGATGTCTGACAAATAGTTAACCATAGTTTCAGACCATTCCGGATGCATTATTTTTTTCCATCCTTCAATATTTTTTTCAAAATCAGAGTCGATTCCAAATATTTTATCGAGTGTTTCTGAACTTATCCAATATCCGGTAGTAATGTCGAAATCGTATGCGCCAATGTTTCCGATTTTTTGGGCATCTTTAAGGAATTGTTCGCTTTTTTCGAGACGTTGCTCTGCAATTTTACGGTCGGTTATATCTCTGGTATGAGCAAGATGAACCGTTTTTCCGTGAAGTTGCATAGGAACAGCAAGGGTTTCAAGCCATTTTGTTCTGCCTTTTAGACCGATTATCTCAAATTCAAGTTTTGACGTATTTCCCTGAATGACTCTTTTGTGCAACTTTGTAAAATCATTTCTAAATCTGGGAGCAACTAAATTAATTACCTCCGCTCCGTTTACCTGCTCAAAAGAATCTGCCTGAATCATATCTAATCCTGTAGCATTCATTAGGATCAATTTTCCTTCAGAATCGATTATTTTAATACATTCGGGTTCTGTTTCAATAATAGTTCGCAACAGGTATTCTGATTCAATTAATTTCTCTTTGTTTTTTCTGCGTTCGGTCACATCTCTTACGGCACCATTGATATAGCTGGGATTACCGTTTTTGTCAAACATTAATTTTGCATTTACCGAGATATATACTTCAGGATTGTTTTTTGTTACGAATTTCAGTTCATAATCTTTTATAAAACCGTTTGTCTTGATTTGATTTAACAAGGTAATTCTATCTGCAGGATTACTATAAAGATCAAGAATATTGGTTCCAAGAAGTTTTTCTCTTGAATATCCTTCATATTTTGAAACAGAATCGCTGATTTCAAGTATAGTTCCCGAAAGATCGGTTTGGTAAACAATGTCTTCTATGTTTGAAAATATTTCTTTGAATTTATCTTCTTTGTCTTTTAGCTTTGAATCAACTTTTTTGAGTTCTTTTTGTTTTGATTTTAATATTTCGCTGTTTCTTTTTATTGAAATGTATAAAAGAAATAGTAAGATAGCTAAAATAGCCAAAACACTCGATTCTATTAAATTATACAGAATAGGGGAATTCCAGATGTCAGCATCAAAATCCATTGCAAATACAGCAATAGTTTTATTTGTGTCAGGGTCTTTTATAGGAATAAGAGCACTTCTCCATTTTCCCCATCGATCAGTTACAGTATTGGTAAAAAATGCTTCTTCAACGTTGAAAGGTTTAAAATAGATTTTATTTGCTTCGGAGAATTCCTGTCCGGGAGGCGAATAATCTTTTGAAGTTATCGGTTCCGAATCAGCAATAAAGTAAATTTTGCCGTTTTTTTGAGTGTATATATAAGCAAATCTGGCTTCGTGATTAACATTCATGACTGCCTGAAGGTTTTTCTTCAGATTCTGATATTCGGGTTTGTTTAAATCTTCGGGTTGAGCGTTTAGTTTTTGTAAATTGTCTTTAGGAAGAGATGCTTCAACTGATTTTGCTATTTGTAAGGCTTTGTTAGACTGAATTTTTTGGGCATTAGTCCAACTATAACAGACATAAAATATTCCTAAAATTATAACAAATGGTAATCCTAGTTTCTTAATAGTTTCAATCTTTTTTTGCACTTCTTTCATAAAAAAACTTTTGGAGCTAATGTGTTTAATATGTTTTTATGATCTAAATAAATTGTTTCCTAATTTAATATAGGAAAAGAATTACAGTTTAATTAAATAAAATAAAATTTATCGATTTAATTGGTTTGTAAAATCGGAAACGCTCTGAGCAAAAACTATTCCGTTAAATGAATTTTGTTTAAATATTAACAGTTTAATTATTTGTAATTCAGTGTTTTCTAGTTTTTTATGCAATCTTTTTTATATTGTTTTAAAGAATAATAATAGCGCAAATGTATTGTTTGTTCTAAAATGGATGTAGAATTAATACTAGCTAATATAGAATTTTTTTTCAAATTCAGGTTAAAATTCATTGAATTTTGAAAAACTGTAAATTCCTTTCGTGTGTTAATTGAATTTTGTTATTTTTGTGCCACCTTAAAATAAATAGACTTAATAATTATATAGTATTATGGACATACACGAATACCAAGGGAAAGAAATATTGGCCAGTTATGGTGTAAGAGTACAACGCGGAATTGTGGCAAATAATCCACAAGAGGCGGTTGCTGCTGCAAAACAATTGACTGCCGAAACAGGAACAGGATGGCACGTTATTAAAGCACAGGTTCACGCTGGTGGTCGTGGAAAAGGTGGTGGTGTGAAACTTGCTAAAAACTTGGAACAAGTTGAAGAATTGGCAGGACAAATCATCGGAATGCAATTGATTACGCCACAAACTTCTGCTGAAGGTAAAAAAGTACACAAAGTTTTGGTTGCCGAGGATGTTTATTATCCTGGAGAAAGTGAAACTTCTGAGTTCTATATGTCTGTTTTATTAAACAGAGCTAAAGGTCGTAACATGATTATGTATTCTACAGAAGGTGGAATGGATATTGAAGAAGTTGCTGAGCATACTCCTCACTTGATCTTTACAGAAGAAATTGATCCTACTGTAGGATTGCAAGGTTTTCAGGCAAGAAGAATCGCTTTCAATTTAGGTCTTTCAGGAACTGCTTTCAAAGAAATGACTCAGTTCGTTGCAGCATTATACAATGCATATATTGGTTCTGATGCGACTATGTTCGAAATCAATCCGGTATTAAAAACTTCTGATAACAAAATTATCGCTGTTGATGCTAAAGTAAATTTAGATGACAACGCTTTGTTCAGACAAAAAGCTTACGCTGATATGCGTGACATCCGTGAGGAAAATCCAATCGAAGTTGAAGCTAAAGAAGTAGGTTTGAACTATGTTGACCTTGACGGAACTGTAGGTTGTATGGTAAACGGTGCCGGTCTTGCAATGGCAACTATGGATTTGATTAAATATGCAGGTTTTGAACCGGCTAACTTCCTTGACGTAGGAGGAACTGCTGATGCTAAACGTGTTGAAACGGCTTTCCGTATCATCTTGAAAGATCCAAACGTAAAAGCTATCTTAATTAACATCTTTGGTGGAATCGTTCGTTGTGACCGTGTTGCTCAAGGTGTTGTTGATGCTTACAAAAATATGGGTGATGCTATTAAAGTGCCAATCATTGTTCGTTTGCAGGGAACTAACGCTGAAATTGCAAAAGAATTAATTGACAATTCTGGTATGCCAATTTTGTCTGCTGTTCAGTTCCAGGAAGCTGCTGATCAAGTAAAAGCTGCTTTGAGCTAATAAAAAAACACTTTTAGTTTTTATTAATAGAAAACCGCAATTCATTTTGAATTGCGGTTTTTGTTTTTTATTTGTTAGCGGTTTTTTGGGTAAAACTAGATTCATATTGATTTGTCCAGTCTTCAACCGTTGTTTTTTGCATGAGTTCGGCAATTAAGTCAAAAGGAATCTGATCTGCTTTTTTAAATCGAATACAACTTTTTCCCATATCCAACTTTTGAGAACTGTGTTTTGCATATTCAGATACAAACCAATTCAACAGCTCAGGATTTGCATAAATTCCCATGTGATATAAAGCAATAAAGTTTTTTTGAGAAGCAATATTCACAAAAGGCAAAGGAAGTTTTGGATTACAATGATAGCCTTTTGGATAAATAGAATGAGGAACAACATATCCCAACATTCCATAATTCATTTCTTCTGAGAAACCTTTCGGTATATTTTTCAGAATAGTTTCGCGAAGTTTCATGAAATATGGTTTTCTTTCCTGCGGAATTTCATTTAAATATTCGTCAACTGTTTTTGCTGATGATTGCATTTTTTTATAATTGTTTAGGATTTGGTTTAATCAAAAAGCCAAAAATCAATTCTGATTTTTGGCTTTTTCAAACAAGGTACTTTTGACTTGAAGACTTTAAAAACCTCCGACTTTGTTATTTGAAATAAGAAAAAGTTTCGTTGTTTTCTATCTTTAATAAAGTTTCATAAATCAAACGAATCACATTTTCTACATCTTCTTTATGAACCATTTCTACAGTTGTATGCATATAGCGAAGCGGCAATGAAATCAAAGCAGAAGCAACTCCGCCGTTACTGTAAGCAAAAGCATCAGTATCTGTTCCAGTTACTCTCGAAGAAGCCAGTCTTTGGAAAGGAATTTCTTTGTCCATTGCAGTGTTTAAAATCAATTCTCTCAAATTGTTTTGAACTGCCGGAGCATAAGTAATAACCGGACCGTTTCCAATTTTTGTATCTCCTTCGATTTTTTTGTCAATCATCGGAGTTGTAGTGTCGTGACAAACATCGGTTACAATTGCAATATTAGGTTTGATGGTTTTAGTAATCATTTCAGCGCCACGAAGACCAACTTCTTCCTGTACAGAATTGGTAATATAAAGTCCGAAAGGTAATTTTTTGCCATTTTCATGCAATAAACGGGCAACTTCAGCAATCATAAATCCTCCCATTCGGTTGTCTATAGCACGGCAAACGAATTTATTTTCGTTCAAAATCATGAATTCATCAGGATAAGTAATTACACATCCTACGTGAATTCCTAATTTTTCAATTTCTTCTTTAGAAGAACATCCACAGTCAATAAATATGTTTTCAATTTTTGGAGTTTCTTCTTTACCTCTGTTTCGGGTATGAATTGCCGGCCAACCAAAAACACCTTTTACAATTCCTTTTTTGGTATGAATGTTTACTCTCATAGAAGGGGCAATCTGATGATCGCTTCCTCCGTTTCTGATAACGTAAATCAATCCGTCATCGGTAATATAGTTTACATACCATGAAATTTCGTCAGCATGACCTTCAATTACTATTTTGAAAGGAGCTTCGGGATTAATAATTCCTACAGCTGTTCCGTAAGTATCTGTAATAAAGGTGTCAACGTATGGTTTTAAATAATCCATCCATATTTTTTGACCTTCGGCTTCAAATCCTGTAGGTGATGCGTTGTTGAGGTATTTTTCTAAAAAAGCTATAGAAGATTCGTTTAATATTGATTTTGTTGTCATAAAAAATATTTTTTTGCTAATTTATTAAAATTGATTTTACTCTTGTAGATAAAATTGTATAAATTTACATTTAAAATTCCTACAAAATTAATTACCAAGATTAAGAGTTTTGAAAAATAATTAGGATTGAAGTTTAGATTTAGAAAAAGGAAAAATTAATAAGTTTCTACGTATGAAAATATTTAAATATATAGCATTGATTGTGTTTGTTGTCTTATTGTCAAATAAAATTAATGCTCAGGAAGATAAGAAAGATGCTTATTTGCAGCAACAAACCGATTCTATTTTAGGAGAACCAATTTTGTTGGATGAGATAGTGATTGATTTTAATAAAATTAATGCGGAGGAAAATGCTAAAAAACGATTCTTAACCCTTCAGCGTAGAGTATATAGAGTGTATCCGTATGCTAAGATTGCTTCGGAAAAACTAACGCTACTTAATAAAGGAATGGCATCTTTAAAAACAAATAAAGAAAAGAATAAATATTTTAAAATAGTTGAAAATTATCTTTCCGGAGAATTCGAACAAAAACTTAAAAATTTATCAAGAAAAGACGGACAAATTTTGGTTAAGTTGATTCATCGTCAAACCGGTATTACAACTTTCGATCTTATTAAGGATTACAAAAGCGGTTGGAAAGCCTTTTGGTCAAATAATATTGCGAGTTTATACGATATTAATTTGAAAACAAAATACAATCCGATGGATGTAAATGAAGATTATTTGATTGAAACTATTTTGGTTCGTGCATTTAATGCGAGAAAGTTGGTTGCTCAAAATTCGGCAATGCCTTTGAATTATGATGTTATTGAAGCTCATTGGCAAGAAAAATTAGCGAAGAAAGAGGTGAAGTAATTTACTTAATCTATATTAATGAGCAAAGAAAGGAGTTTTTTAGAAAGCTCCTTTTTTGTTTTCTATAATAGTTGTTAGAATGGTAAGGTATCCGGGATTTGCTGTAAAAATAAAGAAGATTTAAAAAAG
>CAZWAF010000047.1:20187-20618 GCA_964631795.1 uncultured Flavobacterium sp. | reverse complement strand
GTAGCAATGGTTACTACTCCTGGTTTTCCGGCTTCTTCAACAATTTTCGCTTCTTGTTTGTGCATTTTAGCATTCAATACGTTGTGGGCAACACCACGCATTTTCAGCATTCGGCTTAATAATTCAGAGATTTCAACCGAAGTTGTTCCGATAAGTACCGGTCTTCCCGCTTTTGATAATTCGGTTACGTCTTCAATAACGGCGTTGAATTTTTCACGAGTCGTTTTATAGATTAAATCGTCTTTGTCAATTCTTGCAATTCCTCTGTTTGTAGGAATTTCAACTACGTCCAGTTTATAGATTTGCCAAAGTTCTCCGGCTTCTGTAACCGCAGTTCCGGTCATACCTGCTAATTTATTGTACATACGGAAATAATTCTGCAATGTAACTGTGGCAAATGTTTGAGTTGCGGCTTCGATTTTTACGTTTTC
>CAZWAF010000047.1:19240-20177 GCA_964631795.1 uncultured Flavobacterium sp. | reverse complement strand
GATACGCTCGCTTTTTATGCTGAAATCCTGGAATAATTTTTCTTTAGCTTCCGCCTCAGCGTCTTTTTCCAGTTTTAAATTTTCGATGCGGGCAATTTCGGTACCAATGTCCGGTAAAACGAAGAAATTACTGTCAGTATCTCCCGAAAGGAATTTGATTCCGTTATCGGTCAATTCTACCTGATTGTTTTTCTCTTCAATCACAAAATACAACGCTTCATCCACTTTTGGCATTTCGCGGTTGTTGTCCTGCATGTATTGATTTTCGGTTTTTTGAAGTAATTGTTTTACTCCTTCTTCCGATAAGAATTTAATCAAAGCTTTGTTTTTTGGCAAGGCTCTGTGAGCTCTCAACAACAAGAAACCTCCGTCTTTTGTGTTTCCTTCTTTGATCAATTTTTTGGCTTCAGCCAAAAATCCGTTAGCTAATTGTCTTTGAAGACTAACTAAGTTTTCAACCATTGGTTTCAATTCCATAAACTCGTGACGGTCTCCCTGAGGAACCGGACCTGAGATAATCAAAGGAGTTCTTGCATCGTCAATCAATACAGAATCGACCTCATCGACTATGGCGAAGTTGTGTTTTCTCTGAACCAATTCGGCCGGAGTGTGCGACATATTGTCTCTCAAATAATCGAAACCAAATTCGTTATTTGTTCCGTAAGTAATATCAGCTTCATAAGCTTTTCTTCTTCCTTCAGAGTTTGGCTGGTGATTGTCGATACAGTCAACAGTCAATCCGTGGAATTCAAACAAAGGAGCTTTCCAGGAACTGTCACGTTTTGCCAAATAGTCATTCACGGTTACCAAGTGAACTCCGTTTCCGGTCAAAGCGTTCAGGTAAAGTGGCAAAGTAGCCACCAAAGTTTTACCTTCTCCTGTTTGCATTTCGGCAACTTTTCCTTCGTGCAATACCATACCACCAATCAACTGAACA
>CAZWAF010000047.1:5355-19230 GCA_964631795.1 uncultured Flavobacterium sp. | reverse complement strand
CTTTCCTGCGGCATTCCATGAGTTTGCCCACAAAGCATAATCTCCGTCAATGGTAATGTATTCTTTTGTAGCCGAAAGTTCACGGTCTTTTGCAGTAGCCGTAACTTTAACCTGAGTGTTTTCTTTGAATCTTCTGGCAGTTTCTTTTACTACGGCAAAAGCTTCCGGAAGAATTTCCATCAATGTCTTTTCAGAAATAGCGTAAGCTTCTTTTTCAAGAGCATCAATCTCAGCATAAAGATCTTCTTTTTTATCGATGTCTTCAATACCTTCAACTTCTTGTTGCAAAGAAGCTATTTTAGCGTCTTTCTCAGCTCTGGCGTCTTTAATTTTTCTTTTGAAAGCATCGGTTTTTGCTCTCAATTCATCGTGCGAAAGCCCTAGAAGACTAGGTTCAATCTCTTTGATTTTGTTTAAGTAAGGTTGTAGTGCTTTGACATCTTTTTCAGATTTGTCGCCTACAAATATTTTAAGTATGCTGTTTATGAAACTCATCTTTTGGTTTGATTTTTAATTATAAAGTGTGCAAATTTAGTCAAAAAAAAAGCCTCTAAGTGAGACTTTTTAAATGATCTTTATTTTTTAATACTCATCCTCGTTCCAAAGATAATCTTCGTCAGTAGGATAATCCGGCCAAATTTCTTCCATTGATTCGTAAATCTCACCTTCGTCTTCCATAGATTGTAAGTTTTCAACAACTTCCAAAGGAGCTCCGGTACGGATAGCGTAATCAATAAGTTCGTCTTTATTAGCAGGCCATGGCGCATCGCTTAAATAGGATGCCAATTCTAATGTCCAATACATCTTCTTTTGATTTTAGTTTTTGCAAAAATAAATTTTTTACTGAAAAAGTCAAGTAAAATGCGAATTATTTTAAATAAAAAAGTTAAGAACGTGATTTATTAAATTCCAAATGTTAAAAAAACAAATTCCAAAGGCTGTTGAAGCCGGATTAGAATTTCAAATATTGGAATTTTTTTACTTGCGAGGAATCCATTTAACTTCCTCAGCGTGCAGATCGTGAGACAACTTTCGTGCCAAGACAAAAAGATAGTCCGAGAGTCGGTTCATGTATTTAATACAGTTGCTTTCAATTGGCTCAATATCATTTAGATGAACTGATAAACGCTCGGCACGGCGACAAACACAACGTGCTATATGACAATATGACACGGTGGTGTGACCTCCCGGAAGCACAAAATGCGTCATTGGTGGCAGTTCGGTTTCCATAGCATCAATTTCATTTTCCAATAATTCTATATCGCTTTCAGAAATTCTGGAGATTGTAAGTCTTGGTTGTCCGTTTTTCAGAGTTTCTTTTTCTGGCGGAGTCGCTAAAACAGCTCCGATTGTAAACAAACGATCCTGAATTTCGGCTAAAATAGTTTTATAATGCGCATTCATTTCCTGATCGCGAATCAGTCCGATGTGAGAATTCAGTTCGTCAACCGTTCCGTAGCTTTCAATTCGGATATGATGTTTAGGAACTCTGCTGCCTCCAAAAAGAGAAGTGGTTCCGCTATCGCCTGTTTTTGTATATACTTTCATGTTGATTTAAGATTTTAGAATTAGGATTTGGGATTTTGAAATATGATGTTTCCTTATTTTTTAATTTCAAAACTATTACCGTTTTGCTACCCACGATTGAAATTGTGGGCTAATCACTAACAGCTAATTACTCATTAAGCGTATCACTTTCAATCATTCCGTCACGTAAACGGACGATTCTGTTGGCATATTTGGCAATATCTTCTTCGTGAGTAACTATGATTATGGTGTTTCCTTTTGAATGGATTTCATCAAAAAGTTTCATGATTTCCACCGAAGTTTTACTGTCGAGATTTCCGGTTGGCTCGTCTGCCAAGATTATCGAAGGTTTGTTGACCAATGCCCGGGCAATGGCTACACGCTGCCTTTGTCCGCCCGAAAGTTGATTGGGTTGATGTGTCATGCGGTCTGCAAGACTTACCTGTTCTAGAACTTCTTTGGCTCTTTCAGTTCTTTCGTGCTTAGAATATCCGGCATAAATCATGGGCAAAGCGACATTGTCTAGTGCTGTTGTTCTGGGTAAAAGGTTGAATGTCTGAAAAACAAAGCCGATTTCCTTATTGCGTATTTTGGCCAATTCGTCGTCTTTCATTTTGCTGACATCTTTTCCGTTGAGGATGTAAGTTCCGGAAGTAGGAGTGTCCAGACATCCCAAAAGGTTCATCAAAGTGGATTTACCCGAACCTGAAGTTCCCATAATGGCGACATATTCGCCTTTTTTGATTTCTAAGTCAATGCCTTTAAGAACATAAACCGTTTCGTTTCCAAGAGCAAAATTTCTTTTGATATCGGTTATTTTTATTAAAGCGTCGCTCATTTTAAGTACGATTTTTAGGTTTAAAGTTGTTTGCTCAAAGTCGAATATAAGTGTGCAATTTAGGAAGATTGTTACAAAAACCAGAGAAATATAATTAGTGGTTTTTACCGCAAGGAGCGCAAAAGTAATTATGAGTTTTACGATTATGCTGATTAACAAGGTACGCAAAGAATCTTTGCGAACTTTGTGGTTAAATTAAACCCGAATTATAAAATGTTCTTTTTCCTGTTCACGTCTGAAAAAGACCAATCCCCATTGAAAAGTATCAATAGTAACGGTTATTTTAGGATGGTTCTTGATTATTTCCCATGCTTCTTCCATATCGGGCGACCAATGAATATCGTCAAAAATCCAAATTGTTTCATTTGTGATTGTTGGAAGTAAAAGTTCGAAATACTCTAAAGTAGCTTCTTTGGAATGGTTACCGTCGAAGTAAATGAGTTGGTAGTTTGTGGTTTGTAGTTTGTAGTTTTTGAGGAAATCATCAAATTTGGTTTCAACACATTCTATATTATTAAGATTGAATTGTTGAAATTGCTTTTTTGCAATTGACATTGTCATTGAACATCCTTCAAGTGTGGTAATTTTTGCTTTCTGATTTCCGAGCGAAAGAGCAGAGGTCGCCAATCCCAGAGAAGTTCCTATTTCTAAAATATTATCCGGTTGAAAATAATTGACAATTCTGAATAACAATTCGGCACGTTTTGGTGTGATTCCGGCAGTTCTGGCAATTTTTGAAATCTTTCTTTTGTTAGATTTAAAAACCCTTGATCCCGCACCAAAATCGGTTACCTCAATATAGTTATTGTTTGCCAAAAGGGATTTTCTGTATTCTTTTAGAATTGAATATTCCGGTTTCGCTTTTTTGTCATAAAAGCATTTGGTTATCAGATTAAACACAAATGGCGAATGTACTCCGTGTTCGTTCTTGGAGTTCCATAGGAATTTTAGGTATGCTTTTATTTGAAATAACATGAGGTATTTATAAAGTGTGTGCGAATATACAAAGGCAATAGTCAAAAGACATAGGCGATAGTTAAAATCTTGTGACTTTGCAACTTTGTAACTCTGTAACTTTAAAAGATTATATTTGCGTCCTTGGCATTTTAGCCTGAAAGAAATACAGGATTTTATGATGATGAATGAAGAAATGGTGCTTGAGGATGTAGTAAGTTTAGACGAAATAGACAAATGCATAGCTCTTTTGACCCAATTGAACACCGATACAGAATTAATATTTGATATTCCGAAAGAGAAAAGAACAGCTCTGATAAAAGCAGCCGGACAATTTTCGCGTCCGGATCGTGAGGAGTTTGCTCGTAGAAAAAAGGACGGAAAGGCAGTTGCCAAACGTAAATTGGAAGCGAAGGATAGAACCGCTCGCAGGGAAACGGGAATTCGTTCAGCTCGTGAAGCGAGTATATTTGTGGCTCCAAAACTTTTGGCTGCACATGATCTTAACAGCAAAGAAGAATTAGAACTGGAAACTCCTCGAAATTGTTACGTCTGTAAAACAGAGTTCACTAAGATGCATCATTTTTATGATTCTATGTGTACCAATTGCGGTGATTATAATTATGCCAAGCGTTTTCAAACGGCAGATGTAAAGGGACAGATAGCGGTTGTTACTGGTTCCCGATTGAAAATTGGTTATCATATTACGTTGATGCTTTTGAGAGGGGGAGCGACCGTTGTGGCAACGACACGTTTTCCGGTTGACTCGGCTTTGCGTTTTTCTAAGGAAGACGATTTTATGGAGTGGGGGCATCGCCTGAAAATTCACGGATTGGATTTGCGACATATTCCAAGCGTGGAGATTTTCTGCAATTTCATAGAGCAAAAGTACGGCCGTTTGGATATTCTTATCAATAATGCCGCGCAAACCGTAAGACGTCCTGCCGGATTCTATGCCCATTTGATGGAAAACGAGGAAAGTCCTATTTCTTCTTTACCTCAACAGGCTCAGGAATTATTATTTGACCATACCGATTGTCTGGAAGAACTGAAAGTGCTCACTTTGGGAGCTTCTTCCAATCAGAATATGCCGGTAACCTGGCACGGGCCCGAGCCGGGAATTGGTTTAAGGGCTTCCGCCAAATTATCGCAGATTCCGTATTCGTTTGATAATACATTGGTAGCTCAAGAAGTTTTTCCGGAAGGAGAACTCGATGCCGATTTGCAACAGGTAGATTTGAGAAAGGTAAACAGCTGGCGTTTGAAGTTGGGCCAAATTGAAACCACCGAAATGATAGAAGTACAGCTGGTGAATTCAGTGGCGCCTTTTGTGTTGTGCAACCGCCTTTCGGAATTAATGAAGAAAGACAATACCGGGAAAAAACATATTATTAATGTCTCGGCTATGGAAGGAAAGTTTTACCGAGATTTCAAGGAAGACCGCCATCCGCATACCAATATGGCCAAAGCAGCTCTGAATATGCTCACGCATACCGCAGCCGGAACTTTGGCAAAAGACGGGATTTTTATGAATGCGGTAGATACCGGTTGGGTTACCGATGAAGATCCGGCAGAACTGGCCAAAAAGAAACAGGAATTACAGGATTTTCAACCTCCGTTAGATATAGTTGACGGTGCAGCAAGGGTGATGGATCCTTTGTTTGATGGTATCAATACAGGAAAACACTGGTGTGGAAAGTTTCTGAAAGATTACAATCCTATTGCTTGGTAAGATATTTTTGCTGATTTTTCTTTTAAATGGATTCAAAAATACGGCTTGAAAGTATGTAAAGAAATGAGAATGTCCGTGGGAATCAGAAAAATCAGTGCCATCCGTGGGCAATTTGTAGATACCGAAACTGATTTTGGGTTAATAAAATTAAAAAAGCCACTACCAAATCTAATTTAGCAGTGGCTTTTTTACAATTCAGAACATTCTTATTTCATGTCCTTTTTTTCTTGGTTTTTCGTTTTTTTGTGGTGCTTTTTCATTTTTTCCTTGTTTTCTTTTTTCATAGATACCCATTTTTCATATTGGTCAGGATTTAAGACAGCTTTCATTTTTGCGTCCATGTCAGCACTTTCACTTTTCATTTCCTTTTTTATTTCTTTTTTCTCTTTTTTAGACCATTGTCCGTCACTGGCTTTTTGAGCTTCTTTTTTACCTTTCATCTCGTGCATTTTATCGCTTTTTTCTTTGAGAATTGCAGCGACCTGCGTTTGTTGGTTAGCATCGAGGTTTAGCTCTTTGGTAAGTTTGTCTAAATGGCGTTTTTGACGTTGTTCCGGAGTCATTTTTTCCGTTTTCTCTTGGTTGTGTTTTTTTCCGTTTTCTTGTGCAAAAGTTGTCAGGCTAAATCCTAAAACAAGGATAATCAATAATTTTTTCATGTTTTTTAAATTAAGTTGTTAGAAAATACATTTGTTCTAAGAACAAGATATTAAACGTGTTTTTTGAGATATTATTTTAAACAACTGTTAAATGTGATGTTTTTTGTGCTTTTGAATCTTCAATAATTCTAAACGCTATTAGCTGCTGTTTGTGATATAGATGTAGTAAAAGTGTTTTTAATCAGGTAGTTTTTCTGATAAAAATTCTTTTTACAGAATTGGTAAACCGTCTGTCTGTCGGATATTTTCTGTTTTTGGTTATGTTGTTGAATACCAATGCCACAATAAGCAGAATTATGGAACCTGTTAAGACAGGCGATAAGACATAAATGTAACCCAGTGCTTTGACTTTCTCGGAACCAATTACGGCAATTAAAGCAGTGGCGCCTCCCGGCGGATGAAGTGTTTTGGTTATTTGCATCGCCACTATCGAAAGTGCTACGGTAAGAGGAGCTGTGAGCCAAATAATATCGGGCAATAGTTTGTAAATGGTTACACCGATAGCTGCCGAAATGAAATGTCCTCCAAGTAAATTTCGGGGCTGTGCCAACGGACTTTGAATAGCTCCGTAAACAAGCACGCTCGAAGCTCCAAATGATCCGATGAGAAATAGATTTTCGTTTTCAGACAGTAAACTGCCATGAAAAAAGGCAATTAGTCCGATGCCAAAAAACGCACCTACAAAAGACCAAAAATGTTCTTTGTAGTCAACTAATGTTTCTTTGTACACTACGTATCGGGAAACCCGAAAGCCACGTTTTAATTTTTTTCTAACCACTTTTAATTCTGTCTAATTCTTTTTACCGCAAGGAACGCAATGATTTTTTTATCTTCTTTAGTGTTAATAAACGCAAAGAGCGCAGAGCTTTGTGTGCTCTTTATCGTTTTTACTATCGTCTGGTAATTTTTTACTTAGGTTCTTTGCGGTTAATAAAAAAAGGTTATTCTTCCATTTTAGCAGAAAGCTCAAACCAGCGTTCTTCTTTTTCTTCTATTTTTTTGATAATCGTTTCCAGTTCTTTGGCTTTTTTCTCAATGTCGGCATCGGCTACTTTGCCGTCAGAGAACAATTGTTCAATTTTGGCTTTTTCTGCTTCCAAATCTTTGATGTCGCGCTCAATTTTCTGATATTCTTTCTGCTCGTTAAAAGTCAGGCCGGTCATTACGTTTTTCTGTTTCCATTCCTTTTTCTCAGCCTTGTTTTCTTCTTTCTGAACTACATCGGCACTGTCTTCATAAGCACGGAAATCAGAATAGTTTCCAGGGAAATCCTCAATTTCTCCCTCACCTCTGAAAATAAATAAGTGATCCACGATTTTGTCCATAAAATAACGGTCGTGCGACACTACAATTAAACAGCCCGGATAATCAAGCAGGAAACTTTCTAAAACATTCAAGGTTACAATATCCAAGTCATTCGTAGGTTCATCCAGAATCAAAAAGTTTGGATTCTGAATCAAAACAGTACATAGATACAGACGTTTCAGCTCGCCACCACTTAGTTTTTCTACATAATCGTGTTGTTTTTTACGGTCAAAAAGGAAACGTTCCAAAAGTTGTCCTGCCGTAATCATTCTGCCTTTTGCAAGCGGAATGCATTCGCCGTATTCTCTGATAATGTCAATTACTTTTTGTCCCGGCTTTGGGTTAATTCCGCTTTGGGTATAATAACCAACTTTTATGGTTTCTCCGGTTATTACTTTTCCGCTGTCGAGCGGAATGGTTCCGGTAAGTACATTCAGGAAAGTAGATTTTCCGGTTCCGTTTTTTCCGATGATTCCAATGCGTTCGCCACGTTGAAAATCATAAGTGAAATTGTCAAGGATCACACGGTCTTTGAAACGTTTCGAGATTTTGTGCAGTTCAATAATTTTGCTGCCCATACGTTCCATATTAATTTCAAGTTCCACTACATTTTCTTTTCGACGGCTTTGGGCTTTTTCCTTAATTACATAGAAATCATCCTGACGCGATTTTGATTTGGTGGTTCTCGCTTTTGGCTGACGTCGCATCCATTCCAATTCTTTTACAAAAAGGTTTTTCGCTTTGTCAACACTGGCATTTTCTGAGGCAATTCGCTCTTCTTTTTTCTGTAAATAATAAGAATAATTGCCTTTGTACTGATAAATTTTTCCGTTGTCGAGTTCAATGATTTCATTACAAACGCGCTCTAAGAAGAAACGGTCGTGCGTTACCATAAACAGCGTAATATTTTCTTTGGCAAAATAACTTTCGAGCCATTCAATCATTTCCAGATCCAAATGGTTGGTAGGTTCATCCAGAATCAATAAATCGGGACGGTTGATAAGGATAATTGCCAGAGAAAGACGTTTCTTTTGTCCTCCCGAAAGGTTTTTAACTTTCAGTTTAAAGTCTTCCAGTTTTAGTTTGAAGAGGATTTGTTTGTATTGGGTTTCAAAATCCCAAGCATTGTGCTGATCCATCAAATCGAAAGCTTTTTGGTAAGCTTCATGATCATCAGGGTTTTCTAATGCTTTTTCGTATTGTTCTATGACTTTCAGCGTTTCGTTATCCGAAGCAAAAATGCTTTCTTCAATAGTGAGTTCGTCCTGCAATTTGTTGTCTTGCGAAAGAAAAGCCATTCTGATGCTTTTTCGAAGAATAACCTGTCCACTATCAGGTTCTTCAAAACCATTGATAATGTTCATTATGGTGGTTTTTCCCGAGCCATTCTTGGCTATAAAAGCAATTTTCTGGTCTTTGTTTATTCCGAAAGAAATGTTTTCAAAAAGGACGCGTTCTCCAAAAGATTTGGATATATTTTCAACTGATAAGTAATTCACAAGTGTAATTTTTTGCAAAAGTAACTTTTTATAGTGGAAAGTCGAAAATTGGAAAGGATAAGTGCTGAATATTTAATCTTCAAATTTCCAAATTTTCAAATTACTTTTGTTTAATGCAACTATCCGTTATCATTTTTTAATTATAACGTTCGCTATTTTCTGGAACAATGTGTTCTGAGTGTGCGAAAAGTGCTCGAAAATATTGACGGAGAAATCATTATTCTTAAAAGCTAATTAGATGAAAATAATTTTACTGATGCTTTTGGTTTCAGTCGTAGTCAGTCCGGTTTTAGCTCAAAATGAACCTAATGATTGCGTTAATGCTGTTATGGTATGCGGAAACGAGTCTTTCAGTTCCAATGCAAGCGGTATAGGAAAATTACAAGAAGTATCCGGATGTAGTGGAGTTGAGCATAATTCATTTTGGCTAAAAATAAGAATTGCAAAATCAGGGACATTGGGTTTTAACCTGATTCCTGATGATTCTTCTCTTGTGGTTGATTATGATTTCTGGGTGTACGGGCCCAATGCTGATTGTGATGCATTAGGAAGTCCTATCCGATGTTGCACTACCAATCCGTTACAAGCTTTTTTAGACTACAATAATACAGGGATGAATGCCAATTCTACCGACATAGCCACCGGGCCGGGACCCGATGGTGACGGATATGTAAAATGGATAGATGTGTTGGCTGGAGAAAGTTATTATATCGCCATAGACAGACCTGTTGGGGACGGAGGATTTCGAATTGACTGGATTGGAACGGCGGCTTTCCCTGATCGGCCAACAGTCAACCAAATTCAGGGCTTACACAGTTGCAGTACTACTCCGGATATTGGTAATTTTAATCTTAGCCCAGCCAAAAGCCTGATAAATTCGGATTTATTAAATAACACAATCACTTTTCATGCAACTTTGGCCAATGCTATTGACGGAATCTCTTCTTTGACAGATGGTTATGAAAACACTTCCAATCCGCAACTTATTTATGCTAAAGTAGTCGATAAATTTTCTGGCTGTTTTTCTATAGCTGATTTCAATTTGAAAGTTTCTCAGATGCCTTCGGCAACTATTTCTTTTTCAAAGGAAAAAGTTTGCCCTGATGAAAATGTAACGGTCATTTTTTCCGGTACTCCGGAAGCGATAGTCAATTATACTCTTAACGGGGAATCGGTGCAATCGGTATCATTAGATAATGACGGAAAATTTATCATAAACGAACCAATTACCGCCGACCGAACTTACCGCTTGATTGCTGTTAAAACTCTGGAGGAGAATAATACTATTGTTTGCTCGCAAAATCTTACAGAGGTCAAAACAGTCAGACTTAATCCCCAAAACAGCATTGACGAAACATTATCGGTTTGTTTGGGTGAAACAACCCAATTGACAGGGACGGGAGGTTTTCAAATTTTTGAAGCAACTACTTCCGACACAACAATAGCAACCATAAGTCCAGACGGATCGGTAACCGGTATAGGAGTTGGTACCACTATAATTACCGGTATCGATAATAATGGTTGTTCCGCTACGACTTCTTTTGTAGTTAAGGAATTGCCAACAATAAACGGAATTTCGAATATTTGTTTCAGCTCGTCAACTCAGTTAGCAGTTTCAGGAGCTTCTTCAGGAACAGGTATTTGGGAATCTTCCAATCCTTTAATTGCAGAAGTTACTTCAGGCGGATTGGTCAAAGGAATATCAGCAGGAACAGTCACTATTACATATACTGATGATGAAGGATGTTCAAGTGATTTTGTCATTAAGCTGTCTTTTTCCGGGATCACTCAAAGTGCAAAAGCAATAGTTTTCAATTACTTTTACGATAATCAAACTATTGAAGTAAAGGTAGTAGGAGGGGCGACTTATCTGTACAGTTTGGATGGGGGTGAGTTCCAGACAAGTAATGTTTTCTCTGCTGTTCAGCCGGGTAAGCATAGTGTAACGATTCATGATACAGCCGGATGCATCAATATTACCATTGACAATATACAGGCTATTGATTATCCGCATTTCTTTACACCCAATGATGACGGGTACAACGATTTTTGGAATATCTGGTCATTGAGAGATAGTCAGCCAAATTCGGATATTTTTATTTTTGACCGTTACGGTAAATTGCTAAAGAAAATCACTCCTGAAGGAACAGGATGGGACGGAACTTATAACGGAGAGGCTTTGCCTTCTTCCGACTACTGGTTTACCGTAAGATATACCGAGAACGGTACAGATAAAATATTTCGATCTCATTTTGCTTTGAAACGATAGTTTGATAAACTCATTAAATGATTTTCGTGTTATATTTGCTCAATGCAATTATTTTGTCATCATTCTTTAAATTATAGATTTTATTGTTTTTGCAGAAGTGCATTTAAAGCTTGTGTTTTATTTAAGAGAAGGTTTTTGTTTAAACTTTAACTTTGTACTTACGAGTTAATAAATGAGATAAAGTTAGTTTCTAAAAATTATGTTATGAGTGTTTCAGAAAGAAAATATAAAATCATAGAACAGCTTTTAAAGGTAGAAGAAGAGGAAACTTTATATCAGATTGAGAGTTTATTAAATAAATTTTCTGATGATAAATGGGATATTTTGCCAGAAGAGTTGAAGGATTTATTAGAAACAGGGTTAAAACAATGTGAAGAAGGGAAATTTACTTCTCATACACAGGTAATGGCCGAAATCAAACAAAAGTATAATTTGACTTAATGGATTTTGTTATTCAGTGGTCGGATTTGGCGAAAATCAGTTTTCAGGAAGAAATTGATTTTATATTGCTAAAATGGAATGTTGTTGAGGTTCAGAAATTTCTGTTGTTAGTTGATAATCAATTGGAAAAAATAGTATCGCAGCCTACAATTGGTCAAGTTGTAATGATTAAAAGTGATCTATACTGTTTAGTACTTTCTAAACAGACTACACTTTACTACAGGTTGAATGACAAAGAAAACCAAATAGAATTAGTATTGTTTTGGAATAACTCAAAAAATCCAAAAAAATTAAAGAAACTCATTAAATGATTTTCGTATTATATTTGCTCAATGCAATTATCTGTCATCATCCTTAATTATAACGTTCGCTATTTTCTGGAACAATGTGTTCTGAGTGTGCAAAAAGCACTCGAAAACATTGACGGAGAAATCATTGTTGTTGACAATAATTCTCAGGACGAGAGTGTTCAGATGATGAAAGAACGTTTTCCGGAAGTAAAATTCATTGAAAACTATTTGAATGTAGGTTTTCCGAAAGGAAATAATGTAGGTGTAGCCGAAGCCAAAGGAGAATATATCTGCATCTTAAATCCCGATACTGTCGTTGCCGGAGATACTTTTGAAAAAGTATTGGCTTTTGCCCAAAAACAAAATGATTTAGGAATTGTAGGTTGTAAACTTATTGATGGTACAGGCAATTTTCTTCCCGAAAGTAAACGCGGAGTTCCCACGCCTTGGGTGGCGTTTACCAAGATTTTCAGTTTGTATAAAGTTTTTCCAAAATCTAAAGTATTTAATCAATATTATGCGCAACATTTAAGTGAAAATCAAACCGGAAAAGTCGATATTCTGGTAGGAGCTTTTATGGTTATGAAACGCAATTTGTATTTTGAAATAGGTGGTTTCGATGAAAATTGCTTTATGTATTCAGATGATATTGATTTAAGTTATCTGGTTTTGAAAACAGGGAAATCCAATTATTATTTCCACGAAACTACTGTGATTCATTACAAAGGAGAAAGCACTGTTCGTGATCAAACGTATATGAAACGTTTTCGTGAGGCCATGCAGTTTTTTTACAAAAAGCATTTTGGAGGTTCCTTTGTTTTTGATGTTTGTATGAGAATAGGTGCTTTTTTCTTTACTTTGATAAAGAAAAAGCAACAAAAACAATTAACTTTTGATATAGAACAATATGTTCTTTTTTCAAAAAACAACAATCTCAGAAACAGTCTTGAAGTCCAACTTCAAAAAAATATAATCCAAATTACAGAGATTGATGAAAATGCGTTATTTTCGCAGGTAAATCCCGAAAAGAAGCATATAGAACTGTTATTTGATAATAATGTTTTTTCTTTTAAAGAAATTATAGATTTTATGGAAAAATGCAGAAATAAAGGATTTACTTTCAAAATTATTCCTGAAAAATCGTCGTTTATGATTGGTAGTAACAGCAGTAATGACAGAGGAGAGGTTTTGAAATTTTCTGTCGAAAAACCAACGTAATTGAAAATAAAGAAGCAGTTTTTAGAGGATTAGATAAAAATTAATTTCGTTTATTTTAGGTTATTCGTGGTAAAGGCTGAAAAATTTTATTAATATTGCAGACCGAATGCGAAAACACAACTTTAGTTTAAAGATATGGCAAAGTTTGAATTGAAATTACCCAAAATGGGAGAAAGTGTTGCAGAAGCAACAGTTACCAACTGGTTAAAAAAAGTTGGAGATAAAATTGAAATGGATGAGGCGGTACTTGAAATCGCAACAGATAAGGTAGATAGTGAAGTTCCTTCGGAAGTGGCCGGAACATTGGTAGAAATCTTGTTCAATACCGATGATGTGGTACAAGTAGGTCAGACAATCGCGATTATTGAAACGGATGGTGATGTAGCGGTAGCTGCTGCTCCTGAAGTAAAATCTGTAGAATCTGCTCCGGCAGCTGCTGTGGCAAAAACCATTGATCCCGAAGCTTCGGGAGCTAAAGAAATGACTGCTGTTGCTGATTTCTCGGGTTCTGACAGATTCCTTTCTCCGTTGGTGAAAAATATTGCTACCGCAGAAGGTATTTCGGCTCAGGAACTGGATGCTGTTGCAGGAACAGGAAAAGATGGTAGAATTACCAAAGCAGATATATTAGATTACGTTAAAAACAGAGGTAATCAGCCAAAAGTTACAGCGACCAAACCGGCAGCTGTAGCTACAGAAGCTCCAAAAGTGGCTCCGGTTTCTGTAAACGGTGCTGACGAAATCGTGGAAATGGACAGAATGCGTAAGCTGATTTCTAAATATATGGTTCAGTCTTTGGCTACTTCTGCTCACGTTCAGTCATTCATTGAAGTGGATGTTACAAATATTGTAAAATGGAGAGACAAGGTTAAAAATGCTTTCGAAAAGAGAGAAGGTGAGAAACTGACATTTACTCCTATTTTCATGGAAGCGGTTGCTAAAGCTTTGAAAGATTATCCGGGAATGAATATTTCTGTTGATGGAGATCATATCATCAAAAAGAAAAACATCAACTTAGGTATGGCTGCGGCTTTGCCAAACGGAAACTTGATTGTTCCTGTAATCAAAAATGCAGACCAATTGAATTTGGTTGGAATGGCAAAAGCGGTTAACGATTTAGGAAACCGTGCTAAAGCCGGAAAA
>CAZWAF010000047.1:0-5345 GCA_964631795.1 uncultured Flavobacterium sp. | reverse complement strand
TACTCAGGGTGGTACTTATACGGTGACAAATGTTGGGTCTTTCGGATCTGTTTTTGGAACTCCAATCATTAATCAACCGGAAGTTGGAATCTTGGCTTTGGGTGCTATCAGAAAAGTGCCTGCGGTTATTGAAACTCCTGATGGAGATTTCATCGGAATCCGTCAGAAAATGTATTTGACGCATTCTTATGATCACAGAGTAGTTGACGGTGCTTTGGGAGGAATGTTCGTAAAACGCGTTGCCGAGTATCTTGAAGCCTGGGATGTAAACAGAGATTTCTAAAATATAGAGTGTATAAATAATGACTCCCGAAAGCAATTTCGGGAGTTTTTTTATTTAGGCTATTTCGGGTTTCCTATATTTGTAGCCATCTTAATTATTTGAAAAGCCATTATGTCATTACTGCGAAAGTTTATAGTTTATACCAATTTAAGATCAGGAATGGACGAGTTCGAAACCATTCATAAATCTATTGAAAAAGATGTGATGTTGCGAGGTACAAGGCTATGGGTTTTGGTAATTGCAATTTTTATTGTTTCGATCGGACTGAATATGAATTCAACTTCGGTCATTATTGGAGCGATGTTGATTTCGCCAATGATTGGACCAATTAACGGAATGGGGTACAGCATTGCTACTTACAATTTTTTGTTGCTTCGAAAGGCGATGAAGAATTTTGGCTTTGCGGTTTTTACAGCCTTGATTACTTCTACCGTATATTTTTCATTGAGTCCATTGTCGGCTGCACATTCAGAACTTTTATCACAAACCAGCACAACTATTTATGATGTTTTGATTGCGTTTTTAGGTGGTCTTGCAGGAATTATCGCTATCAGCAGCCGTTCAAAAGGAAATATAATTGCCGGTGCAGCAATTGCAACGGCTTTGATGCCACCACTTTGTACGGCAGGTTATGGATTGGCAAACGGAAATATGAATTTCTTTCTGAGTGCGATGTATCTTTTTACAATCAATGTGGTTTTTATTGCGATTTCCTCTGTTTTGATTTGTCGTTTGTTGAAGTTTCCAATCTCTTCTGAAGTACAGGAAAAACATAAAACCAGAGTTCAGAGCCTGCTTTCGACTGTTATTGCAATTACATTAATTCCAAGTGTTTATTTTGGTTATGCATTGGTTCAAAGAGAACATTTTAGTGAAGATGCAAGTCGGTTTGTAGCAGATATAAGTGTTTTTGAAGGAAGTTATCTTTTGAAAAATGAAGTGGATGCCAGAAAAAAACAAATTACTTTGGTTTATGGAGGAAGTGATTTGTCTGAAAAAAATAAAGAAGAAATCACGAAAAGGGCATCGATTTATTCCTTGTCGGAAGCGAAACTTATTTTTGAGCAAGGTTTTTCTTTTAATGAAGGAAAGGAAAATGTGAACCAAATTGATAAGTTGAAGACAGAAGTAAATCGGTTGAATTTAGCTTTGAAGGCAAAACAGAAAACAACGGATAGTATCATTTCAAAACCTATAATTGGTAAACAACTTTTGGCTGAAATCAAAACGCTTTTTCCGGAAATAAAATCATGTTCGTATTCTGAAACAATTGCTTTTCAGGATGGTGTCAAAACAGATAAAGTGAAAATCGTGGTGATGGAAACTACAAAAAAAGGATTGACAGCCGATGCTCGAAAGCGAATCAATGAATGGCTGAAAATGAGGTTGGAAAGTGAAAGGGTAAAAATTTTCTTTGAGTGATTTTTTGTAAAGTATTTCCGGAAAGTATCCCGGCAATATGAGTCACGAAGTTAAAAGGAAAGTCTGAAGTTTTTATTGGTTTTAAAAATAGTTTAAAACTATGTACTTTAGTGTATTTAGCTTTCGGTTTCTAAAAATTTTCAGTCACGGATTACGCAAATTAATCAGTGCTAATCTTGATTCCGAAATTTCGGGATGTGGCAAAAAAATAAATATTCCAACCGTGCAGACTTTCAGTCTGTCAATTAAATCTATGGACTTCATGTTTATGGTTTAGTTGGAATTTCGGTTAAAAAGAATGTTGTTTAAACGTATTCATTTTTAGTCTTGGTATTAGGCACAGATAGTCATAATTATTTTAAATTAAACATTTGTAAAATTCGGGGAATTACTCTTTTATTTTATATTTGTTTTCTTCAAACAAAATAGATGGAACTTAAACTCAACAGACCAATTTGCTTTTTCGACCTTGAAACAACAGGTATTGATATAGGAAAAGACAGAATAGTAGAAATTTCAATTTTAAAAGTATATCCTAACGGGAATAAAGAGAGTAAAACCTGGTTGGTAAATCCTACCATTCCTATTCCGCCGCAAACTACCGCTGTTCATGGTATCACTGATGAAAAAGTGGCAAATGAACCTACTTTCAAAGAATTGGCTCCTCAGGTACACGCTATGATTAAGGATTCCGATTTGGGAGGATTTAATTCCGATCGATTTGATATTCCGCTGTTGGCAGAAGAATTGCTTCGTGCCGGAGTTGATTTTGATATGAAAAATCGAGTTTCTGTCGATGTTCAAACTATTTTTCATAAAATGGAAGAAAGAACATTGAGCGCTGCCTATAAATTCTACTGCGGACAAAGTCTTGAAAATGCGCATTCGGCTGAGGCTGATACATTGGCGACTTATGAAATTCTGAAAGCACAAATTGAGCGTTATGATGAATTGGAAAATGATGTGAAAACGTTGTCTGAATTTTCGACCAGAAAAAAAATAGCTGATTTTGCCGGGATGATTGCTTTTGATAAGGATAATGAAGAAGTTTTTGCCTTTGGAAAACACAAAGGAATGAAAGTGGAAAAAGTTTTAGAAACCGAGCCGGGATATTTCAGTTGGATTCAAAATGCCGATTTTCCATTATATACAAAGAAAGTCCTGACAGCGATTAAATTAAGAAAGTTGAATACTAAAATATGAGTGACTAGTAATTAGTGATTAGTGAATAGCATTGAATGCAGACTAATCACTAATCGCTAATCACTAATCACTAAAAACATGAAAATTATTTGCGTAGGAAGAAATTATGCCGGACATGTGTCTGAGTTGCAAAATGAAAGACCGGAAGAGCCGGTTGTTTTTATGAAACCCGATTCGGCAATTGTTTTGAAACAACATCCTTTTGTGATACCTGATTTTTCGGAAGAGGTGCATCACGAAATTGAAGTGATTGTAAAAATTAATAAAGTAGGGAAGTATATTGATGCCAAATTTGCTCATAAATATTATGAAGAGATAGGAGTGGGGATTGATTTTACGGCGCGTGATCTTCAGAAAAAGCTGAAAGAAAAAGGATTGCCTTGGGAAAAAGCAAAAGCTTTTGATGGTTCGGCTGTGATTGGAGATTTTTTACCAAAATCTAAATTTGAATCGTTGGAAAATCTTACATTTGAACTTACCAACAACGGACATTCGGTTCAGGTGGGAAATACAGCCAATATGTTTTGGAATATAGACCAGATTATAGCTTATGTTTCCCAATATTTTACTTTAAAAATTGGGGATATAATATTTACCGGAACTCCGGAAGGTGTTGCGGCCGTAAAACCGAACGATGTTTTGGAAGGTTATTTAGAAGGAAATAAATTATTTAAAATACAGGTAAAATAATGGCTTTAAACTATAACTTGGCGAAAGTTTACGCACTTTCTGAAAACGACGACGATTTTGTAAAAGCTATTGTAGGGCTTTTTGTGACCGATGTGCCGGAAGATGTTCTGGGAATTAAAGAAGGTATTGAGGAAAAAGATCATAAAAAAGCGTATTCTCATGCTCATAAAATGAAACCTACAATGGATTTATTTGGATTGGATCAGGCTTTGGAAGAAGTACTTCAGATTGAGGACTGGGGAAAAAATGAAGGTAAAAGAAAGGAAATTATTGAAACTTTCAAGAGTCTTGAAAACCGTTTAGAAAAAGCGGTCAAAGAGGTAAAGAAAGATTTTGAAATTTGCGATTAGGAAAAGGGAGAATAGCTAAGTAATTAGCCCAAAATAATTTAAAAATCATTCAATCTAAAATCCCAATTCCTAAATCCTAAATCCGGAATGAAAGCAGCCATAATAACCATAGGCGATGAAATTTTAATTGGGAAAATTACCGATACCAATTCGGGTTTTATTGCCAAATCTCTTGATAAGATAGGTGTTGAAATCTGTGAAATGATTTCGATTTCAGATAATAGGGATTGTATTCTTTCGGCTCTTCAAAAATATCAAAACCAGGTTGAGTTGGTTGTAATTACCGGCGGACTTGGTCCCACGAAAGACGATGTTACCAAAAAAACATTCTGCGATTATTTTGAAGATGTTTTGGTTGTAGATGAAAAAGTTCTTGTTCACGTAACCGGGTTGATTGAGCAGATTTATCAACGTCCAATTACGCAAATCAATAAAGATCAGGCTTTAGTGCCTTCAAGATGTATCGTACTTCATAATAATGTTGGGACGGCTCCCGGTCTGTGGATGAAAAAGGAAAACACTGTTTTTGTTTCCCTGCCCGGAGTTCCTTATGAGATGAAGTATTTGGTTGAAAATGAAATTATTCCAAAAATTATCAGGGAATACAACCGGCCTTATATTATTCATAAAACAATTCAGACTTACGGGGTAGGAGAAAGTCTCTTAGCCGAACGCATTGAAGATTGGGAAAACAATCTGCCTCAATTTATAAAATTGGCTTATTTGCCAAGTCCCGGAAAAGTGATGCTCCGACTCACTGCCAGAGGTAATAATCAGGAAGAATTACAGAAAGTTATTGATGAAAACATTAATTCACTCACGCAGATTATAGGTGATGTAATTGTTGGTTTTGAGGAAGAAGATACAATTGAAGTTGTTTTAGGTCGATTACTGACCAAGCAGAATAAAACTTTGGCGGCAGCCGAAAGTTGTACAGGAGGTACTATTGCTCAAAGAATAACTTCGGTTTCCGGGGCTTCCGGTTATTTCAAAGGAAGTTTGGTTTGTTATGCCACTCAGTCAAAAACAGACGTACTACATATTCCGGAATCTTTGATAAAAGAACATACGGTAGTTAGTGCTGAGGTTGCAAAACAAATGGCATTGAATGTCAGAGAAATAATGAAAACTGATTATGCGCTTGCCACCACAGGTAATGCCGGACCTCTAAAAGGCGATGCCGATGCCGAAATAGGAACAGTATTTATTGCTTTGGCTACTCCGGATGAAGTATTTGTTGAAGAATATAATTTTGGTCAACCACGTGAAAAAGTGATAGATAGAGCAGTGAATAAAAGTTTTGAGCTGCTTCTTAAAGAAATTTTAAAAAATGTACTTTAAATAGTTTGCATTATAGGTTTCTTTTTATTTACTTTGCACCCTGATTTTGAATAACG
>CAZWAF010000046.1:0-21387 GCA_964631795.1 uncultured Flavobacterium sp. | reverse complement strand
CCGGTAAAGCAAAATTCGGAATTTTTGGTGATGGTAAAGAAGTACCTCAATTGGCATTGGCCAAAGCTTTCAGAAATGGTGATTTCCGTTCTGGATATTACCGCGATCAAACTTTCATGATGGCAATCGGACAAATGAATATTGAGCAGTTTTTTGCCGGATTGTATGGTCATGCTGATATAAACCACGACCCAATGAGTGGTGGAAGACAAATGGGTGGTCACTTTGCCACTCACAGTTTGAACGAAGACGGTAGCTGGAAGAATCTTACTGCTCAAAAAAATTCAAGCTCTGATATTTCTCCTACTGCGGGTCAGATGCCAAGACTTTTAGGTTTAGCTCAGGCTTCAAAAATCTACAGAAACGTAAAAGGAATTGATACTTCAAATTTCTCTGTTGAAGGAAATGAAGTTGCCTGGGGAACTATTGGTAATGCTTCTACTTCTGAAGGATTGTTCTTTGAAACTATCAATGCTGCCGGAGTTTTACAGGTTCCTATGGTAATGAGCGTTTGGGACGACCAATACGGAATCTCTGTTCACGCTAAATATCAAACAACTAAAGAAAACATCTCTGAAATCCTGAAAGGATTCCAACGTGATGAAGACAATAACGGTTACGAAATATTAAGAGTTAAAGGTTGGGATTATGCTTCTTTGATAGATACTTATCAAACGGCTTCAAAAATCGCAAGAGAACAACACGTTCCTGTTTTGATTCACGTAAATGAATTAACTCAACCACAAGGTCACTCAACTTCAGGTTCTCACGAGCGTTATAAAGATGCAGATCGTTTGGCTTGGGAAGCAGAATTTGACTGTGTTCGCCAAATGAAACTTTGGATGATTGCTACTAACATTGCAACTCCAGAAGAATTAGACGAAATTGATGCTACTGCCAAAAAAGAAGTTTTAGAAGGAAAAAAAGCTGCATGGACAGCATTTACCGCTCCTTTGAAAGCAGAGCAAACAGAATTGGTTGCTTTGTTGAATTCTATCGCTGAAACCAGCAGTAACAAAGTTTTCATTTCTAAATATGCTAATGATTTAGCTTCAATCAAAGAACCAATCAGAAAAGACATTCTTACTACTGCAAGAAAAGTATTGAGAATGATTGTAAACGAAGGTTCTCAACAACAATTAGCAACCTGGATTACCAATTATATTGAAAAAATCCAACCTAAATTCAGCTCGCACCTATATTCTCAATCAGATAAAAACATTTATTCTGTAAAAGAAGTTTTGCCTACTTATGACGAAACTGCCGAAGATGTAGATGCCCGTTTGGTATTGCGCAACAACTTTGACGCTATTTTTGCTAAATATCCTGAAACATTAATCTTTGGTGAAGATTCTGGAAAAATTGGTGACGTAAATCAAGGTTTGGAAGGAATGCAGGAGAAATACGGAGAACTTCGTGTTGCAGATGCAGGAATCCGTGAAGCTACTATCTTAGGTCAGGGAATCGGAATGGCAATGCGTGGTTTACGCCCTATTGCCGAAATTCAATACTTAGATTACTTATTGTACGCTATCCAAATTATGAGCGATGATTTGGCTACACTTCAATACAGAACTCACGGTCGTCAAAAAGCACCGCTAATTGTAAGAACCCGCGGTCACCGTCTGGAAGGTGTTTGGCATTCGGGTTCTCCAATGGGAATGATTATCAACGCTATTCGCGGAATGCACGTTTTGGTTCCCAGAAATATGACTAAAGCTGCCGGATTCTACAATACTTTGCTTGAAACTGACGAGCCTGCTTTGGTTGTTGAATGTTTGAACGGATACCGTTTGAAAGAAAAAATGCCAACCAATATCGGAGAATTCAAAACTCCTATCGGAGTGGTAGAAACTATCAAAGAAGGTGCTGATATTACTTTGGTTTCTTACGGTTCTACTTTGCGTTTAGTTGAACAGGCTGCAAAAGAATTGTTGGAAATTGGAATTGATTGCGAAATCATCGACGTTCAATCGTTGTTGCCTTTCGACATCAACCACGATATTGCAAAATCTTTGGCAAAAACAAATCGTTTGTTAGTAATTGACGAAGACGTTCCCGGTGGAGCTTCTGCTTATATTTTGCAAAAAATTGTAGATGAGCAAAACGGTTATATGCATTTAGACAGCAAACCCGAAGCAATGGCTTCAAAAGCTCACAGACCGGCTTACGGAACTGATGGTGATTACTTCTCTAAACCTTCGGTAGAAGACATTTTCGAAAAAGTTTATTCGATTATGAACGAAGTTAATCCTTCTAAATATCCAAGCTTATACTAATAGCTTAAAAAAAAATATAGTTTTTTAAAAACCATTCGCTGTTGCGAATGGTTTTTTTTGTTTAAGTTTAGGCTCTAAAAAATTTCTTTCTCTACATGAAATACAATTTATTGCTAACTCTTACTCTTTTTGGTTTTACATTATTGAATGCTCAGGAAAAAATGACGTTGAAAGATGGCAAACAATATCCCGCAAGCCCGGTTTTTGAATTTTTCTGCAATGACTACATTTATGATAATTTACTGGAAATTCAATTTGCCAAAACCGAAAAAGGAGGCATCCTGAAACTGGCTATTGATGTAAGCAACAACCAACTTTTTATTGGCGGGAGAGTTTACATACTATTGAGCAACGGAAGTTTTATTTACTGTTCTGACAAAGGAAACAGAGAATACCAAAACAATCAGAGCATTGCTTATTATAATTTATCTGTCGCAGAAATGAGCCTGATAAAAAAATTCAACATTGAGGATATTCGTTTCCGGATAATGGGAACAACTTCCAAATTCAGCAGTGATATTGGTTATTTTACCGCTACCAACAAAAAACAACTTTTTGATCCTTTTGATAAATCTTCCAACAAAATTGATACTAAATCTATTTTGACTCCTCTCCTATTGTGAAAAAACAATATTAACTGTTAAATTTAAGATATTTATTATTTATTATTTATTATTTATTATTTATTATTTATTATTTATTATTTATTTAACACTTTATTTGTTTTACACAATTTTATTATATTTGTGCTACTTCAAAAAAATGAAAACTAAAATATGGTCAAACCAAAACTATTAGAACGATTAGAGCTCCTTTTAAAAATAGGAATCAATTCTTTGATTATTTTAGCCATCATCCCTTTTATCGGTTTTTATTTTCTAAACAAACAACTTGAAACAGTAAAAGAAGCTTCAGAAAAAAGAGTTAAATCTATTTTAATAGCCAACGAATTACGGCAAACTTCCGACAATCTTACCCGGATGGCCCGTAATTATGTAATTACAAAAGATCCTTCACAAAAAACCAATTATGAAAATATTCTTAAAATAAGAAACGGAGAATTAGCACGACCTTTAGCAGCAAATGCAATCTATTTAGATCAACTGTCTCCGGCAGGAATTAAAACTTTTTCTAAAGACGAAAACCCTTATTCTTTAATAGAAATTGCAATCAATGAAGGAATTAACGATGAGGAAATAAACATTCTCAAAGAAGCCAAAAAACTATCTGATTTACTGGCCATAAAGGAAGAAAAAGCTTTTGAATTTACTGAAACAAACGAACAGGCACAGGCAAATGAATTGGTTTTTGGCAATAGTTATGATTCTGAGAAAAATGCCATCATCTACACTCTGAATGATTTTCACAATTCTCTCAACAATAGAACCCAAAAAGAACTAGAATTGCAGGAAAAAAACTTAGACAAAATCATTCAGACAATGAGTTTCGTATTTGTTTTATCAATTCTTTTCTTTGCAATTATTGTTTATACACTCAAGAAAATAAATAAAATCATTAGTGAAGCTTATTTCAGAATTGAAAAATATTCTGAAAAGGTTACCAAAATAAATGATTCAAAAAACAAATTCTTTTCAATTATCGCGCATGATATTAAATCGCCTTTTATTGGTTTCTTGGGTCTTACGCAAATGTTGTCTGAAGATATAAAACAACTCAGTTACGAGGAAATTCAGGAACTTTCAAAATCCATGCACAAATCAGCCAATAATCTTTATGAATTATTAGAAAACCTGCTTGAATGGGCAAATATCGAAAATGGAATCAGTGAATACAAGCCTAAAAAATTAAGCGTATCTGAAATAGTTAATAAAAATATTGAATTGCACCGGGATTTGTTAATTCAGAAAAATATTGAGCTGACAAACTCTATTACCGACAGCACAGAAGTACTTGCCGACAAAAGAATGTTGAACATTATTTTAAGAAATTTAATCTCTAATGCAATTAAATTTACCCCGCACGGAGGCAAAATAGAAATTGGTATAGAAAAAAACAAGCTCAATCCTGCTTTTCAAACCATTTATGTAAAAGACAACGGATTAGGAATGTCGGAAAGCACCATTGAAAAAGTATTTAAAATAAATGCAAAAACTTCTGAGCTGGGAACCGATGGAGAAAAAGGCACCGGACTGGGATTAATTCTGTGTAAAGAATTTATCAATAAAAACAATGGTGAAATCTGGATTGAAAGTCAGGAAGGACAAGGAAGTACTTTCTATTTTACCCTACCAATAGTTTAACCTAAATTACCTAATAACCTCAGTTCGATTTTTAAATTATTCTATCAGTGATTTTTAAAGTTTTTAATACATAGATACATAGAAATTCTAACGTTTTAAAAGGGTTTGATAGTCGTTTTCACTTTTCACATAGTTTAGCTATGTGAGAAATAATATTATTTCCTAGTCAATTCTTTGACCATAGTTTATTTCTATGTGCCTATGTGGTTAATTTTAAGATTAATTTACAGGTAGTTATTAATCGAACTCAGGTTAATACCATTTCCGGAAGATTCCTATCGTCGTGTGGACACAATTGCTCATTAAAATCGGCCACAGATTTGACGGATTAAACTGATTTACACGGATTAGAATCGTGTGGAGATATATGTTATAGAACATTTTAAGACGACACCGGAACAGACAGAAATAACAAATTGGACGCATATTTATACATAGGACTTTTAGTATTAATTTTCGTTGGATTTCCAATCGGAATCGGACTGCTATTTTATTTTGTTCCGAAAAAACTTGGCTATCCAAAGACAGCAAAATACTTGACGATTGCATACGGACTTTTTGTTTTAGCAGTAGGACTTTTCATTGTCTTTGAAGACCAACTTTTCACAAAGAACAACGCAAAAGAATTAATTGAAGAACAAGACATTAAACTGACAGACGAGTTTGAATTATTAAAGAATGAATCTATATCTGCAATTGGCGACTACTACCACACCTTTACATTAAAAATATCAGAACGTGACAAACAAGATGCTATCTCAAAAATTAAAAGTGCAGACAATTTTAAAGCGGACAATGGTTCCATAGAAACTTTGCTATACCAACAAGCACCAGACAGATATTTTGGTAAAAAGGTCACACAGAATTATGAAACAGAAAAGTCTTATGTTCGGGAATACTTTGAGCCAAGTGGACGGGAAGGATACGCACCGACTTTTAGACGAATTTCAATAAGTAAAACCGAAAAGGAATTGACATTTGAAGACATTAACGAATGACACTATCCCAAAAAGTGTGTAAACTTTGTGAATCTTTTTAAATTCTTCTCCGAAATTTTCTAATTGAATTTGGGTTATAAATTTTCAAAACTAAAATCCCAAATTTCATTTTTATCATACCATAATTGCCCTTGAGAAACTTTCAACGGACAATTAAAATTATTGGTATATAAAGCTCCGGTTCCCAATCCTTGCGGCATTGAAGAGTTTTGTAAAAATGTCCATTGTGCAATGGCGTTCAAGCCAATATTGCTTTCTAAAGCCGAAGTTATCCACCAACCAATCTTATATTTATTGGCCAAATCAATCCATTCCTGCGTTCCTCTAAAACCACCAATAAAACTCGGTTTAAGAATAATGTATTGCGGACGTATTTTTTCTAATAATTTCTCTTTATCTGCAAAAGAAAACACGCCTATCAACTCTTCGTCCAGAGCAACAGGAAAAGGAGTTTGTTCACAAAGTTCACGCATCAATTCTATGTTATTCTTTGCAATTGGCTGTTCAATGCTGTGAATTTCAAATTCCGACAATCGTTTCAGTTTTTCTAATGCTTCCTCTGTTTTAAAAGCTCCGTTGGCATCCACCCGAATCTCAATCTCTTCCGCAGAAAATTGCGAACGAATATAACGTGACAATCTCAACTCTTCTTCAAAATCGATTGCTCCTATTTTAAGTTTTATACATTTAAAACCGACAGCAATCTTCTCTTCTATCTGGCTTTTCATTTCAGCTTCCGTTCCCATCCAAACCAGTCCGTTAATAGGAATACTCTTTTTGCCGGCAGTAAATTGAGACGGAAAAAGTTCAAAAGGATTTTCGCTTTCCAAAGACTGAAAAGCCATTTCAACGCCAAATTGTATCGAAGGAAATTCTATCAACGCTTCCCAAAGCACCTCTTTGCTTAAATGAATGTTCTCACAAGTCCATTTCAGTTTATCTTCATAATCAGGTCGGTCATCGGCACTCAGCGAACGCAAAATTCCGCACTCTCCTATTCCTCTTTTACCGCTATTTTCAAGAATTATAAACCAGGTTTCTTTTTCGGTAATAATTCCTCTCGATGTCCCGGAAGGCTTTTTAAAGTTCAGAATGTATTTGTGATAGGTAGCTTTCATGTTAATTGGTTATAGGTTGTAAGTTGTGAAATATTGACATCCGGTGAAATCAAAATTCCGTTTACTTTTGGCTTTTAACTATTGCCTTTTGGCTAATTACTAATCACTTTTCACTAAAAAAACTACTCCAACAAATCCAAAATTCTGTCAAAATTTCCATTCTGAATTCCTGCATTTTTCATTGCTTCAAAGTCTGATTTGGTTTTATCAACCCAACTTTGATTTACACTTACATTTTGCGATTTGTATTTTTTATGAATTTCCTTAGCAGCTCTGAAATTATCATTCAGCAAATAAGCATGAGCCAGATTCAGCTTAATCATCAGTTCCGAATCGTCCAGTTTTTCTCCTTCTTTCAAGGTTTTTTCGGCTTTATCATATTGTTTTGAAAAGAAATAACATTTGCCCAAAATATTATAATCCATTGCTGTGGCATTTCCGTTTTCAACAATTCCCACCTGCATCAACTGGATAGCTTCGTTGTATTTTTTTGATTTAAAATATTGGTCAACATCAGTTCTAATTGAATTCAAAATAGTTTTATTTGCCGGTTTTTCAACCAAACAGGCATTTCCAAAATCTTTATAAGCCTTTGATTTTTCTATATTCAACAACTTTTGAAATTCAGAAAAACTATATTTATTCTGAATTTTATCCAAAACACAAAGGCAAAAATCATCCTGACGAATCATTCTTTTTACCAATTCAGAAGTCTTTACCTGATTGATAATCTGTTTTTTAGAATCTGAATTCCAACCACTGCTCTTATTGTAATCAATCCAGGGCACTACTTCCAGAATAATTTTCTGACTCATTACCCAGTTTTTACTTTCAAAACCAAACCACATATTACTTGAATTCGATTCAAAACAAGCCGATTTTTCCATAGAAAGATTCTTAGCATCTTTGCTTACCGGATTATTTTGAACAAAACAGGCTTTATCTGTATTTCCGGTTTCAACATAGGTCGAAGCCTTTAAATTGTTGGAAAAAATAGCATATTTGCATTTATCTTCTCCTGAAACTTTTGACAAAAGCAAAACAGCTCCGGCCGAACCCTGACTGATTCCCGTAGGATCCGGAATGGCTTTCAGCACCGAAACCAAGCTGTTTGTCATTTGCTGATTTTCGTCCAAAAGAGTAATTCTGTAAACTATTTCGGTAGTTCCCGCAGGAAAATCTTCGGTTTTCACCAAAATTCTTTCTCTGGCTCCCAGAACAATTTCTTTTGTAAAGGATCGGTCTTTGTCCCAATAACCGGTTTTTTGCGAAAAAGCAGTTTGAAAAATTGTAAGAAATAAAAAACTAAATATGATTTTTTTGTAGGTCATTTCTGATTTTTAGAGTAAAATTACCCGGAATGTAAAATTGAAGTTAAATAATAATTGAACCTCCTATTTCGAGCAACATTAAATCTTTTCCTTTGTCAAAGAATTTTTTAATAGCCTCTTCGTGATTAATTTCAATAAAACCGAAAGTATCATAATGAACGCCCAAAATTTTATCGCAATCCACAAAATCGGAAGCAATAATAGCATCTTCGACATCCATGGTAAAATTATCACCTATAGGAAAAATCGCTAAATCGAGTTTGGTTCTCATCGGAATGAGTTTCATATCCATTGTCAAAGCCGTATCTCCGGAAATGTAAATATTTTTATGTTCGCCTTCTATTACAAAACCTCCGGGATTTCCACCATAACTTCCATCGGGAAAAGAACTTGAGTGAACTGCGTTTACATATTTTACTTGTCCGAAATCAAAATTCCAACTTCCTCCGTGGTTCATAGTATGATTTTTCAAACCTTTGGCTCCAAAATGAGTAGCAATTTCATAATTAGAAACCACAACAGCTCCGGTTCTTCTGGCAATTGTTTCCACATCGAGAATATGATCCTGATGTGCATGAGTAACCAAAATATAATCGGCTTTCAAAGTAGTAATATCGATATGAGCCGCCTTTGGATTCCCGGAAATAAAAGGATCTACTAAAATATGTTTTCCGCTAACTTCAATACCTAATGATGCGTGACCGTAAAATGTGATTTTCATATTTGTAAAAGTTATAGGTTGTTTCGTTTAATGTACATCTGAAATCAAAAATCATTAATCCTCAATCTTAAATTTCGATTATCTTCCTCCCAAAAACAGATTCACGAAAATATCTGAAAACAGATAAATCATGCTTACTGACAAAAGAATCGCCAAAAGAAAAGTACTGATTGCTAATTTTTTGAGTTCGGGATCTAAATCTCTTGGATTCTTATTTTTTGAAACTCTGATTAAATGCTTTATCAAAGGAATGTAAGCCAATACAAAAAGATAAAGATCAAAATTAAACCCGTAAGGATTCACATCTTTATCATAATCGAACAGAATGGCAAAAATCAAAACCAGAACCATAGCCGATACAATCAGAAAATAATGATATTTCTTGGCTGCGGCTCCTCCTATTTTTACCACAATGGTGTTTTTATTTGATTTTTTGTCTGATTCTTCATCCCGCATATTATTCAGATTCAGAACTCCCACGCTCAAAAATCCGATAGCGACAGCCGGCAAAACCAACAACCAGTCAAACTCTTTAGAATATAAAAAATTAACTCCCAGAGTACTTACCAAACCAAAAAATACAAAAACAAATACATCTCCAAAACCGCTATATCCATAGGCCGATTTCCCAACTGTGTAGCGAATTGCCGAAGCGATAGCCATAATTCCTAAAACCAAAAAGAATAAAGAATATCCTAAATTAGTAGCTCTGAAAGCCAGATATATCAATGTAATTGCCGACATCAATGTAAGAATTGAAGTGATAGCAATAGCTCGTTTCATTGCCTGAGGAGAAATTACTCCACTTTGTATGGCACGTTTGGGACCAATTCTGTCTTCATTGTCGGTTCCTTTTACGCCATCGCCATAATCATTGGCAAAATTGGATAATATCTGAAAACCCAAAGTAGTCAGTAGTGCAAAACCAAATATTTTCCAGCTAAAAACCTGAGTCGGTGTCAGTTCACCTTCGGTAGGGTGAGCCAAAGCATACATACTTCCTACAATTATTCCCGAAACCGATAATGGCAAGGTTCTGAGTCTTGCAGCTTCAATCCAATGTTTCATTTTTCTTTTATTTGTTTAATCGGTCAACCGTTTAATTGGTTTATTATTTATTTGATAACTGTCAATTCGTTCATTCTAAAATCGCAAATCTAAAATCCTAATTCCCAAATTTTACGGCAGCCACTTTTTCTCAAAATTTGGTTTTCTTTTCTCTAAAAATGCATTTCTTCCTTCGGTTGCTTCTTCGGTCATATAAGCCAAACGGGTTGCTTCTCCGGCAAATACCTGTTGACCAACCATTCCATCGTCTGTCAAATTCATGGCAAATTTCAACATTTTAATTGAAGTTGGCGATTTTGCCAAAATCTCCTGAGCCCATTCATAAGCAGTATTTTCCAATTCATCGTGAGGAATTACGGCATTTACCATTCCCATTTCAAAAGCTTCCTGAGCCGAATAATTTCTTCCCAGGAAAAATATTTCGCGGGCTTTCTTTTGTCCAACCATTTTTGCCAAATAGGCCGAACCATAACCTCCGTCAAAACTGGTAACATCGGCATCAGTTTGTTTAAAGATGGCATGTTCTTTACTTGCCAAAGTCAAATCGCAAACCACATGCAAACTGTGTCCGCCACCAACGGCCCAACCCGGAACCACACAAATTACTGCTTTTGGCATAAAACGAATCAATCGTTGAACATCAAGAATATTCAATCTGTGATAACCGTCTTCTCCTACATATCCCTGATGTCCTCTGGCTTTTTGATCTCCGCCACTGCAAAAAGACCAAACTCCGTCTTTGCTTGACGGACCTTCGGCAGAAAGTAAAACCACTCCAATAGAAGTATCTTCCTGAGCATCGTGAAATGCCTGCAATAATTCGCTGGTAGTTTTAGGACGGAATGCATTTCTCACATCCGGACGGTTGAACGCAATTCGCGCTACACCATTGCATTTTTTATAAGTTATATCTTCAAATTCCCTTACGGTTTGCCAATTTATTTCTGCCATGTCTTATTAATTTTAGCGTAAAAATAATTTAATTTTTTATAAATCCTACAAAAGTCAAAAAGTCAGTAAAACCCTTTGCTTCATTCCTTATTTATTTACCTTTTTAATGGCTCTCATCATCTCACGTTTGCCCGGAGGTCCTGCCAATTTTTCGACAGTAAAACCCACTTCCTGCATACTTCTTTTCACAACTCCACGGGCAGCATAAGTAACCAAAACTCCTTCTTCTTTCAGGGAATTATACATTTTTTGAAAGATCTCTGTACTCCAAAGCTCGGGTTGAACTCTGTAACCAAAAGCATCAAAATAGATGAGATCGAATTTTTCGACATCATCAATCTCGCTGAAAAACTGCTTTCTTTTAGTCAAAAAGAAATGAGAATCGATTTCATTCTTTTCTTCCCAGGAAGTTTGATGTATTTTTTCAAAAACAAATCTTTCCGATTCTGCTTCTAATTCTGTCACATAATTCATTTGTAATACTTCATCGGCCGCAACAGGATAAGCCTCTACTCCTACATAATCTATTGTTTGATTATTTTTTTTTGCTTCCAAAAAAGTAATAAAAGCATTTAATCCGGTTCCAAAACCAATTTCTAAAACAGAAACCGGTTTATTTGTAAATAATGACAATCCGTTTTTAATAAAAACATGCTTAGCTTCCTGAATAGCACCGTGTTTTGAATGATAATTTTCATCCCATTCGGGCAATCTTATTGTAGTTGAGCCGTCTTCGGTTATTACTATTTCTCTTTTCATTTTTGTTCTGATGAAGTAATTTCAAATTAATTCGCAAATTTAATTGGTTTGGATTTCATATCTGCCTTTAAAATTAATATTCCAATAATAAATTAGTTAAACTCTAAATAAAATTGATTTCAGTACTAAATCCATCACTCTTTTTTAGTATTTTTTTATTATTTTCGCCCCGATTTAATACGACTTGTATTATTATCATAATTCATGGAATTTATTAGGTTCCTAAAAAATATACATCCTTTAAAAACTTCATAATGAGTTCAAAAACCACTATGGAAATCGACATCAGAAAGGTTTCGGCTTCAAAAATAAATACTATTGATTTTGACAAATTAACATTTGGTGCTACTTTCACAGATCATATGTTTTTTTGTGACTATGTAGATGGTAAATGGCAAAAACCTCAAATTACACCTTACGAACCTTTTACAGTAGATCCATCTACAATGGTGTTTCATTATGGTCAGGCTATTTTTGAAGGAATGAAGGCTTACAAAGACGAAAATGATGATGTATGGTTATTTCGTCCGGATCAAAATTTTGAACGTTTCAACAAATCTGCCGAAAGAATGGCAATGCCGGCTGTAGATGAAGACGTTTTTATGAGCGGTTTGCACCAATTAATCAACATAGATAAAAACTGGGTTCAAAAAGGAAACGGAAGTGCCTTATATATTCGTCCTTTTATGATTGCAACCGGAACAGGCGTTATGGCAACTCCATCACCAAGATACCGTTTTGCAATTATCCTTTCTCCTGTAAAATCTTACTATTCGGGAGATGTTAAGGTTTTAATTGCCGAACATTATAGCCGTGCGGCAAATGGAGGAATTGGAGCTGCAAAAGCTGCCGGTAACTATGCCGGTCAGTTCTATCCAACAAAATTGGCTAATGAACAAGGATTCCAACAAGTAATTTGGACCGATGATGCAACGCATACCAAACTGGAAGAAGCAGGAACGATGAATGTGTTTTTCAGAATTAACGATACACTTTATACCGCACCAACAAGTGACCGAATTTTAGACGGAATCACTCGTAAAAGTTTGATCGAAATTGCCCAAAATGAAGGTATCAATGTTGAAGTTCGTCCGGTTTTGGTACACGAAATTGTTGAAGCTGTCAAAAATGGCACGTTGAAAGAAATTTTTGGTGCCGGAACTGCTGCTGTTATAAGTCCTATTTGTGGTTTCTCTTACAAAGATGTTTATTATGAATTACCTAAAGTAGAAAATTCTTTTGGAATCCATCTAAAAGAAAAACTAACCAACATTCAAAACAAACTTATTGAAGATACTTTTGGATGGACTGTTAAAATCTAAATAATAGAAATTATACCAATATCAAAATCCCGATTTCTCGGGATTTTTTCGTTTTAGCACTTGCCAATTAATTGAAAAATCTTTTCTTCTTGTATTAGTTTTCAAAAATCATCAAAACACAAATATAAATTGTCAAAGAATCAAAAACAGAAACATTGTATTACTTATCAATTTTTTCTAAATTTCGGAATAAATAATCTAAATGAAATGATTGATAATACTCTCACATTTATCAACCTCAAAAAAATAACAATCAGATTATCTTTTAATTAACACAAAGAATACTTTAAAAAATTGTATTTTCATATTTTGAATTAAATTGATTCAATAAGTCTTTTAAATTTAACAAAAGTTTTCTCTCTTTAATGAAGTACATCTTAATTTCAACACACAACACTATACTGACTGAATTTATTTCGGGAATTTTTCAAAACAACGAATATGTTCTCGAAATAGCTAATTCATCTATTCAGGCAGTTGAAATTTTATCAAAACATTCTTTTGACTTGGTCTTGTTTGATTTGGATTTTCCCCAATCAGAAAGTGATATATTGATTGAATTCCTGAAAACACAAAATTTAGAACAATTACCGGTAGTGCTTTTGGGTGATTCTTCGGATGAAAATAAGATTGAAGAATTACTCGAAACAGGTTTTAGGGATTTCATATTAAAATCTGTTTCAGCGACTTTACTGAAAGTCAAAATTAAACAACTGATTCAACAGAGCGATTTGTTAAAAGAAAAGAACAACAAACTTACCCTTTTTAAATCAATAGCCGATTATTCTAATAATCTTGAAACCTTTAGAGATCCTGACAACAAAATTATTTATTGCAGTCCGAGTGTAAAAAAGATCTTAGGATATTCGCCCGAAGAATATATTCAGGGAATTCCGTTGGATCAACTTATACATCCGGAAGATTTAAATCGAGCAATAGAGATATTCAGCATTTTAATGAATCGCGACAGTGTAGATTCTTTCATTTTTAGATTAATCAATAAAAATAAGGAAGAAGTTTGGCTGGATGGTTCTGCACAGCCGGTATTTTCTGATTCGGGAGAATTTATAGGATGCAGAATCAGTAATAAAGATATAACTCAATTAAAGAACATTGAACATGAATTAGCAGAAAGCAACGCCCGATATAAACTGATTTCCGATTCTTCGCTCGATTGGGAAGTATATAGAGATGCAACCGGAAAAATGGTTTATTGCAGTCCGGCAGTAGAGCGGGTTTTAGGCTATACTGTAGATGAATTTATGCAAGAAATGCCTTTTGAACAATATATTTATTCTGATGATATTGAGAAATCTGTGTTGGATACAGAATATTTATTATCCCAAAAAAAGCCATTAAGAAATACCTACCGTTTTATAAAAAAAGATGGCACTATGATCTATCTCGAAATAAGTGCTCAGACCGTAGTAACAGATGACAATATTTATAATGGTTTTAGGCTCAGCGGAAGAGATATTACCGAAAAAGTACTTCTTGAACAGGAATTAAAAAAACTGTACACTACCAAAGATATGTTCTTGTCTATTATTTCTCACGATCTCCGAAGTCCACTTACTGCTCTTCTGGGACTTTCCGAACTGTTATATGAACAATATGATGAACTTACAAAAGAAGAACATAAAGAATATATTTCTATCATTTATAATGCATCCCAGAATACGCTGAAATTATTAGACAACCTCTTGTTATGGTCTCGTACCCAATCGGATTCGATAGTGTTGCACAAAGAGAAAATAGATTTAAAACTATTTACCCAGGAAATTATTTCTATTTCAAATCCTGCCATTCACAAGAAAAAAATCACTTTACTCAATTTAATTCACGATAATATTGCTGTTTACGCAGATGTCAATATGCTGAATACCATTTTGAGAAACCTGATATCTAATGCTATTAAGTACACTCCTAATTCAGGTACAATCACTATAAATACAGTTGTGAAAGACAAATTTGCAATCATTTCTGTTGCCGATACAGGAATTGGCATACCTGAAGAAGTTAAAAATACCTTATTTATTTCCGACGCAATTCATTCTACTCCCGGCACTGAGCATGAAAAAGGAACAGGTTTGGGATTGTTGTTATGTAAAGAATTTGTAAAAAAACAAAACGGAAAAATCTGGGTTGAATCTGAATTAGGCAAAGGAAGCGTTTTTAAATTTACTATTCCTTTGTTTGAATAGATCATTCTATCATTGACGTTTTGAAAAAAATCGCAAAACACGCAATAAAAATAAAATTCTGTGCGTGTAAACCAACGTCATTATTATATTGCTTAAAAAAAAGAATCTTCAAACTAACAATTGGAATAATACTATTTTAGAATTCTAAATACACCCAACAAATTCTAAATAGTATTATTCCAATAAAAACATACTTCTTTAAAAAAGAAAAGTATTAAAATCGCAATCAAAAATCATAAAGAAATCTTAGTATTTACTATTACTATCCCAGAACTGAAAAAATTAATTACATTTGGCCTTCGAATTTAAATTTCAATAATGATAATCATAATAGGATATATAGGTGCTTTACTCATAGGATTAATCTTAGGATTAACAGGCGGAGGAGGTTCCATTTTAACTGTCCCTATTTTGGTTTATTTTTTAAATTATCCTCCAATAACAGCAACCGCCTATTCATTGTTCATTGTTGGTATTACTTCTGCCTTTGGTGCGGTTCAAAATTTCAGAAAAGGAATCGTAGAAGTAAAAACAGCATTACTATTTGCAATTCCAACATTTGTGGCGGTATTTATTACACGAAAATTTATTGTACCCGAAATTCCTGAAACCATAATAGAACTTCCGTTTTTTATCCTTTCAAAAAACAATTTCCTGATGCTGTTATTTGCCTGCATTATGCTGGCTGCTTCGTTTTCTATGCTGAAAAGTAAAAAAGGGAAAAAAAGTAATAAGCAACAATCAAATTTTTATCTATTTACCGCAATTATAAAATTAATTCTGATAGGAATTTTAATTGGTTTAGTAGGAGCCGGAGGAGGTTTTCTGATTGTTCCTGCTTTGTTTTTTATCGCCAATATGCCAATGAAAAAAGCGGTGGGAAGTTCAATACTGATAATTGCTATTAATTCACTAATTGGCTTTACAGGTGATATTGGAAACCTTGTAATCGACTGGCAATTTTTACTGAGTTTTTCATCAGTAGCTATTTTCGGGATTTTTTCCGGAATTTATCTTACAAAATATATTAATGAAAATCAACTAAAAAAAGGATTTGGCTGGTTTGTTCTAGTCATGGGTATTTTCATTTTTACTAAAGAATTATTCTTCTAAAATTTTAAACATAAAATATACTTAATATGAAAATAGAACAAATTTATACAGGATGTATTGCGCAGGCAGCTTATTATCTTGAAAGCAACGGAGAGGCAGCTATTTTTGACCCTTTGAGAGAAGTACAGCCTTATATAGACAGAGCGAACAAAGACAATGCAAAAATAAAATACATTTTTGAAACTCACTTTCATGCCGATTTCGTTTCCGGACATCTTGATTTGGCCAGAAAAACCGGTGGACAAATTGTGTACGGACCAACTGCAAAACCTGAATTTGAATCAATTATTGCTACTGACAATCAGGAATTCAAAGTAGGAAAATATACCATAAAAGCAATTCATACTCCGGGACACACTTTAGAAAGTACTTGCTATTTACTGATTGATGAAAATGGTAAAGAACATGGAATTATTACCGGAGATACTCTTTTTATTGGAGATGTTGGTCGTCCTGATTTGGCTCAGTCTCTTATCAAAGATTTAACTCAGGAAAAACTGGCTTCTTACTTATTTGACAGTTTAAGAAACAAAATCATGCCTCTTTCAGATGATTTGATCGTTTACCCAAGTCACGGAGCCGGAAGTGCTTGTGGAAAAAACATGAGTAAAGAAACCACAGACACTTTGGGCAATCAAAAAAGAACCAACTATGCTTTGAGAGAAAACATGACTCGTGAAGAATTTATCACAGAATTGTTAGATGGTTTAGGTGCTCCTCCGGCCTATTTCCCTCAAAACGTAATGATGAATATTCAAGGTTATGAAAGTATGGATAATGTTATTAAAAAATCATTAAAAACATTGAATCCGTCAGAATTCAAAACTTTAGCACAAGAAAACGAAGCAATTGTACTGGATGTTCGTCACGAAAATGAATTCGTAAAAGCACATATTCCCGGTTCTGTTTTTATCGGAATACAAGGCAATTTTGCTCCTTGGGTAGGTACATTAATTATGGATGTAAAACAACCAATATTATTGATTACTCCGGAAGGGAAAGAAGAAGAAACCATCACTCGCTTATCAAGAGTTGGATTTGACAATGTATTAGGTTATTTAGACGGCGGAATCGAGGCCTGGAAAAATGCAGGTCTTGAAATAGATACTATGAATTCAATCAGTCCGGAGCAGTTTGCATCCGAACTTACTGAAAAAAGTATTGTGGTTGATGCTCGTAAACCGGGTGAATACAGTGCCGAACACGTAGAAAACGCTTTGAATTTTCCATTGGATTATGTTAATTCTGAAATTGAAAAAATTAAGAAACACGATAATTTTTACCTACACTGTGCCGGAGGTTATCGTTCTGTTATTATGGGTTCTATTCTGAAATTACGTGGTATTCATAACTTTACCAATATTGAAAAAGGTTTCAGCGGAATCAGAAATACAAACATAAAAACCACTGATTTTGTTTGTCCTTCAAAACAAAATTAACGACAAAATTTAAAGTTAGGTTAAATACAGCAGAAGTTTCCTTATTTTAAATACTTTTGCACTCATAAAATCAAAAAAATAAATTTAAATAATGAAAAAGTTCTTTTTATTGCTTCTTGTAGCTGTTTCAATTATATCTTGCAAAGAAGTAGCCAATGGTCATTTTGTAATTGAAGGAAATGCCAATGGTGTAACCGATGGCTCTTCAGTATTCTTACAAACTCAGGATTCTACAGGCTTGGTACAGGTTGATACAGTAAAAGTAGAAAACGGAAAATTCAAATTCGAAGGTCAGGTTACTAATCCTAGTCTTCACTTTATACAAATTGACAAAATAAACGGAAAAGCCGTTTTGGTACTTGAAACCGGAGCAATTACAATGGAAATCAACAAAGATTCTATTGGAAAAAGTAAAGTTGGAGGAACTTTGAGTAACGATCACCTGAGTGCTTTTTCTTTAGAAAGTGAGAAAATTCAAAAGAGAATGGTTGCTTTTCAAATGGCAAACATGGCAAAATTTCAGGAAGCACAAGCTAAAAAAGACACTGCAACCATCAATAGTTTGTTGAAACAAAACAGTGTTTTCGAAAAAGAATTCGCTGATTTGTCAATGACAAACATGGAAAAAAATCCAAAATCATATTTGACAATATTGTTCTTACAACAATCTTTGAATAATCCGAATGCGGATATGACAAAGTTGAAAACGATTTACGATAATTTGGACGAAAATCTTAAAAACACTTCGGAAGCAAAAAAAATCAAGAAAAGACTTGACGGATTAAGCTCTACTGCAATTGGAAATATAGCTCCCGATTTCAAAGCTCCCGGAGTTGACGGAAAAGTTATTACCTTAAAAGAATCTCTTGGAAAAGTAACTATTATTGATTTTTGGGCTTCTTGGTGCGGACCTTGTCGTAAAGACAACCCTAATATGGTTGCTATTTACAACGAATTCCATACAAAAGGTTTAAATATCATTGGAGTTTCTCTTGATAAAGATGCTAATGACTGGAAAGAAGCTATTGCAAAAGATAAATTAACCTGGACTCAGGTTTCTAACCTAAAACACTGGGAAGATCCAATCGCAATGATTTACGGTATTCAAAGTATTCCGTCAAATTATATCCTTGACGCAACCGGAAAAATAATCGCCAAAGATCTTCATGCCGAAGAATTAAAAGCAAAAATCGCTTCTTTATTAGGAGCATAATACAACCACCAAAAACAAAACTATACCCTATGAAAAAATCATTATTAGTATTTTTCGGAGCCATTGGTTTGGTTTCATTCCAGACAATTACCGAAAACAACTACACTCTTACAGGAACTGTACAAGGAGTTACAAGCGATCAAAAAGTTTATATTGAAAAGAAAGATGCAATCAAAGGAACTGTTACCATTGACAGTGCTTCTGTTGTAAACGGAAAATTTTCTTTCAAAGGAACTGCCGTTGAACCTGCCATTCATTACTTGAAAATAGGAAAAACAAACGACAGAGCTATTTTTATTCTTGAAAAAGGAACCTTAAACGCTGTTGTTTATAAAGACAGTATTGCCAAAAGTAAAATTACAGGTACAGTAAACAATGCTGATTTGGCTGTTTTCAATGCAGAAATGGTAAAATACCAAACGAGATTACAACAATTTCAAACGGTAAATACCGAAAAAATGACCACTGCTCAAACAAATAACGATACTGAAACAATCAATAAACTAATGGCTGAATTCAATGAAATTCAAAAAGAAATGTCTGCTTATTCTGCCGGTTTCCCTGATTCGCATCCAAAATCGTTTATCTCTGTTTTATTGGTAAACAATATGTTTGGAGATCCGAACAACAATATTGAAAAAATAAAACAAACTTACGCTAAATTAGATCCAAGTTTAAAAAACACGTCAATTGGTAAAGAGATTCAAACCAAAATCACCAATTACAAATCAGTTGAAGTAGGAAACTTTGCTCCGGACTTCTCTGCTCCGTCTCCTGATGGAAAAATGACTTCTTTAAAAGCTAATTTGGGTAAAATCACTATCATCGATTTCTGGGCTTCTTGGTGCGGACCTTGCCGTAAAGAAAACCCAAATGTAGTAGCACTTTACAACGATTTTCATTCAAAAGGTTTAAATATTGTTGGAGTTTCTCTTGACAAAGATCTTCAAAAATGGAAAGATGCCATTGCAAAAGACAATATTACCTGGACTCAAATGTCTAACCTTAAATTCTGGCAGGATCCAATTGCAGAATTATACAATGTAAAAAGTATTCCTGTAATGTTTATCCTTGATTCTAAAGGAAAAATAATCGCAAGAGATTTAAGAGGTGAAGAATTGAGAGCAAAAATTACTGAGCTTTTAGCAAAATAATTCTTTTCGGAATAATTCAGAAAAAACGGGACAAAGCAAATTTGATCCCGTTTTTTTATTTCATTTACTTCCCTACATTTCTAAATTTGCAAAAAACAATTCTTTGCTAAATATTTAAAACCATGATACAACTCGTTTTTGCATCCAACAATAAAAATAAAATCATTGAAATTCAAAATATGCTTCCTGAACACATTCAAATATTGAGTCTCGAAGAAATTGGTTGCAATGAAGAAATCCCTGAAACGGCCAACACTATTGAAGGAAATGCTATTTTGAAAGCCAATTATGTAAGCGAAAAATACGGTTACAACTGCTTTGCCGATGACACCGGACTCGAAGTAGAAGCACTCAACGGAGCACCCGGAGTTTTCTCGGCTCGATATGCCGGCGAGCAGAAAAATTCTGATGATAATATGAATAAACTTCTAACAGAACTAGAAGGAAAAACCAACAGAAATGCCCATTTCAAAACCGTAATTGCTCTGAATTTAGACGGAAAACAAGAATTATTTACCGGAATTGCCAAAGGAAAAATCACTCATGAAAAAACAGGAAATCAAGGTTTTGGATATGATCCTGTTTTTCAGACGGAAGGTTTTTCGAAAACTTTTGCAGAACTTTCTCTGGAAGAAAAAGCTAAAATAAGCCATAGAGGAATTGCAACCCAACAACTTATTTCTTTTTTGAAAAAAACTAAATAATTGCTATTCAAAATGTATTTTTTTCTTCAAAAAAATATACAACAAGCTTGTTATTTCACCCTCAAATCCAAAATCTAAAATCCAAAATCACAAATCACAAACCTAACTTTCTGATTTTCAAATCACAATAAAAACACAAAACTAAAAAACGCATTAGTTTATATGAATATTTAACAGTACTTTTGCGCTCTATTTAAAATTACATATGAACAAATTTGAACAATTAGGATTAAACGAATCGTTACTGAAGGCGATTTTAGATCTAGGATTTGAGAATCCGTCGGAAGTACAGGAAAAAGCGATTCCCCTATTATTGGAAAAAGACACAGATATGGTTGCGTTGGCTCAGACAGGGACAGGGAAAACGGCAGCTTTCGGTTTTCCACTTATCCAAAAAATTGATGCTGACAACAGAAATACACAAGCATTAGTTTTATCGCCAACACGTGAACTTTGTTTACAAATTACCAACGAACTTAAAAACTACTCTAAATACGAAAAAGGTATTAATGTAGTAGCAGTTTACGGTGGAGCTAGTATTACAGAACAAGCAAGAGAAATTAAAAGAGGAGCACAAATCATTGTGGCTACTCCTGGTAGAATGCAAGACATGATCAACCGTGGGTTGGTTAACATCAAAAACATCGATTATTGTATTCTTGATGAGGCTGATGAAATGTTGAACATGGGATTCTATGAAGATATCTGTTCTATCTTATCAGATACTCCAGACGAAAAAAGCACATGGTTAT
>CAZWAF010000045.1:0-24056 GCA_964631795.1 uncultured Flavobacterium sp. | reverse complement strand
AAGCTATAAATATATTTGTGTCCACACGATAGGAACACTCGGGATGCCTCGGGGTATTTCGCCGGTTTCAAGAAATTATTTTATTTTAAAAAGATTTGACAGGTGTTTCACTTTTCATATAGTTTGACTATGTGAGAAATAATATTATTTCCTGGTCAATTCTTGACCATAGTTTATTTTTATGCTATGTGTTTAATTTTAAGATGATTTACAAGTAGTTATTAATCGAACTCAGGTTAATACAAAAAGAATCCCCTTTCATTGAGATTGCCTCAACGAAAGGGGATTCTTTTAGATTCTAAATTTTTTAGAACCGGATTACTAAAAAAAGTAAGGCAATCATTACGATTGCCTTACTGTGATTTAAAAAATTATTCTTTAACCACTTTAAATGTTTGAACTTTATCCTCAGAATAAACTTTAACTAAATAAGTTGATTGAGTTAAGTCATTAAAATTCATTTGAACATTATCTGTATTAGTGTCTAAAACTCTTAATTTTTGACCTAATAAATTAAATAATTCAACTCTGGTTATCATATCTCTTGCAGTAATTGTCAATTGATCAGCAACCGGATTTGGATAGAATCTTAATTCAGCAATTTTAAATTCATCTGTACTTAAACAAGCACCAGAAGCCAGAATTGCCAATCTTGGACTTTCGCAACCATTAACAGTTTGTGATACATAATAATAAGCTGTATTTGAAACTGCAGTTGTTGTAGTTAAAATAGTTCCCTGAGCATCATACCATGTAAATATAGCATTGCTTACTCCGTTAACTGTAAAATCAGCTATAGTTCCGGTTGCACAAGCATCTTGTGTAGCATTACCTGTTGGAGTAGCCGGAGTTACATTAATAGTTACGTTTACAGCTTCTCTGGTTATACTTTCACAATTATCGATTGTTTGTGAAGCATAGTAAACTGTAGTAGATAAAGCAGTAGTAGGAGTCAAAGCTGTTCCTTCTGTTGAAGTAGTGTACCATTGAATATCGCTACCAGAAGTAACTGTTAAGTCTGCAACTGTTGCCGCATCACAGAATGCCTGATCTGCTGCTGTTGGAGCCGGAGTTACATTAACTGTAACGTTTACGGCTGTTCTTGCAGCACTTTCACAATCAGTTGTTTGTGAAGCATAGTAAGTAGCTGTAGATAAAGCTGTATCAGTAGCTAAAGCTGCTCCTCCTGTTGGAGTAGTGTACCATTTAATATCGCTACCTGTTGCTGTCAAATCAGCTACCGTAGCTACATTACAGAAAGTCTGTGCTGTCGGAGCAGTTGGAGCTTCTGGAGTTATTACAGTAACAGTAACCGGAACTCTCACAGTTTCACATACCTTATCATAAGTCAGGTTGTAGAAGTAACTGTTGGTAGTTGCAGTAGGTACAGCGGTAAGACTGGTAATGTTACCGTTCAGTACAAGTGCTTCACCTGGTGCATTTGTAGGTGCTGCACTACTGGTTCCTAAGAAATTATCAGTATTCAAACCATAACTAACTACTAATCTATAATTTTTCCCGGCAGGAATGTTATAGTCTAGTGTAACAGTTTGAGATAGAGATACAGTATTTGTTAGAACATTTGGTGTAAATGTAACAGGAGTAGTGCCAAAAGCAATGTTACCTGCAGCATCATACAGTGCCAGAGTTACCGGTGTTGGTACTACTGTAAGGCTAGATTGTCTAGGGTAAACTGTAACTGTTTTTAATTTCAAAGCATTAGTTGCATCAAACGCTACACCTCTGAATACCGTATTGGTAGAAGTAGTACCTGTAAATGTATTGTTTACAGAATTGTTAGATGTAGTGCCTGTGGCTGAAGCTACATAATAAGTAGTGGTTTCAGATACATTAGGGCTATAAGTAGTTCCTGTTGCAACTAAACTACCGGCTGTTGGGTCATCATACCAATTCAAAACTGTACCACCTGCGGCAGTTAAATCAGCTACGCCACTACAAGTGATTGTAGTACCTGTAACAGTAACGGTTGTTGTTTTGGCAGTTACTGCAACCGGAGTTGAAGTACCTGTGCTTCCTGAACAAGTTACATTACATCTGTATGAAGTATTAACAGCAGGTGTAGCTACATAAGATGTAGAAGTTGCATCGGCTATGTTAGCCCAGGTACTTCCACCATTTGTAGAACTTTGCCATTGGTACGTTACATTAGTTCCTGTAACAGCATTTGTTAAAGTCAAGATAGTAGATGGTCCTCCACAATCAGAATCAGAAGATGCGACAGTTGCACCCGGAGCAGGAGTACCTACACATGCAAGACCTTCAGTGTAAGAGAAATTTCCTAAGAAACCATCTGTTTGAGGAGTTGCCAACTGAATAGTATTAAAAGCTCCCGGAGTAAAATTGGTAGCAGAACTTGGATTAGAAACAACATTATATGCTCCGTTTTCAGTAGCCGAATGTACAATAATGTTTGAAGACTCGATCTCAGTTGATCCCATTCTTACATTATATCCTGTAAAATCACCGTTGGTGTCAAGTCTTGTTACTTTCCATCTGTTGTTACTCAAAGTACCATTTGCAGGGTTTGATGAAGTTCCTGAATTTGTATCAAAAGCTTCTGCCATCAGTTTAACACCACCGGTAGCAGTTAAAGTAATAGGAAGGTATTTACCATTTTTTCCTGTAGGGAGTAATTTAAAATGAGCTATTCCAGTGTCAGATCTAAAAGAAAGAACACATGGACCATCAATATGGGTAGTGTTACTTCCTCCTGAAGCAGTGTATTGAGCAACCGCACTACTGTATGATAGATCTGTAACATCTTCAACACCTAAGTATATCGGATTAGCTGCAGAAGTATGAAGAATACCATTGGTTAAAATTACGGTACCCGATACTTTGATAGGTGTTTGTAGTGTTACACCTTCAGGACTTGTATTGTTTACAGTAAAACCGGAGAAATTAAAACCGGTTTTTGGTCCGGAAGAAAGAGCCCATTGATCAGTTTTCCAGGTACCTGTTCCCGAAATAGTTTGAGCAAGTGTTGTTGGTGCAATAACACCGTTAATCAGGTTTCCAAGATACAAAACTGTTCCATTCCATGGGAAATGAATTGTACCGTTGTTCACAATGTTACCACCTACATAAACTGTTGAGTTGGCAAATGTTTTTTTGAAAACACTATTGTTAGTAACGGTAAACGTGTTTTGAACGTTCATAGTGTAATTATTATTAATACCATTGCTGCTCACGTTCATAAACCTTTCGTTTCCGTTTGGTGCATTAACTGTTAAATTCCCTAAAGAGAACAATCCTAATCCGGCCTGGAACTGACAGTTAAATCCGGTAGTAATAAAAGCTGTATTTTGAGTAGATACACCGTCTCCAATTTGTAAAGTGTGGTCTAAACCTGCAGCATAATGTACTGGAGAAGCATAGATAAACGAACCACTGGATTGGGCGTTAAATGAATAAAATTCCATAACCAAAGGAGATGTAGCACCTTCCTGAATTGGTTCTGATAAAGACAATGAAGCATTTGTTGAGGTAACATCAGCGGTAACAAATGTTCCCGGCTTAATACCTGTTCCTTTAACCATCATACCTGCCTTTATATTAGTATTTGGAGCCTCCAAAACAGTACTGTAAGAACCCTCATTAACAACACTAAAAGTAAATGTTTGTGGCGATGTGATTGGCATTGGTAAATCTTTAACCGGCAATGACAAATCAATACGTCTTAAATCTTGTGTAGGAATTCCTGCGCTTGTTCCAAGTCCGGTTATTGTAGTTCCCGTTTGAATCCCGGGACCAGTTATTCCTTGACCTACAGAAAGATTACTGTTGGTAACACTAGGTGCCAATACTATAGAAGAAGCGTTATTCACCATAGATGAAAAATTCAAAAAGGTGCCAGCCGGAACTGTTCCAGTAACATTGTTAGATAATGTTAGTGTAAGCGGAGGAGGAAATCCTACGAATCCTACTGCAACATTTGTAACTGTAGTACCAGTTGGAATATTATCATGTCCGGTAATTACCTGACCTACAAAAAAAGTATTGTATTGACCTGTTAATGCTACTGTGTTTGTGCTAATATCACTAGTAGTTGTTAGACCATAAACACCCGTAGCACCTGCTGAGTTCAAAGTATAATTTCCAAGTGAACTTGCTGTTAATAATGGACTTGATATATTTACAAGCGGGTCAACAATAGTTATTTTTCCGCCTGTTAATCCTAAGTTACTTGTTTCAATTTTACATGAAGCACCACCAGCGGCAACAGAAGTTGCAGCGTCACCATTGTTATTACTGTCAATGATAATTTCTCCACCTGTTTGGTTAAAGAAACTGTTTTGTTTATGAGAAACAAAACCGTTTACTTTTAGGTTACCGGCAGTCATGTTATGAGTACCGTAGTTGTAGAAAGCAGCATTGTTGTTTGTACAACCTACTGTCATGGTAGTGGTACCTGCATTGTTTATCAATGTACCTCCTTGTTTGATAATTATACCTGCTGCATTAGCGGTAGTTGTTACCGTAACGCTGTGTCCGTTAACAATAGTAACCACATTGTTACAAGCAGGAACAACACCTCCGGCCCAGGTTGAAGCAGTATTCCAGTCACCTGATTGAACAGAAGAAATAGCATTAACCGTAGTGTTTACAACCGAAGCATTGTTAACCCCAACATAAACCGGAGCTGCTGTTAAATTAGCCAAAGTCAGGTCTTTTCTGAATACAAATGGTCGTTGTGTTCCATCCTGATGAGCTCCTGCCAAAGCAGCTGACGCATTCATTAATCTTGCTGTACCGTCTAGTGCTTCAAAAGCACCATCTGCATATATCCCAATTTTGTTAGTTGGTGTTGTTGCGTTAGGTGTGTATATAACTGGTGTATCAGTATTAGTGGCATCTGGAGTTGAGAAAGCCCAGTTTCCGTTGTATCTTTTATTGATAGTATAGCTGGCATCAGTAACTGAAAGATCGTTTATTGCATCACTGTCAGTATAGGTTACCGCTACCTCACCGCCAGGATTAACCGGAGCAGCATCTGGTAAGAAATACAATGTTCTGTCTAAACTGTTACCGCTAATAAAAGGATATCTGAAAGGAGTAAAATTATTATCACTTCCCGGATACTCAGTTCCAGGCTGAACAATTTTAGTAAAACCAGAATTGACCCATTTAGATACTGTACCATCTGTAAAACCATATCCCGAAGGAACGGTAATATTATTTAATGCACCGAAATTTCCAAGAACTATTCTTTTTCCTGAAGCAATTCTTACCTTACCGGTTGTTAAAATCAATTGGGATTTAATTCTAACACCATCTGCATTCCATATAATATTTGGTAATTCTGAAGAAGTATTAGTAACTTCAAGCTGGTTTAAAACACCTGCAGTGTTGGCAAATGCATTTGAGACTGTATTGCCTCCGAAGAAACCGGATGAATGAAGCGTTACCGTTTGTGGAGAAGTTCCGTTAAGGGTTAATCTACCTAGGAAATTGGTAGCAGTACCCATGCTACTGTCAAATCGGGCATTGTTTCCTACACTGAAGTTTCCTCCAACTTTTAAAAGTTTAGCATTGGTTGTTCCGTCATGATTATTGAATCTTGCACCACTACCCGAAATAGCAAATTCATTACCAACGATAAATTCATCCATAATATTAGTAATGGCATACTGCATTAATGAGTTGGCTCCAGAAAGATATAAATTCTCACATCCTGAATATCTTGAGTCAATCACAACCGTATGATTAGCAGCTATAATGGCACTATCAGCAGGAGTAGGAACTTTGTTTCCAATCCAGGTGCTTGGCTGAGACCAAAGTCCTGAATGGGCAGTTGTAAATTCATCGCTAATTCTTGAAGTAAGCGAAATGTTGTCAATTGCAGCCGGAACAACTGTTCCTGCCGCTGATGATGAGTTAGACCACACGAAAATCAATCGGAACGGAGTTCCTGCAAATGATTTAGGGATAAACGCTGTGTTTCTGGTGGTAGCTGTCTGTGGGCCGGCGTTGAAAGAAATCAACGTAGCTCCCGGCCAGTTAACTCCATAAGCCATAACTGATGTTACCTGAGTATCTGTACCTACAACTGTTTGAGAAATAGGAGCAGCCCATACCTGCCATCCGGCACTACTGAAAGTTGGAGGAGCTGATCTTACGTCAAAAGTCAGGGTCATTGCATCTTCACTTGGAGAACTATTAGTAATGTCTCTGTAAAAATAAACAGTTCTGGGTACTGCGTTACCTCCAAATGAGTTTGTAAGACCGTCATCGTTTGTTATATAAGCAGCATTACCGGTAAGTGCCGATGTAGTTGCTGAAAATGTTAACACCTGATTACCTGCAGATGTAGTAGAGTTAATTGTAGCCTTAGACAAACCTAATGCTGTTCCGTTAATACTGGCTACATAGGTGTCAGGACCAATAAGACCAGATATTTCGGTAATTTTCATACCTACAGAAATAAGAGCATTATTGATGTGAGCTGCCAAAGTAAGGTTGTAAACACCAGGGTTAATAGTAGCAGCACTTGTAGATAGCGTTGTTCCAACGCTCATACCACCTGTACCACCTGAAAATTTCCCAAAACCTAGATCAACACCGGTTGCAGTAGCAGTGGCAGTTTGTGATAAAACTAAAGTTGTTCCTGAAACACTTTCTACATAAGTATTAGCAGGAATGTTGTTTCCGTAAACAATTTGTCCTGCTACAATGTTTGGATTGGCAGCCAACAATGTAACTGTTGCGGAACCGTTTGTTAAGCTACCGGTGGCTTTTGTGCCTGAGACTGCTGTTCCAACAGTCCATTTAACAGGCCCTGTTCCCTCATTGGCAACTTTCCATCCGTTTGATTCAAATGTGAGTCCGTTATTAAATCCCCCGTCACCGTTAGGATCAATAAGGGTGGTTTGAGCAAAAACGTTCGAGGCTCCAAAGAGCGAGAACGCTGTAGCTGCAAAAAACATTTGAACAGGAGAGAGCGTATTCTTCCGGATTGGTACGGCAAGAATAGCATCATCGTTACTTCTCGTCTTCTTGCGAGCCTTCAATTGGCCCCACAAGGAATTGTAATTGTAACTCATAGAAATGTAGTTTAATTGGTTAATTAATTTTAAAAAGTTGTTAAAAATAACAAAAAAAATTATCATTCAAGACTTAAATCGATGGATGTACTGCAAAAATCAGCTTATTTATTGTGAAAAAGAATAACATTAAGAATGTTGATTTGACGACATAAATGAATATTTGGTAAAAAAATAAGATTTTATTAGTGGTTGAAAAATAGGATGCTTAATTATTGAGTGTTTTTTTTGAATTAAAATCAAAAAACAGGGATTGTAGTTGTTGTGAGTACGGATTCTGAATAAAAAAATTACATTATCGATAAAAAGATATATTTTATCGGTAAATGGTTTTTGTTTCTTAATTTAAACGGAATTATCATCATCCGAATTTTTAAATAATTGTTGTATTCTTCTTGAGATAAGTTAAGAGTTAGAGCCTGTTTAAATTTTACAAATTAAGAATTACTTGTGCTTTTTTATTATTTATGCGAATCAAGGGTTAGTTTTTTTATGTCGCCCCTCTGGGGCTTTTTCATGAATTGCAGGTGTTTTTTCTATAAATATTTTGCTCCTCTGGAGCTTATGAAAAACAAAAAAAAATTGACAGCTCCGTTAGGAGCGAAATATTTATAGAAAATAAGATTCAAGTAAATCAAAGCTCCATCGGAGCGGCATTTACGATAAATTAATTATCGAATTAATGACAATTTCCAATCATTGGCTCACATTATTTGGCTATTTAGAAATTAAGCTCTATTTAATGTTTTCTCCTAAAATCTCTTAATAATTAAACTCTCAAAAGTGAATTTTAAAGTTTCTATTTAATTTTTAAACAGGCTCTTAGTTTTTTTGATAATTCATTGTCCACAAAATATTGTGTTTAAACCAATACTAGGTGTTAGAATTTTTAGACCACGAATTTCATTAATTTGCACACACGAGCGAAGCGAACTGACGAAGTAAATCTATACGAGATAAATTGTGGTTTGTGCAATTGATTTCACGAATTTAATTCGTGGCAATTTGTGTTTTAAAAAACTTTTTGGTCTGTTTTGCAGATAGTCATAAATATATAAAAACAAAAAACCCTTAAAATCTTATGATTTCAAGGGTTTCGGTTTACTTTGGAATTGATTCTGTGGAGAAGATGGGGCTAGAATTATCCAAATTCTAAAAAGACAAAATATCCACTAATAAAGAAAGAACTCAGTAAATTCAATGCTTTAGGAGCTTAGATAAAATAATTTTATTGGATAGCTTTGGATGTTATTGTTAGTATTTGGACTAATGTGGACTAAATGTGGACTAGATTACGTACCTTTATATAAACAAAACAAAGTTACGTCATGGCTTCAATCAACCTTTTTATTCAGAGCAAAAAAAGCCCGGCTGTAATTTACATTCGTTTACGCGATGGAAGAAATGTAGATTTAAAAGCCAAAACCAATTATCATATTAATCCGGATGATTGGGATGCTGTAGAACAACGTCCATTAAAAAAGCTTCTCAAAACCATTGAATTTGCAAACCTTGATACCGATCTCGGGGATCTTAGAAATGATGTTTTAAAAAACTACAATAGAGACAAAGGAGCAAACCCAATAGACTTTAATTGGCTAAAAAACATCATCAACCCACAAGATGAAGAAGCAGGCAAAATGCCTGAGAAACTTATTGATTATCTGGGTGTCTATACAGAGTACAAAAAACGAGAGATTAAAGAAAGCACTTTAAAGAAATGCAATGTCATAAAACAACTTTTGTTAAGATATGAAAAGGACAGAGCTATTATCATTTATGTAAAAGACGTAAATCTAAAATTCAAAAACGATTTCGAAAATTACTGCATAAGCAAGGGATATGCACTCAATACCATTGCAAGAGTAATTCGTTTTGTAAAAACCATTTGCAATCACGCCAAAGCCAACGGTTTGGAAACCCATTATCAGCTCGACAGCATCAAGGCTAAATATTTAAAAGTTGATAATATCTATCTGAATCCCCAGGAAATAGAAAGCATCGAGAAAATTGACAAGCAAAAATTGCCGGACTATCTCGACAACGCTCGTGATTGGTTATTGATAAGCTGTTATTGCGGACAAAGAGTGTCTGATTTCCTGCGTTTTGAAAAATCAATGATTAGATATGAGAAAAACAAAACAGGTGAGCTAAAGCCTTTAATTGAGTTCACTCAGGTGAAAACCGATAAGATAATGACGATTCCGTTGCATTCAAAAATCATCGAAATACTTAAAAAATACGATGGTGATTTTCCAAGAAAAATATCAGACCAGAAATACAATGACTATATCAAAAAAGTATGCAGCGAAGCTGGCATTACTGTAATGGTCCACGGAGTGAAATTCAATTCTGAAACCAAAAAGAAAGAAGAAAAACTATACGAAAAATGCGAACTTGTTTCTTCTCATATTGGCAGACGTTCTTTTGCGACCAACAATTACGGGATTATCCCAACCTCGTTCTTAATGTACATAACCGGACATACTACTGAGGCCATGTTTTTGACTTATATCGGAAAAAGCAACAAGGATATTGCAATGGAGTTAACCAGTTACTTTTAATTACGTTTTATTACTTTTACCTTTTCCTCAGATTTACTTAAATGAAAGAACTTGAATTAACTTTAGAAAACCTTTTTAGCCTAGGCTTGACTCCTGAAATACTTAAAACTGACTTCGAAAATTGGGTTGTTGAAAATAAAGATATTTCTATCGATTTCAAAAACGAAATCATTTACTATGATTTAATCAATTACAAAAAGGAACTTGCTAATTCATTAGTGATAACTAAAAATGAAATGGTAAAATCCGGACTTTCAGTAGAAGAAGTGGAATTATTATTTCAAAAGGAAAGAGAGCAACAGGATGCAGGGTTTTCAAAAGTATTGAATGAATTGCCAGATGAAGAAAAACTAGAGTTTATCCATCACGTTATGCCAAAACTTAGAGATCAGTTTTATGAAGATAAAAAGCAATTTTTTGATACTAAATTGGCTGAGATTTTAAAGTCTTCTACAGTATCATTAACAGATAAGAAAAGTGATATCAATGTAAGTAATGTCGAAACAAATTCAAATTTGTCGATTCAGGAAAACAATACAGAAATTTTAGACTGCATAGATCGTAATCTATGGAATTGGCTCAAGGAATATGAAATAACAAATGAATATATTTCGATTCCATTAGCCATTGAAGATAAAGCTGATTATGTAACAGATACCTATAAAAATTACGAAGAAAGAAATTACAAGTACCAAATTGAAATCTGCAATTGCATTCTGGAAAAAGTGCCAAACGAGCAAAAAATTTTAGATTACAAAAGTAAGTTTCAGAAAAAAATTATCGAATTAAGAAAACAATATCCAATACCTAGTGTAAATATTGAAGTAATTATATCTGATATTAACAACGCTTTCTTTCGACTTGAAAAGTTTATGGAAGGTAGTATTACCACCTATCAGAGTTTTTTGTTCAATGATGCTTTTACGTTGTTCTTTAATGAATTGAGTAAACCTGAAAATGTAACACCCAGAAACTTTAATTTAAGGGATGGCTATCATAATTTGCTTTATCATATTGATTACGCATTCGATAAAGGTGAATTTAAAAATCAAGACGCATATCTAAACACAGATTTTGAAAGGGATTGTAATGAAATATGCTATATCCATTTTTATAGAAGCTCAGAATTTGGTATTAGTACCGATTTAGATGACCTCCCTTTCAAAATGCCATCAATTTTAGATTTAACAAAACAACCAGAAAACAATACTCCTGAAATAATTAACATTGAATTCGAAGATAAAATAAGTTTGACCGATAAAGAAAATCCTTATCCTAAAATCTTCAAAAATCACAAAGCATACACCATTTTCAAGAACTTATTAGATGAATTTGGCAACACTAAAGAGAATCTATCCAACTATAGTTTTATTTTTCACAAAATGACTTACGAGGATCTGATTCACTATGATTTAAAGCAAAAATCATATTTTGATTTTTTGGGACAATTTGATATTAGTATATCTAGAATAAAATCCATGAATGAGATTGGAAAAATAGCATTTAGAGAAAGTATTTATTTCAAAGCAAAATCTTAAACATGAAAACCGTGTCATAAAACACACGATTCCATTCAATCTACTACACGGCTTCATTTTCAATTTTGGCTTGTTAATCTTAAACATAACAAGCTATGCAAGACAATGCAATTTTACTTCAAACCATTACAGTTGAACAACTTCAACAATTAGTAAGTACATCCGTTAGAAACGGTATCGCCGAACTTCAAAAAGAAATTCAAACAAAAGACAATTCCGAAGAATTGCTTACTAGGGAAGAAACCTGTCAATTCCTTAAAATCGATTCCTCAACTTTATGGGCGTGGACCAATAATGGCAAGGTCAAAGCTTATGGTATTGGCGCAAGACGTTACTACAAAAGAAGCGAGTTATTGGAATGTTTAACCTTATTAAAAAAATAGGTATGAGCAATTTCTACGACGAAGCCGAAAAGATACTTAAAAAGATTGATGAGCAAACTGCCCTGATAGCAGCCAATATCAAGATAGGAACCAAGTTTGATCCGCAGGATATTTTCTTTGACAATCAGGAATTCATGAAAGTAATGAATATCAGCAAGCGAACTGCTCAGCTATGGCGCGATACCGGATTTATAGGGTATTCCCAATTGGGTAACAAAATTTACTACACTCTAGCTGATATTCAAAAGCTAATGAAAGAAAACTACAATCCTAAAAAGTAATGAAACAGATGGCAAACAGCAAATTGATGGTTAGTGTTTATCAGAATTTCAAAACTAATTTAGTGGATAAAAATCTGCTCGAAATACTTCAGGACATTAAATCCGACAAATACCAAAGTGATATAAATTCAATTCGTTATGCACTGCATAAAGGCGATGATAAATCTGCTGATGAAATTAAAAGCGGACTGATTGCATTTACAGCCTCAGGAACATTTGGAGTAAGCAGAACCAAAGCAAATATTGCTTCCTATTCTCAAATTATCGGATTGGATTTCGACCATATTCCGGTATCGGAATTACAAAATTTAGTGACTTTGATAAACGGATGTCCTTTTACGATGGCTTCATTTATCAGCCCAAGTGGCGAAGGGATTAAAGTATTTATTAAAGTCAATTCAGATGCAGAACAACACACTATTGCCTACAACCAGGTGGCAAATTTTTATAAAGATTTATCAGGTTTCGATTTTGATGCAAAATGCAAGGACATTACAAGACTGTGTTTTGTTTCTTGTGATTCCAATGCTTTCATAAATTCCGATGCAAAAACATTTGAAATAAAAGAAGAAGTAGCAGCTTCCAAAACTCCAAAAAGCAACGATAAGCAACAAAATCTTTCAACGGATGAATTGCTTGATAAATGCTTGAAGTTTACCGAACAAAAAGAACAGTACCATAATGGAAACCGTAACAATTTTATACATCTCTTTGGCTGTAATGCCAACCGTTACGGTATTTCCGAAGCGGAAACATTAGACTATTGTATTACCAATTTTGATTTAACCGAAAATGAAATCAAAACAACTATCAGCAGCGTTTACAAAAATCAAAGTGTAGATTTTGCAAAGTTTGCAAAGTTTGCAAACCTGCAAAGTGAAACCCCAAAGCTTTCAGCAGTCACAAAAAAAGAGGTTGATTCAGAAGAAGATTATCTCAAAACCACGCCAATAATTCCGCATTCGGTTTATGATAATTTACCGCCAATCTTAATGGAAAGTTGTAAGGCTTTCCCGGAACAGAGAGCAAGAGACACTTTTCTCACAGGTGCTTTGGCAATTCTCTCGGGTTGTTTGCCTAATGTTTCAGGCGTTTACGGTGGCAGTGTGGTATATCCAAGTTTGTTTTCTTTCGTTTTAGCTCCGGCAGCTTCGGGTAAAGGCGCGTTGAAATTTGCTAAGAATTTGGCCGACAGTTACCATAATTCCGTTATGGCGCAATCTCAGGAAGATCGAAAGATTTATCAGGAACAGCTGGCTGCATATAAATTATTGGAAAAAAAGGGAAAATTGGAACCAAATCAGGAACCGCCAATTGAACCGAAATTCAAAGTAGTTCATATTCCGGCCAATACCAGCAATGCAAAAGTAATCCAACATTTGGATTGGAACGGCGGTCGTGGCATCATTTGCGAAACCGAAGCCGATACTTTAGGGCAAACTTTCAAAAACGAATGGGGTTCTTATTCCGATATGTTGCGCAAATCGTTTCATCACGAAAAAGTTTCTGTTAGTAGAAAAACTAATGCGGAATTTGTTGAGGTTAACGAACCGCAACTTTCAGTTGCTTTATCAGGTACGCCAAAACAAGTTTTTAATATCATTGCTTCGGCTGAAGATGGTTTGTTTAGTCGTTTTATTTTCTATGTTTTTAAAACGGAATCCGTTTGGTTAGATCCTTCACCCAAAGGAAATCCGGTCAACCTGACTGACTTTTTTTCAAAACAATCACAACAGGTTTTTAAAATGGTAGAGTTTTTCGAAAGGGACGAAATGGTTTTGCTTCTTACAGACGAACAATGGGATAAATTCAACCCGATTTTCACTTCGTTTCTGCAACAGATAAGCACTTTCGTGAGCGAAGATGCTCAAAGCATTGTAAAACGTTTGGGTCTGATTCTATATCGTTTCTGCATGATATTTACAGCAGTCCGTAAGTTTTCTTCCAACGACTATCTTAAAGAAATCTATTGTTCCGATGTTGATTTTGAAACAGCATTGACGTTGACCAAGGTGTATCTTCAACATAGCATAATAATGTTTGAGAATCTTCCGAAACAAGATGAACAAGGTCCGTTTCAATCCGGAAACAACAAAAAGTTGTTTTTTGACGCCCTTCCGGATAAATTTCAAAGAAAAGAAGCAGCAGAAATGGGTTTGAAATTTAATATCAGTGAACGGTCAGTAGGTAGTTTTTTAAAGTCCTGTTTGGGTAAATATTTGGAGCAGCCGGAATATGGAAACTATAAGAAATTGTAATTGCTCATACAGGTAACCAAAAGATATTTTTATATTTACGCTTTTTAGTGCTTTCTACCGCATTTTAGGTAAACTGCAATCTGATTTGTAAATATTGAAACTATAAAATGAATTTCACAGCCTACCACGCTAAATATATTGCTCACGAGCTAACAAGACAAAGACCTTCAAATGATATAGGTAAATTGACAGCTTCCTTGCAAGATGCACAGGTAGATTTAAACCCTCATCAAGTTGAAGCAGCTCTTTTTGCTTTTCAGTCCCCATTATCCAATGGAGCTATTCTTGCGGACGAAGTAGGCTTGGGAAAAACTATTGAAGCTGGTATTATATTGTCCCAACAATGGGCTGAACGAAAGAGGAAACTTCTGATTATTGCACCTTCCAATTTAAGAAAACAGTGGAACCAGGAATTAGCAGATAAATTTTTCTTGCCTTCAGTCATTCTGGAAACGAAATCTTTCAACGAACAAATAAAAGCAGGGAATCTTAATCCGTTCAATCAAAAAGACAATATTGTCATTTGTTCCTACCATTTTGCCAAAAACAAAGCGCCTTATGTCGAGCAAACCCAATGGGATTTGGTGATTATTGATGAAGCTCACAGGCTTAGAAATGTTTACAAGGCTTCAAATAAAATTGGGAATACTATTAAAAACTCAATCCAGAATAGAAAAAAAGTGTTGCTTACCGCCACTCCATTGCAAAATTCAATTCTTGAATTATATGGACTTGTGAGTATAATTGATGATTATATTTTTGGAGATCTAAAAAGTTTCAAAAGCCAATATAGTAGATTAGTTGATGAAGGGAATTTTGAAGAATTAAGAAACAGATTACAGCCAATTTGTCGAAGAACATTAAGAAGACAAGTTTTAGAATATATCAATTACACGGAAAGAAGAGCTATTCGTGAAGAATTTATTCCATCTGATGAAGAACATCAGTTGTACGAATGGGTTTCTGAATACTTACAAAGACCGAAACTTTACGCCTTACCGAGTAGCCAACGTCAGTTAATGACTTTGATATTGAGGAAATTATTAGCATCTTCCACTTATGCAATTCACGGGACTTTAAATACTTTAGTGACAAAACTCCAACGAATAATTACTAAAGAAGAAACCGACTTATTTTCTCTTGTTGAAGAAGATTTTGAAACATTTGAAGAAATTAATGAAGAATGGGTAGATGATGAAATTGAAGTAAGTAAAGAAATTGAGTATTCCGCTGAAGATATTGAAGCTATTAAATCTGAGATTGAAGATTTAAAAAAATATCGTGAATTAGCATTTAAAATTAGAAAGAATTCAAAAGCAGAACATTTATTTACTGCCTTGGAAAAAGGCTTTAAAGAATTAACAAAGCTGGGAGCTAATAAAAAAGCACTAATTTTTACTGAAAGCAGGAGGACACAAGAGTTCTTATACAATATTTTAGAATCTAGGGGATTTAAGGGCAAAGTTGTTCAATTCAATGGTTCTAATAATGATCAGAAATCGAAAGAGATTTTTAAGGATTGGCTGGAAACTCATAAAGGGACTGATAAAATAACAGGTTCCCCAACTGCGGACAAAAGAGCTGCATTAGTAGATTATTTTAGAGAAGAAGCTACAATAATGATTGCTACCGAAGCAGCAGCTGAGGGAATTAATTTACAGTTCTGTTCTCTTATTGTGAATTTCGACTTGCCTTGGAATCCACAAAGAATTGAACAAAGAATTGGTCGTTGCCACCGTTATGGTCAAAAACACGATGTAGTAGTTGTAAATTTTCTAAATGTGAAAAATGCAGCTGATTTAAGAGTCTATGAATTGTTGGATCAAAAATTTCAATTATTCAATGGTGTTTTTGGCGCTAGTGATGAAGTTTTAGGAGCAATTGGTAATGGTATTGATTTTGAAAAACGAATTGCTCAGATATATAATGATTGTAGAACACCAGGGGAAATAAAAGAAGCTTTCGATAATTTACAAGAAGACCTTCGCCCTGAAATTTCAGAAAAAATACAATCGGTTCGAACTACATTGTTAGAAAGTTTTGACGAAGAGGTTAGAGAAAAATTAAAATCTAATCTACTGGAAACCAAGAAACATTTAAATGTCTTTGAGGAGAAACTTTGGAAAACTACTCAATATTTCCTTCAGGGATTAGCCGAATTTGATGAAGATTATTCATTCAGATTAATTGAAAATCCTTTTCCTGCAGAAAACATTCATAGCGGTCCTTATATGATTTTACGCCCTGAAGAAGGGCAAAGAAAATCGGATATTTTTGTACCTGATGACACCAACATCTATCGTATCGGCCATAAGTTGGCACAAAGAATTTTAAAAGAGTGTAAAGCAAAGGAAACTCTACCTAAAGAGATTATTTTTGATTATACAAATACCCCAACCACTGTTAAGTTGATTGAAAATAATCATATTGGTCAGTCAGGCTGGATGCAAGTGCAATATCTGTCGATCAATTCATTTGAAGAAGAGGAATATTTATTGATGGCTTGTTTCACAGATAGTGGTGAAATTATTAATAGCCAAACGGCACAAAGGTTTTTTTCTTTATACGCTACTGAAAATCAATACGTAGAAATTGAAAACTCCGTAAAAAACAATTTTACAGATTTAATTTACAGGGAAAGACAGGAAGTTTTATCCGAGAATGCAAATCGAAATAGAGATTTCTTTGACGAGGAAATGGACAAATTAGATCAGTGGGCAGATGATATGAAGATTAGTCTTGAAAAGGAAATAAAGGACTTAGATGCCGAAATAAAACTGCGCAAAGCTGAAGCTAAAAAAACTATAAACCTGGAAGCTAAAGTAAAAGCGCAACGACAAATAAAAGATCTGGAAAGGAAGAGAAATGAAAAAAGACAATCTCTTTTTACCGCTCAGGATGATATTGATGAAAGAAAAGAGAGTTTATTAACTGATATCGAGAAGAGACTGAATCAGAAAGTAGAACAGAAAGAAGTATTCACCATTAGATGGAAAATGATATAATATGGAAATAGCAACGATAGAAAAACTGAACAAAACCTTCGAAGAATATGCTTATGAGCAAGATGGTGTAGAATATTGGTTAGCGAGAGAATTACAGGAACTTTTAGGGTACGCTGATTGGCGTAATTTTTCCAACGCCATAAATAAAGCAAAAGAAAGTTGTGAAACCACTGGCGAAGCGGTTTCAGACCATTTCGTTGACATCAACAAAATGGTCAAGATCGGTTCAGGTGCCGAAAGAAAGCAAGAGGATATAATGCTTACCCGATACGCTTGTTATCTTATTGCTCAAAATGGTGACCCAAAGAAAGAGCAAATAGCTTTTGCTCAAAGCTATTTTGCTATTCAAACCAGAAAACAGGAACTGTTAGAAGAGCGCATCCAATTAATGGAGCGACTGGCGGCAAGAGAAAAACTGGCAGCTACTGAAACAGAGCTTTCTAAAAATATTTTTGAACGAGGAGTTGATAATAAAGGTTTTGCGAATATTAGAAGTAAAGGTGATTGGGCTTTATTTGGAGGCTACAACACCAGCGATATGAAACGCAAATTAGGCATTAAAGGAAATAGACCTTTAGCCGATTTCTTGCCTACTATTACCATTACAGCAAAACAGTTAGCTACTGAAATCACAAATTTCAATGTAAAGAAAAATGATTTAAGAGGAGAAAGCAAGATAACGACCGAACACGTCAAAAATAATAAAGACGTTAGATCGCTTTTAGGAAAAAGCGGGATAAACCCAGAACAGCTTCCTGCCGAAGAAGACATTAAAAAACTCGAACGCAGGGTAAAATCGTTAGACAAGGAAATTGCCGCCAAAAAGTTGAAAGGCAATAATGAAAATGAATAATAAACACTAAATATCATGTCCAAAAATAAACTCCAAAAACTAGAATTAACATGGATTGGCAAAGGTGACGAACCTACGCTCGAACCGCGTATTCTTATTGAAAATCCTGAATACAGTTATGGAGATCCAAACTCGGGAAATATGCTTATTCACGGGGATAATCTTTTGGCTTTAAAAGCCCTTGAACAAGATTTTGCAGGAAGAATTAAGTGTATTTATATTGACCCTCCATTTAATACTGGGGCGGCTTTTGAACATTACGATGATGGTGTTGAACATTCTATTTGGCTTGATTTGATGTCAAGACGTTTTAGAATACTTCACAACTTACTTGCTAAAGATGGGGCAATGTTCGTCCATTTAGATGATAACGAGGCTGCATATTGTAAAGTTTTGTTGGATGAAGTATTTGGTCGTTCAAATTATATCAATCATATCATAAACGCCACAAATAAGCCGTTTGGCTTTAAAAGTACTTCAGGCGGTCTGTTTAAACAAGCTAATCATATTTTTTTCTATGCCAAGAACAAGTTGGAATTTACTTTAAAGACATCAAAGTTATTTATTGAAAAAGATTATGATACGCAATACAAATATATATTCACTAATCCCCAAGAAGAAAGAGAAAATTGGCAGTGGGATACCATTCAGAATGTTATTGCTAAGCAAAAAGGATTTCCTAATCCAAGAGAGGCTAAAAAGAAATTAGAAGACTTTGATCTGCAAGTAGCTTTGTTCGCTATTGAAAATGCTGATTATGTTTTCAGAACGGCATCTGTTTCAGGAGGGGCATATTTAAAAAGAAAAGAAACAATTATAAAATCTAAATCTATAAAAGATAAAATTATTACTCATCCAAATGATGACATGGATTATCTATTTATTGGTGGCGAAAGAGTTCTGTTTTATAGAGAGAGACTTAAAGATATAGATGGAATGAAATTGCCTGGGGAATTAGTTACTGATATTTGGACAGATATTTCAATTGAAGGTTTGGCAAATGAAGGAGGTATTGATTTTCCTAAAGGAAAAAAGCCGGAAAAACTAATTGAAAGATGTATAGATATTACAACAAATGAAGGGGATTTTGTGCTTGATTCCTTCTTAGGTTCTGGAACTACTGCGGCAGTAGCTCATAAAATGAAAAGAAAATATATAGGTATAGAATTAGGTGAACAAGCATATACTCATTGTCATAAAAGATTAAAATCAATTGTAGATGGTACTGATCAAACAGGTATATCCAAAGCTGTAAACTGGAAAGGTGGCGCTGGTTTCAATTTCTATAATTTGGCACCAAGTTTATTAAAACAAGACAAATTTGGCAATTGGGTCATTAGTCAGGAATATAATCCGGACATGTTAGCCGCTGCAATGGCAAAGCAGGAAGGGTTTACCTATTTGCCCAATGAAGACAAATTTTGGAAACAAGGTCATTCCTCCGAGAATGATTTTATTTTCACTACTACGCAATTCCTGACAGTTGAAACTTTAGACAGAATTCACGATGATATGCAGGAAGGCGAAAGTATCTTAATATGTTGCAAATCATTTCAAAAAGAATGCATAAATAAGTACCCAAACATTACGCTTAAAAAAATACCACAAATGCTTCTGGATCGTTGCGAGTTTGGCAAAGACGATTACAGTCTGAACATTGTCAATCTTCCGGTAGAACAAGAGGATATAGAGCCTTTGGAAGAAGAAGTCATTACGGAAAGCGTTCAGGAATTAAGAGATAAAAAAGAAGCAGTAGATCAAGGTAAACTATTCTGATAAACTATGAACAATACAGCCAATAACATAAAATTACGCCTGTCACTTCGCGAACCGCTTCAGGAAGCATTAGACATTGTTGCTACATTATCTGATGATTTGGCATTATCAAAAGTGCCCGACAATGAAGACGAGGCTTTGGATTTCCTAAAAGAGGAGTTAGATAAAGTCAAAAACAGTTTTACGACTTGCTCCAATTTTCAAAGAGATTTTCCGTCTATTGCATTTTCCATTGCAACCGGAGTAGGTAAAACGCGTTTAATGGGGGCTTGTATTGCTTATTTATACCTGCAAAAAGGCGTCAAAAACTTCTTTGTTTTGGCACCCAACTTAACGATTTACGATAAGCTGATTGAAGATTTTGGAAATCCAGCCTATCATAAATACGTTTTCAATGGTATTTCTGAATTTGTTCACAATAGACCAGTGATAATCACTGGGGACAATTACAACCAGCAGGGGAGCCTTTTCAAAGATGGAGAGATCAGGATAAATATCTTCAATATTGCCAAATTCAATTCCGATAACAAAGGTCAGAAAAAAGGAGGTATTGCTTTAACTCCAAAAATCAAACGTCTTTCAGAATATCTCGGGGAATCCTATTGGGATTATTTAGCAGGAATTCAGGACTTGGTTATCTTAATGGATGAAGCTCACCGTTATCATGCAGACGCTTCCAAAAATGCTATCAACGAATTAAAACCAATATTAGGTTTAGAATTGACGGCAACTCCATTTGATGAAAAAGGGCAGCCTTTCAAAAATGTGGTGTTTGAATATTCTTTGGCACAGGCATTAGCCGACGGTAAATATGTTAAGAATCCGGCTATCGCTACCCGTAAAAATTTTCAAAAAGGCTCACTTTCCGAAAAAGAAATAGAACTGATTAAATTAGAAGATGCAGTTAGTATGCATCAGGATACCAAAATAGAACTGGAAGCCTATGCCAGAACTAACAATGTTAAATTGGTAAAGCCTTTTATATTGGTGGTTTGTAAAGATATTAATCACGCTAAAGAAGTTTATGAGCTTATAAATTCAGATGATTTCTACGAAGGAACTTACAAAGGCAAGGCTCTTCAAATAGACAGTTCGACCAAAAAAGAAGATGAAATTGAAAAGCAATTCCTTTCACTTGAAAATCCTGATAATGAAATTGAAATTGTAATCCACGTTAATATGTTGAAAGAAGGTTGGGATGTGACAAACCTATATACAATAGTTCCTCTTCGTGCGGCAAATGCTAGTATATTAATCGAGCAAACAATTGGTCGTGGTTTACGTTTACCTTATGACGGTAAAAGAACAGGTGTTGATAAAATTGATAAACTGACAGTTATTGCCCACGATAATTTTGAAGCAGTTCTAGCAGCAGCTCAGGATCCTAATTCAGTGCTGAATAAAATGAGCTTTATTGAAATTCCGGAGGAGGATTTAAATGTAAAAACAGAAGTGGTTACCTCTAAACCTGCATTAGAAAATCTCCTTGATGCAGAACAAGTGCAAGTTTCTCAAATAGAGAATAAGAAAGAACAGCAATCAGCACAAAATTCGCTTGATGCAAAAAAAGCAATTATTAATGCTTTGCCGGACTTTAATACGCTGCCTGAAGTAAGAAAAATTGATGACCTTAACAAAGAAGAAGTTAAGCGTAAAGTGATTCGACAAATTGAAAAAAAACTTAACGAGGGACAAGGAAATCTTTTTGTTGCTGATATTTTAAGAGAGGCAGAAGAAAGGTACGAAACAATAGTATCATCTTTCAAAGAACGCAGTATTGAAATTCCTCGTATGGATTTAGTTCAAGGGGAAGTTGTTGCAACTTTCAATCATTTTGATTTGTATACTGATGATTTTAATTACCATGCTTTAGATCAGGAGATCATTAGAATGGGGCTAAAAGATAGGTTGGTTGAAACAATTAAGGCTAAGTCAAGTGGTTCTTATGGTAATCCTGTTAATCTTATTATTTCTGAGCTAATTGATTATCCTGAAATTGATTATGATGAAAATGCAGATTTATTGTATCATTTAGCAACCCAGGCATTTGAGGCAATTAAGAATATTTCCGATAAGCAGGAAGATTTATCTCAAACGGTTTTTCAATTTAAATCAGCTATAGCAGATAAAATATATGCTCAAATGAGATCTAACTTTTCTCTCTCCATCCCCGAATACATCGCTCCAAGAGTGTTGTCGTTCACTCGTATTGAACCACATAATTTTTCAGCTTTGGTGAATGCAGGGTACAGAGATTACCGCGATGTAATTGCGCCTTTAATGGTCCCTAAATATGTTTTCAGAGGTTTTGAAAAAGCCTGTCATTTTGAATATAAATTTGATAGTAAAACCGAACAAGACTTTGCCTTTGTTTTAGAAAACGACAACACAGTGTCAAAATGGCTTCGTCCGGCTTCAAATCAGTTCCGCATTTATTGGGATAATAACTCTAAAAGATATGAGCCAGATTTTATTGTGGAAACGGAAGATGGAATTTATATGATAGAACCTAAAGCATCTGGCAACATGCTGGATATTGATGTTTTAGCAAAAAAAGAAGCTGCTTTAAAATATTGCAAATATGCTTCGGAATTTACGGCTGAAAATGGAGGGAAACCATGGAGATATTTATTAATTCCTCATAACGAAATTTCAAGAACTGTTGGTTTAAATTACCTTATCTCCAAATTCAGATAAGAATGATTGTTACGGGGTATCAAACATTAGAAGATAAGGATAATATCGACGAAATCGAGTTAGATGGTCCTTTCCAATGTACTCATAAAGGGGCATGGTTAGGTACAGGGTGTTATTTTTGGGACACAAATTTTGACTGGGCTTTGGATTGGGGTGATATTGCTTATCAAAAGAGAAATAAAGAATTTGTAGTTGGTAAATGTAATATTGATTTATCTAAAGATTGCTTTGATTTATTTGGCGTGGTTCAACATCAAATTGACCTAAAGGAATGTATTGAAGTTATGATTGAAAGTGGTAAGATAAGATCAGCCAAAGAGGCAACTATATCTAACTTAATTCAGTTTATGAAAAACCAAAAGATTTTCAATTATAAATCCATTAGGGCGGCAGATATGCATCGAAATGTTTTTAGATTAAAATTCCGAGGTGATCGTGCAGAACACATGATTATCAACCAAAGAGTACAGATTTGCGTAATCGATAAAAAGGACGTACTTTTGCACCCTTTTAAGGTAATATATCCTGAAAAATATTTATATTAGCAACATGAAATCAAAATTAGCACTACAACTTAAAGCAATCTTAGACGGTATGTCTCAAGAGCAGTTTGACAAGGAGTGGGGTAATGTGACCTCTCTGAACCTTGAGGGACCTTCTTTTGATGAAGCAATAGAATATTTCAACTTTGCTATTGACGAAATTGGTCGTTTTGAGCTTAATACTGAAATTATATTTGACGTAAATTTAGGAAACAACTATTCTGACGCAGCCTAATGAGTACCGAACAAGCACCTATTCAATTTGTTAAATTTCTAGTAAAAGAAAGCCATATTTCAATTAACAAGACTTCTGAATTTAAAATTGATATCGATTTTAAACTTAAAGGAACTGTTTTGAAATCCAACGGACAATTTATTCTGGAAATTAGCACTTTTGTTAAAGATGTTAATGGAAATTTTAATATCCATATTGTCACTGATTCTGTTTTTACTTTCCCACAAGATGCAGATATTGAAGAATACAAGAAAAGTTATTTTGTGTTAAATGCACCTGCAATTATTTTTCCTTACATAAGAGCATATGTTAGTAGTTTAACCGCTCTCTCTGGAATGCCTACTTTAAATTTACCAACACTAAATCTTTCTCAGGTTGGTTCTGGGTTAAAAGACAACATTACAATCGTAGATTAAAAAATATTTTCGAAAAGTTATTTAGGAAACGTTTATAGTTGCAATTACTATAGACGTTTTTTTAATTTATCGATGTATCGTTAATCTCAATTTTTAAAAAGTTAGAACAAACATTGATATTTTAGAGTTTATACAAAGTAGATTCCGGTTCTACAATAAATTCTAGTTTTATCAAAAGTCGTCTCCACAAGAAAGTATAAGGTAAAATCACGGGCAATAAATAGGTCTCACTCCGGTCGTTCGCTTTGTTCCGCTCGGCTGCTCCAGTCGGGGCAGGCTATTTTGTTGGTAAAAGAGATTTAGTTGCCTGCCCCTCCGTTCCGCAGTCCGCTCGTCAGCATAGCGTCAGCCAGCCCCGAAAAAGGGCAGGCAGCCACTACGCTTCCTCGCCCTCGTCTTCACACGCTCTCTTCCTGCGTTCGGCGGGGCTACTGCATCCGCATA
>CAZWAF010000044.1:15200-25898 GCA_964631795.1 uncultured Flavobacterium sp. | reverse complement strand
CTTTTGACATTGCTTATGTATTTATTAAATAGCTATTTAGGTTTATAAAAAACACCTCTTTTTTCAAAGGGCAAAGGTAATTTTTAAAAATTTAAAATCAATAATTTTTTTTATATTTTTTTTACCCGGAATTCCCATTAAAACCAAAACTATAATTTAGACCACAAATTACACGGATTTACATGAATGAATTTACTTTGTCCGTTCTCTTCACTCAGGTTTGTAGTCTGAAAAAACGGAATTTAACATAGCAAAAAAGGCCGTCATTTCTGACGGCCTTCTCTGGAATAATTAAAACTTAATTATTGATTCTTAATAACTTTAAACTTAGCTGTTTTACCTTCTGACTGAACTTCCATTAAGTAAGTTCCCATTGGTAAAGCACTCATATCTATTTTAGCAGTTGTAACCGAAGGACGAACAGTCATTACACCTTGTCCTAACATGTTAAACACTCTTACAGATGTTATATCGCTAGTGTTTGAGATATTGATATAATCAACAACCGGGTTTGGATAGAACTGTAATCCGGCAATATCAAACTGACCCACTCCTAATGTAGGAGTAACAGTCACCGTTACAGCCAATGGAGCAGTACTTCTACATTCATTCATTGATTGCATTGCATAATACACACCATCAACCAATTCAGTAGTTGAAGTCAATGGAGAAACACCGTCCAAAGCATTCCCTTCAGATGCATACCAAACCACATCTGTACCTGTAACGCTCAATGCCGCAATAGTAGCACCCGCATTTACAGTTTGAGCAGCAATTCCGGAAGGAGCAGCAACAATATTAACTGTTACCGAAACCGGAGACGATTTTTGACTCTCACACTCAAACCAGGTCTGAGTAGCATAATAATTACCGCTTGTTAAATCTGTTATTACTTCCAATGGTGAACCATCTACTGAATCATACCATTTAACAAGTTCTCCAGAAGCAGACAATGCAGAAACAGCTTCAACAACATTACAGAAAGTATAAGACCCAACTACTTCAGGAGCAGCTGTAGTACCAACAACTACATTTACATTTTTTCTCACACTATTACAACCCGATACTTCTTGCTCGGCAAAGTACGATTTTGTAGTCAACACATCTGTAGGCAACAATGGTGTAATTCCGTTTACTGTAGCATACCATTTTATACCTGTTCCTGTTGCTGTTAGCATGCTAACTGTTGCTGTAGTATTACAGAAAACCTGAGGCAATGCTTCCGGAGCCGGAGCAGCTATAAGATTTATAGTTACCGGTGTTCTAACAACACTATTACAACCGTTTACCACCGCCCCTATATAATATGTTCCGGTAGCAATCGGATTTGTAGGATTTCTAAAACCATCTAATGGACCTGGTCCGGTAAAATAAATAACACTATTTGCTACTGCCGGAGGATTCAAACTAGCGAAATTAGGAACAGGAACTGCATTGCAAATATCCTGAACCGCCACAGCAGCAGGAGCAACAGGAGCAGGAGTTACAACTATGGTTCTTGTCATAGATCCACAGGTTGATGAGGTAAAAACAAAATCAGTTGTTTGGGTTATTCCGGTAACCGGCAATGATGCAGGCGACCAAGTTCCCATAACTCCACCAACAATATTCGGAAGAGGTTTTGAAAGAGCAGTAGTTCCTTCACAAACAGGACTGGTTATAGCTGCCAAAGAAAGCGTTCCGTTGGTAGTAGCCGTAACTAAGAACCTGGTGGTTGTGTTTTCCGGACAAGTTGCATCAACCGCAGTACTGTTTATGGCTGCATAATATTTCCCGTTATTTGTCAATACATCGCTCGAAGAATACGGAGTACCTCCGGTTGGAGCATCATACCATTTAATAGGAAGTCCCATTGCGATTTCGTTCACAGCTAAATCAGCTACTGTGCCAGTTGCACCACAAACCTTTTGAGTTGCCATTCCTGAAACCCCCGTAGGTACTGCCGTAAGAACATGAATCGAAATTTCAAACGGACTGGACTCACAACCATCTATCATTGCAGTAGCAAGATAATTTGAATTAGCCCAAGCCGTAGTAGCACTAGTTATCCTTACACCATTTCTATACCATCTTACTACTGATTCATCCGGAACTGTTAAAGACACGGCACTAGGAGAATCATTAACTCTTGCTGTTGAACTACAAATAGACTGTGGAGAAACACCCGTTGGAGGAGTAACTACATTGAATTCTACTTGAACAGGAGTACGAGAACTTTCTCCGCAATCCAACATCTGAGCCACATAATAGGTTGTTCCATCAACCAATAGCGATGAGCTGGTTAATACCTCTGCATCAACAGCATTACTTGAATACCATTTTACCGTTGCACTACTAGCAGGAGTTAAATTAGCAATTGTAGGGCTTACGAAAGCAGAAGAACCATTATAAATAGTAGCACATACTTTTTGAACAGGATCTGCCTTTGGACCTGCGATTACATCAAAATCAACAGCATACTGACAATCTCCTTTTGTTCCTACTAATTTGTAAGTAGTAGAAGTAGCAGGATTAAATGTCCATCCTGTTGTAGCTGAACCTGTAACTCCTGTAGAAGGAGTCCATGTATAAGTGTCATAATTTACCACAGGACTTGTTAAACTTACCTGAACAGATCCTCCTCTACAAATAGTAACTGACTCTGAACTCAAGGTAATTGGAGAAGACTCATTTACTTTTGCCTCAACTGCAACCCTTGCACTTGAATAAAGCTGTGCAGCAGATTGAACTCTCCAGTTAAAGTAATAGAATTTAGAAGAATTATTATCATTGTTACTTCCGTCTTCAGCAGCAGTAGGCCCTGTAATAGAGAAACCGCTATGAGTCATAGGGAATATATAAGCCCCTCGTACGAAACTATAATAAATAGATTTAGTATAAGATAAAACATACCCTTTTGCTCCGGCAGGAACAAGGAAGTTTAAGTCAACCGTTACAGGAACACCTGCTTTTGCTGCATCAACCTGTTGCTGAGTAAAAGTAATGTTTTTAGACAACAATAAAGTTCCTCTAACACCCGGAGAAGTATCCGGACCATATATTTCAAAAGGAGATGGTGTATCTGCAAAATTAGGAAATACATCTACACTAACAAGTGTTACTGCATTTACAGACGAAAAATATTGAGCGAATCCGGTAGTGGCAGAAGGAGTTCCAACGTATGTTGCCGGTCCTGCAGTAAAGGTTCCCGGAGCAATCGTTTCTGCCGAGGCATAGAATTTCGTTGTTTTATCTATGTTCGGAGTAGTGAATGAAGATCCGCTTCCTAATAATTTTCCTCCTTCTACCGAATCATACCAGTTAATTGTTGAACCGACATTTCCTGTAGCATTAAGATTTACTGTTCCATATCCACAACGTGAAGCCGGAGTATTAGCAGTTACGCTATTCTTAAATGTAATTTGCAAAGAACCAGAAGTTCCTGTATTAGAAGAAGCTCCACAGGTTACTTTACATCTGTACCAAGTAGAAGCTATAGGTTTTACAGAATAGGTAGAAGCTGTAGCCCATGGAATATCTGTATAATCAGTTCCGTTTGTAGATTGTTGCCATAAGTAAGATACTTTTTCTCCCGAAATTGCATTTGTCAATGACAATTTTACTGTATCTCCTAAAGACAATTCATTAGCAGTTGAAACTACATTTCCAGGCGTTGGTGTTCCTGTACAATCTGCCGGCAAAACTGCTGCATTAGAATAAGAAACATACCCTTTATAATTAGCCGCCAAAACTGAACTGATTGACTGAACCGTACTCACAATTCCTGAAGTAAAAGCAGAAGTAGTATCAAATGCCGCTGTATAAGTTCCGTTAGCCGTAGGAGCCAAAACCGGTAAACTTGAAGCAGTAATACTTACACCACCTATTCTAACATTCAAATTTGTGAAATTTCCTGTGATTGGTGCTACCCAACTTCTGGTAGATGATCCTCCGGTTCCCGCATTAGTATCAAATGCCTGTGCACTGGCAGTAAGTACCGCAGTAGATGCAGGCGCTAACCAAATTGGCGCATAACCCGTAGCTGTTCCAACAGGAAATTGATAGTAAGTTGAATTTGGATTAGCATTAGCAATACTTCTTGTTACAATACCATTAACATAAGAAGTATCATTACCTCCAATAACAGCCGTAGCCACAGTTGAAGTCATTGTTAACCCACTTACATTCAATACACCATTAGTTAAAGTCAAATTCCCTGACATACTAAAAGGTAGATTCAAAGTTACTCCGGCTGTATTATTTATAAGCAAGTTGGTCAACATAGCTGTAGGGGTTGCCGGTAAATTTACGTTTCTAAAAATACCAGTCCCTGAAACAGTTGAAGCAGTTGAAGCAGGAATTAAGGCATCTCCTTGTAGTGCAAAACCCAGAGTACCTGTTACCGTAAGAATACCATCATTCTTGATGTTTCCTCCTACATAAAGGTGACTGGCACCAGTACCCAGTGATCTCAATTGTCCATCAGCAAGAATCTCAAGATCCCCGGCTATTGGAAGAGTTCCTCCGTTTGCAAAAGCAACAAATCGTCCGGTTGCTTCCCTTCCATCTACTACTACTTTTCCTAACGAATAGAACCTGGTATTTGACACAACAACAAGAAATCCATTTGTAGTATTCTTAAGATCTGATACTCCGTCACCAAACTGAACCGTATGATTTGGACTTGCGCTACCCGCAATAGTTTGATTAATGTACAAAACTCTGTCTTGTCCGGCATTTGAACCAATATGAGGATTGGCAATAATCAGTTTCCCACCATTCAATTGTATTCCATCTTCTGAGTTAGAGTTGAAGTTAACCAAAGGACCACCAGTAGGAATACTGGTTCCTGCAGTACCTGTATTACCATCTACGGTAATCTCTCCTCCATTTTGTATGAATTCTGAACCAAAATTGCTCAACAACCCACCATAAATTTTAAAATCAGCACCATTGTTTATTGTCAATCGACCATTTACAATAACTCTTGAAGTTTTATTAGCTGACGTACCTACAGTCAAATCGGTATCAACACCTTGTTTAAAAACAAGATTACCGGCAGCTGAAACTGTTAAACTTAAACAGCTATTACCTCCTTCTGTTACAGTAACTGTTGTACCGGCAGAAACCACAATCCTGTCAGTTGAAGTTGGAGCTTCTCCATTACTCCATGTTGACGCATCTTCCCATGGACCATTTTTAACAGAATACACCATAGATTGAGTGTCTGTAATCCCTACATAAAGTGACCCATGTCCTGTTAAATCGCTTTCTGAAAGACCTATTCTTTGAACACAAGGTGTCAAAGATGCATTCTGATGAGTAGCAGTTGGAGCGAAAGCCCCATTAGCATACATTAATCTTGTAGAATTGTCTAAAGGATATAATCCTGAATCGGCCATAACAGCAATCTGATAGGTATTAGCAGAAGTAATACCATCGGTTGTTACTGCCCAATTAGAATCCAATCTTTTATTGATTGTATAAGAACCATCTGCAATAGTTAATCCTGATGTAACAGAAGGGGTGTCTGTATATTCCACCACAATTTGATTTGCTGTATAATCAGCATTTGATCGTCTTAAAAACAACGAACGATTTATCTTAGATTCAGTTATAAAAGGAAACATCCCTGAATATACTGCTGCTGACATAACCGGATTAACTCCTGCAACAATTGCAGATCCAGCATTAGCAGCAATAGGAGGACTGGCAACTTTTTGAAAATATCTTGAGAACTTAACTCCCGGCAAGAAACCAACACCTCCTGCTGAAGGAAGACTTAAAGTTGGAATTGCAGCATAACCATTTGCCGCCATTGCAGCTACTGTTTCGGCTGTTCCCAAACTAATTTTATACCCCTCCGGCAATTTTACTTTCCCATTTGCGAAATCAAGAGTACCGGCCACAACCAAATTATTTACATTCAAGTAAATATTTGGCACTTCCGGGCTTGTATTATTAAACCTTAAACAAGTCAAATAAGGCCCAAAAGATCCGGTACCGCTTATTGTTTGCGGACTTGCACCATTAAACACAAAACCTTGTGTTGAGCTTGCATTAACCGTATTATCAATTGTTCCGTCATTTATTAGATTCCCCGCAACATTCACTATCTGACCAAACTGGCCATCGTGCATAATAAAAGAACCACCATTTTCAATTTTTAAATCTCCGGCAATAAAAAATTCTTTAGCAGAAGAACTAAGAGAACTATACTTTAAAATTCCTTTGATCGTAGCATTTTGAAATCTCAAACCAGTAACATCAATAGCTACAGCATGGCTTTTCTCTATAACAAAACTGTCTTGTATATTAGGAACAATTCCTCCTGCCCAGGTATCAGGCGAAGAAAACAATCCTGAACGTACCGAAGATACAGTTGAAGGTTTTCTTGAAATCAAAGAAATATCATCGACCGATGCCGGAGGTTGCAATCCTGAACCTCCCACATCATTTTGCCACTGAAATATAAGTCTAATTCGGGTTCCGGCAAAAGTTGGAGAAAGCAGATAACTCTGATCTGTGTAATCTGTTTTAAGTCTTAACAAGGAAGCAACTGAACTTCCTACAAAGGTCTGTCCTGCAACCGGTGGCGCCACAGAGGCATCAGTACAAAAAACTTGCAACTGGTCATTGTTTTCACCATTGTTTTTCCAGCTAAACTTTAGGTTAATAATAGATTCTCCTTCAGGAATATCAATTTCTTTATAGAAATAAGAATATTGATTCACATTTGAAAAAGGAATCATTGTATAGGCATTTGATACGCCCCCGTCATTAGAAACATAAATAGCATTATTGCCGGTTTTCTTTGCAGCCGTCCCAACAACCCATTTATTTTCTATATCGTTTACAAAAGTCCATCCGGACGAACCACTCTCAAATCCTCCATCTGCCGAAGGATCTATTAAAACTGTTTGTGCAGAAGCACCCATTGCCCCAAAGAGCAAAAAGAGCGACAACGCTACCAAAGCCGTAAGTTTAGAAAATTTAGTAGATTGCATCACACTGCCTACTACATCTTCCTTACCTCTGCTACTTCTCCCGAATTTTGAAATCCGGGTAATTTCATGGTAATTCTTACTCATAAAAATTTAGTTTAGGTTAGTTAATAAATTAAAATTTGTTAATAATTTACAAAAAAAGTTAATTATTTCAAGGAAACAATATTACAAGAATTCTATATAAACTAACACAATTATATTGTTAATTTTTAAAAAATCTATAAAAAATACAGAAACAACAAAAAAACAAACACATCACTGATAAAAACACAAAAAAAATTAAAGAGGTAAAAACAAATCAATTTTAACAATTATCAAAAACTATAACAATTTAACGGAATCGACACCTATAAAAAACATAAACTCTCATTCATAAAAGGTATTTTCTAAAGAAACCATTTTAAAAGTAATGTCTGTTTATTTTTAAGTATTTTTGGCAAAAATTACCAATTCAGACAAATGAAAATAATTTCTTATAACGTAAACGGAATCCGGGCTGCAATAACAAAAGGGTTCTTCGACTGGTTGAAACAGGAAAATCCGGATGTTATTTGCCTTCAGGAAATAAAAGCTACTCCGGATCAAATTCCTTTATTGGAATTTGAAAGTGCAGGTTACCCATACCATTATTGGTATCCGGCACAAAAAAAAGGATATAGCGGTGTGGCTATTTTATGTAAAACAAAACCTAATAATATTGCCTATGGAACCGGAATCGAACACATGGATTTTGAAGGAAGAAACCTTCGTGTAGATTTTGACAGCTTTTCGGTAATGAGTTTGTATTTACCATCGGGTACTAACATTGACCGACTGGATCACAAATTCAAATACATGGATGATTTTCAGGATTACATAGACAAGCTGAAGATAGAAATTCCAAATTTGATTATTTGCGGCGATTACAACATTTGCCACGAAGCAATCGACATTCATGATCCGGTAAGAAATAAAAACGTTTCCGGATTTTTACCACAGGAAAGAGCCTGGCTCGATATTTTTATAAAAAGTGGTTTCATAGACAGTTTCCGTCATTTCAACAAAGAACCTCACAATTACAGTTGGTGGAGTTACAGAGCCGGTTCGAGAGGAAAAAATAAAGGTTGGAGAATCGATTATATTTTGATTAGCCAAACAATTGAGAATAAATTAAAAAAATCTGCTATTTTAGCCGATGCTGTTCATTCAGACCATTGCCCTATTTCGGTTGAAATAGAATAAACTATTTAAAAACAAATTAATAAAATGAAAATGATTAAAAGATTTTCCTTAGGATTATTGGTGTTAGCATTATCAACATCTTGTGTTTCTAAAAAAGTATATGCTGATTTAGAAAACAAATTTGCCGATTTGAAAAAACAAAACCGTGAGTTAGCCGATCAAAACGAAAGCCTGACCACCGAAAAAAACAAACTGACAATGGATCAGGATGCTTTGCAAAAAGAATACAATAAAACCAAAGCAGAAAGAGACAAATTGCAAGCAGATTATGCCGCAGCAGCAAATAATTTAAAAACTCTGCAAGCTTCTTACTCCGCTTTGGAGAAAAACAGTAGCGAAGCTTTGCAAACCAACATGAACAAAAACCGTGAATTGTTGGCAAAACTGGAAGCAAAAGAAAAAGCTTTGGCAGAAGAACAAAATCGTTTAAACAAATTGAAAGCTGATTTCCAGGAACGCTCTCAAAGAGTAGCCGAATTAGAGCAAATCATGTCTGCGAAAGAAGCCAGCATGAAAAAACTGAAAGAAACTCTTTCTAAAGCATTGAATGGTTTTGAAGGAAAAGGATTAACTGTACATCAAAAAGATGGTAAAGTTTATGTTTCTGTTGAAAACAAATTACTTTTCAACTCAGGAAGTTGGGCAGTAGCTCCGGAAGGTAAAAAGGCTGTTCAGGAAGTTGGAAAAGTACTAGCTGTAAACCCGGAAATTTCGGTTTTAATCGAGGGACATACAGACAATGATGCCTATTTTGGAAATGAACAAATCTCTGATAACTGGGATTTATCAACCAAAAGAGCAACAGCGATTGTAAGTATTTTGAGTGAAAACAAAAACATAAACAAACAAAACCTTACCGCTGCCGGAAGAGGAGAATTTGCTCCGTTGACTGCAAACGACAGTCCTGAAGGAAAAGCAAGAAACAGAAGAATTGAAATTATCTTAACTCCAAAACTAGACGAAATTTCAAAAATGCTGAACGAGATATAATCTCTGAAAATACTTGTATGAAAGGGTGTTTGATTAATTTCAAACACCTTTTTTTTAATCCACAATTCCGCATTAGATATTTTAAACACTAATTGCACTAATTCACACCGATTTAAAGAAAGTGGAGCACCTTGACAAATAGAAATCTAACTGGTCTGTATTTACCACTACTAAACCACTCCTATGGACTTTAAGTCCATTTAATCTGTGTGAATCTGTTTAATCAGTGGCTGAAAATTTTTAGAAAGTGAAAGTGAAATGCACTAAAGTGCATAGTTTTAAACTATTTTTGAGACCAATAAATTATTAGGAGCACTGATTTTTTGCCACAACCCGAGCGAAGCGAACAGACGAAGTAATTCCCGAATTTATATACTTTGTATTGAAAATAATTTTACTGATTCCCGGCTAAAGCCAGTTGACGAATTACACGAAGTATTATGAATTATACTTTTAAAACTACTAATATTCAACAACTTAAAAACAATTTGGTAGAATTGAACGAATTTTCAATTGGTGTGAATTAGTACAATTCGTGTTTTAATTTTCTCACTTTTCGTTCTAATACAGATTTTAGGTTTAATAACAATCGTAGTAATCCGAAATCACTATATCGAATAGATACAAAAAAATCCCAACCTTTTCGGATTGGGATTTTCTTTTATAATTAAGCCGGATCTTTCATTTCAAAACTTTCCATGAAAGCAGTGGTATAATCTCCTGCAATATAGCGAGGATCATCCATCAACTGTCTGTGGAAAGGAATTGTAGTTTTAATTCCCTGAATAATAAATTCATCCAAAGCTCTTTTCATTTTATTGATAGCCTCCTGACGTGTTTGCGCTGTTGTAATCAACTTTGCAATCATTGAGTCATAATTTGGCGGAATAGAATATCCTGCATAAACGTGAGTATCTAAACGAACACCATGTCCTCCCGGAGTATGCAATACAGTAATTTTACCCGGAGACGGACGGAAATCATTGTAAGGATCTTCTGCATTGATACGACATTCTATAGAATGCAATTGCGGTAAATAGTTTTTACCCGAAATTGGCACACCCGCAGCTACTAAGATTTGTTCACGAATCAAATCGTAATCAATAACTTCCTCAGTAATTGGATGCTCTACCTGAATACGGGTATTCATTTCCATGAAGTAGAAGTTTCTGTGTTTGTCAACCAAAAACTCAATAGTTCCGGCACCTTCATATTTAATGTATTCAGCAGCTTTTACAGCAGCTTCACCCATTGCGTGACGTAATTCGTCAGTCATGAACGGAGATGGAGTTTCTTCAGTTAATTTTTGGTGACGCCTTTGAACAGAACAATCTCTTTCAGAAAGATGACAAGCTTTTCCATAAGAATCCCCTACAATTTGAATCTCTATATGACGAGGCTCTTCGATAAGTTTTTCCATGTACATTCCGTCATTTCCAAAAGATGCAGCTGCTTCCTGACGAGCACTTTCCCATAATTTCAAAAAGTCTTCTTCTTTCCA
>CAZWAF010000044.1:0-15190 GCA_964631795.1 uncultured Flavobacterium sp. | reverse complement strand
CAGATAGCACGCATTCCTTTTCCTCCACCACCTGCAGTAGCTTTAATCATAACCGGATAACCGATTTCTGCAGCTACTTTTATAGCTTCTTCATAAGATTCTAAAATCCCCACAGAACCAGGAACACAAGGAACACCTGCTTCAATCATGGTAGCTTTAGCCGAAGCTTTGTCTCCCATTCTGTCAATCATTTCAGGAGTAGCACCAATAAATTTGATACCGTGTTCCTGACAGATTTTTGAAAATTTAGAATTTTCAGAAAGGAAACCATAACCCGGGTGAATTGCATCTGCATTTGTAATCTCAGCTGCGGCAATAATGCTAGACATCTTCAGGTAAGAAAGACTACTTGGAGCAGGCCCTATACAAACTGCCTCATCAGCAAATTTCACGTGAAGACTTTCTGCATCGGCAGTAGAATAAACTGCTACCGTTTTAATTCCCATTTCTTTACAGGTTCTGATAATGCGAAGTGCAATTTCTCCCCTGTTTGCAATTAGTATTTTTTTAAACATCCTATATATTTTAAATTTTAAATTTTAGATTTTAAATTATTTGAATGACAATGATTAATCCATCATTCAAAATTTAGCATTTAAAATAAATTAAGATGGATCAACTAAGAATAATGGTTGGTCAAATTCTACAGGAGACATATCGTCAACTAGAATTTTAACGATTTTTCCTGAAACTTCTGATTCAATTTCGTTGAATAACTTCATAGCTTCAATCACACAAAGAACATCTCCTTTAGAGATAGAAGCACCCACTTCTACAAATGGAGCTTTGTCTGGAGAAGGTTTTCTGTAGAAAGTTCCAATGATAGGAGACTTAACAGTGATGTATTTTGAATTATCATCTGCTGCAGGAGCTGCTGCAACCGGAGCCGGAGCCGCTGCAACCGGAGCTGCTACTTGTGGCAATGCGTGAGCAACTGGCGCTTGTTGTACGTAAGTAATTTCCTGAGCACTACCTTCTACGGTAGTTCTGATTGTAACTTTTACGTCATCCATTTCAAGTTTTACCTCAGCAACACCAGAGTTTGCTACGAATTTGATCAGGTTTTGAATTTCTTTTAAATCCATTTTTATATTTTTTTAGTTTATTTAATATTTTAATAAGCCCATTTAAGATAGACAGCACCCCAGGTAAATCCGCCGCCAAAAGCTGCAAATATAAGATTGTCTCCCTTCTTTAATTTTTTCTCAAAATCCCACAACAACAATGGTAAAGTACCTGAAGTTGTATTTCCGTATTTTTCAATGTTGATTAATACTTTTGATTCATCAAGATCCATTCTGCTTGCAGTAGCGTCAATGATTCTTCTGTTTGCCTGATGAGGAACCAACCAATCTACACTCTCGTTAGTCAGGTTGTTTCTGTTCATAATCAACTCACTCACATCAGCCATATTTGAAACTGCCCATTTGAAAACCGTTTTCCCGTCTTGAAAAACAGAATGTTGTTTGTTAGTAACCGTTTCTATAGAAGCCGGAAGAATAGAACCTCCTGCATCAATTTTTAAAAACTCTCTACCAACACCGTCACTTCTCAAATATTCGTCCTGAACACCAAGACCTTCAAAGTTTGGTTCAAAGAGTACAGCACCAGCACCATCACCAAAAATGATACAAGTAGCTCTGTCTGTATAATCAATTATTGAAGACATTTTATCGGCTCCAATAAGCAATACTTTTTTGTATTTTCCTGATTGTATAAAAGCCGAAGCTGTTGAGATTCCGTAAAGGAATCCCGAACAAGCGGCTTGTATATCATAAGCAAAAGCATTTGTAGCTCCAATTTGAGTTGCAACATACACAGCAGTCGAAGCTACCGGCATATCGGCAGTTGTAGTAGCCACTAATACCAAATCTATATCCAAAGGATTTACATTTCCTTTTTCAATTAAATTCTCAGCGGCTTTAATTGCTAAATAAGAAGTTCCAAGACCTTCCCCTTTTAATATTCTTCTTTCTTTAATTCCGGTTCTGGTTGTAATCCACTCATCGTTGGTATCAACCATAGTTTCCAAAATTTTGTTCGAAAGAACAAAATCAGGAACATAGCCTCCCACAGCAGTAATTGCGGCTGTTATATTATTCATAGGGTATCTTTTTTATTCCTGAAATATTAATTTCAGAAAATTTGTTGAAATTACGAAAAATTTCTAAACCTAATCTTCTTTTTGAATCACAAAATTCAGTTAAGTTATATCCAACAAAAAAAACCCTCACAGAGTGAGAGTTTAAATTATTGTCTATTACAACTTATTATGCAACAGCAACTTGCTTATCAATAACAACTTGTCCTCTGTAGTACATTTTACCTTCGTGCCAGTAAGCTCTGTGGTATAAGTGCGCTTCTCCAGTGATTGGACAAGTAGCGATTTGAGCTACAGTAGCTTTATAATGAGTTCTTCTCTTGTCTCTTCTTGTTTTCGAGGTTTTTCTCTTAGGATGTGCCATTTTACTATATTATTTATCCGTTAATAGTTGTTTTAATTTGTCCCAACGTGGGTCTATATTCTCTTCTTCTTTACTCTCTTCTTTTTTCTCCGAAACTCTCAATTCATTCAGCACATTGAGTGCTTCCGATTTTAATGTTCCGTCTTTTACTCCCGGATGAACCCTTTTCAAAGGAACCGAAAGCGCAATCATTTCATAAATAGGCTGCGAAACGTCTATTTGATGTTCTCCGTGAGGCAATATTAACAATTCTTCATTGTCATTATTGAACTCATCTCCAAACTGAACTACAAGCCTGAATTTTCCTTTTACAGGCAAATCAAACATTTCACCCGTTGAATCACAAGGCACATGAACTGTTCCTTTGTGCTTAAACTCAAGTTCCATCATCGTAGTTTTCTTTTCTAAAACCACCTGAACTTTTATATCAGAGCTTTCAAACTCATCATATTCATATTTCGCAAAGAACTCTTTATCTATTTGATATTCAAATTGGTGTTTTCCCAACTTTAATCCTACGAAAGGAATCAAAAATTCATTTAACTGTTTCATTCTAACAATATTTTGACCCAAACTTTAGGAGCGCAAAGATATAAAATAATCGGAATATCAAAAGGGTTATAAACATTTTTTTGTTTATAACTGCTTTTGCCTTGTTTTCAAAGGTTTTTTACTGATTTCAGCATATTCATTTCGCGAATTATAAACGTCAATTGCCAAATAAACTGCCTCTTTAAATGAATTAAAATCAGCTATTCCTTTCCCCGCTATATCATAAGCTGTTCCGTGATCGGGCGAAGTTCTTATTTTATCTAAACCTGCCGTATAATTTACGCCATTTCCAAAAGATAAAGTCTTAAAAGGAATCAATCCCTGGTCGTGATAAGTCGCAATTACAGCATCGTATTTTTCATGTTGACTATTTCCAAAAAAACCATCTGCCGGAAACGGCCCAAAAGCCATTATTCCTTTATTGAATAGTTTCTTTATAGCCGGCTTTAAAATTTCTTCGTCTTCTTTACCAATAACTCCACCATCGCCCGCATGAGGATTTAATCCCAAAACCGCAATTTTTGGCTTATTGATGCTGAAATCCTGAATCAATGTTTGATGAATTGTTTCTATTTTCTGAATTACCAAAGCTTCTGTCAAATGAGAAGCCACATCATTTACCGGAACATGATCAGTCAACAAACCTACCCTTAAATTCTCATGAACCATCAGCATCAAAGCATTTCCTTCTAACTCCTGATTCAAATAATCTGTATGTCCCGGAAATTTAAATTCCTCCGACTGTACATTGTATTTATTGATAGGAGCCGTAACCAAAACATCAATCAAACCTTCTTTCAAAGCATTAGTCGCAGCAACAAACGACTTAATTGCATATTTCCCTACAGTTTCATCATTTACTCCGTATTCCAGAGTAAATCCTTCTCTCCAAACATTCAACACATTGATTTTCCCTATCACAATCTGATCAAGTCTGTCAATTCCATGCAACATTACTGTCGATTCAAAACTTTTTCTGAGAAAAGAAAGTACTTTTACATTAGCAAAAATAACCGGCGTACACAATTCTAACATTCGTGTATCCTCAAAAGTTTTGAGTACTACTTCGCTTCCTATACCATTCAAATCCCCTATTGAAATTCCAACGATTATATTTTCTGCTTTTTTCATTATCTTCTCGGTTATTTATTGCTAATTTTGAGCTGCAAATTTAGTAAAATAAAACAAGAAATGTTTACCGGAATCATAGAATCACTTGGCACTATTAAAGAACTGAAAAAAGACAACGACAATCTTCACATAATTGTGAGCTCAACTATTACACACGAACTCAAAATAGACCAAAGCGTGGCTCACAACGGAGTTTGCCTTACAGTTGTAGCTATTAACAATGACGAATATACCGTTACCGCCATTCGCGAAACATTAGAAAAAACAAATGTCGGGAATTGGAAAGTTGGCAATCTTGTCAACTTAGAGCGAGCCATGAAACTGGGAGACCGTCTTGACGGCCACATTGTTCAGGGACATGTGGACCAAACCGGAGTTTGCAAGCAAATTGAAAACGCTAACGGAAGTCATTATTACACTTTTGAATATGACGAAAGTTTAAACAACATAACAATCGAAAAAGGTTCGATAACGGTAAACGGAGTGAGTCTTACCGTTGTAAATTCAAAAAGAAATGAATTTAGCGTTGCTATTATTCCTTACACTCAGGAACACACTAATTTCAAAACTTTCGAAATTGGCACTGTTGTCAATCTGGAATTTGACGTTATAGGAAAATATGTTTCGAGACTTTACGGAAACAAATAAGAACACATTTATAATTTTACAAAAATAGCCTCATCTAAAACTATCAGATGAGGCTATTTCTCTTTTAAAACCCCATTTTTCTAACTATTAGAAAGAAATTTTATCATAAAATTAACAAAAAACAAACAATATTATTTACATTTATATCCAAGACCATAAAAACTTTTCTTATGAAAAAACTTTTCTCAGCAAGCATTATTGTATTTACACTGTTACTTCTGAACTCGGGTTCTGTTTTTGCACAAGATGTTATCATCAAGAAAAACAAAGAAGAAATAAAATGCAAAGTAATCGAAATAGGAGTAAATGAAATAAAATGTAAGTTAGAAAACAATCCGGAAGGACCTGTATTCGTTTTCAGGAAAGACGAGGTTTCGAAAATCAAATATGCCAACGGAACCGAAACAGAGATAACTCCCGACAAATACAGTGCAAATCTGGAACAAGCAATCTTGGATAAAAAAAATGTCATAAAATTTGATTTATTTGCACCTTTAACAGGAAATCTCACTTTTGGATATGAGCGTGTACTGAAAGTGGGAACCAATTTGGAAGGCAAATTAGGAATTATTGGTCCTCAAATAGGCTCCTTTAATGACCACGCAAGCGGAGCTTTTATAAAAGGAGGAATCAAGTTTTTGAGTGGTCAGGACTTTTATATTGATGGAATGCGTTATGCCCATCCATTAAAAGGAAAATATGTTAAATTAGAATTAATTTATTCCTCATTTACCAACTCAGTTGATCACTACTCCCTTTATTACATCATAGACAAACCCACGAGTTACACCACACACAACAATGCCTTTGCTATGAATGTTTGCCTTGGCAAACAGTGGATACTGGGCAACACACTTACCCTTGATATTTATGGAGGTGTTGGCTTTGGAGTTTCATCTGTAAAAATAACGAATGCTACTGCAGATGCGTATATTGATGACACTCCCTATTTTTACAGCCATTTAGGAGGAACAGAGTCTAGTCCTTTCATAATATCCGGTGGGTTTTCTCTAGGTTATATATTATAATTTTTTTGCTGGAAAAATCATTCATTAACAGCACTTTACAAACTACAACTATTATCTTTTGGCTAATACTCTAGCTTGCCCACATGTTTCATAATCTTCACAATTCGGCTTTTCTTTCTTTCTATATAATCTGAAGAATTGGTTGCTGTAAATTTTCTTGGATTTGGCAAAATAGCCGCAATTCCTGCCGCTTGTCTTTTTGTAAGTTTGTCGGCATCTTTATTATACCAAAACTGAGAAGCCGCCTGAACACCATAAATTCCGTCACCCATTTCGATACTGTTCAGATAGACTTCCATAATGCGCTGTTTCCCCCAAATTAATTCGATTAAAACAGTAAAATAAGCTTCCAATCCTTTTCGCAAATAACTTCTTCCCTGCCAAAGAAAAACATTCTTGGCGGTTTGTTGCGAAATAGTACTTCCGCCTTTCAATTTCTTTCCATTAGTATTGTCTATCGCTGCTTTTTGAATAGCGTTAAAATCAAAACCGTGATGTGTCAAAAAAGTCCCGTCTTCGCTGGCAATAACCGCACGTTGCATATTCTTTGAAATATTCTTAATAGAAACCCAATCGTGGCTGCATTTTATTTCCCTTCCTTCTTGATATTGCTCATACATTCTTATAAACATTAAAGGCGTACACGGAACCGAGATCCATTTAAAAACAATTACAAAAAACAATGAAAGAGCAAAAAACCAAAGCATCACTTTGGAAACAAAAAGTAAAAATTTTTTAAACATAAATTCAGGAAGTTTCGGGTAACTTATTTTAAGTGGAAGCAAAATTAATTTTTTAAAACTTTGTTGCTATTATTTCTAAACAAATTATATCCCTAAAAGCATTTAAGAATATGTACAAATAAAATTATTACATTTAAGGCCTTAAAAAATTGGACGAATAACAATGAAAAAAATCTTAACTCTAACCCTATTCGCTTTGTCTATGAACAGTGTAATAGCACAAAATGTCTTAACTCCCGAACTATTGTGGAAACTAAACCGTGTATCGGCTTTGGGAATTTCAAAAGACGGCAAAAACATTATTTACAAAGTTTCTACGCCGACCGTTGAAGAAAACAAACTCAATTCAAAATACTTTTTCATTCCGGTTGAAGGAGGAAAACCGGTTGAAGTAGCCGATTACAAAACTCTTATAAACGACAAAAATGTTTCTCCTGACGGAAAACATATTGTTTATAGTGAAGAAGTGAAAATGGAAAACGTAAACGGAAAAGACTTTTATCCTGAACTTGACAAATCAAATGCTCAGGTTTATGACGGATTAAACTATCGTCATTGGGATACCTGGAATGAAGGAAAATTCAATCATGTATTTTTCAAAGAAAACAAAAAAGATGCTGTTGGAATTGATATTCTGAAAGGCGAAAACTTCAATTCACCTCAAAGACCTTTCGGAGGAGACGAAGATTACATCTGGTCTCCCGACAGTAAGAGCATTCTTTATGTATCTAAAAAGAAAACAGGAACGGCTTATGCAATGAGCACCAATACTGATATTTACGAATACAATATAGAAACAGGAAAAACCATCAACAGAACCGAAGGAAATTTGGGTTACGATACTAATCCTGTGTTTTCTCCTTCAGGAAATCTAACTTGGTTACAAATGAAACGTGATGGTTATGAGGCTGACAAAAACGACATCATTGTAGATTTTAAAGGAACAAAAATCAATCTTACTGCTGCCTGGGACGGAACTGTAGATCATTTCTACTGGAGTCAGGACGGTTCAAAAGTATATTTCATTGCTCCAATTGACGGAACCAAACAACTTTTTGAAGTTAATTTTCCGGGTTCGAGCAAAAAAGCCCCTGTTGTAAAACAAATTACCAATGGCGATTTTGACGTAAACAGCGTAGTTGGATTCAATGGAAACAATGTTATTCTTACCAGAACCGATATGAATCATTCAGCCGAAATCTTTTCTTACGATTTGAAGAAAAACAATTGGAAACAATTGACAACAACCAATAAATCAACTTATGATTCTTTGGCTTTAAGCAAAATTGAGAAACGATATGTAACTACAACCGATGGTAAAAAAATGTTGGTTTGGGTAATTCTTCCTCCAAATTTTGATGCTACTAAAAAATACCCAACACTTTTATATTGTCAGGGAGGACCACAATCTCCGTTAACTCAAAGTTATTCGTATCGTTGGAATTTCTCTCTGATGGCAGCACAAGGATATGTAATAGTTGCCCCAAACCGTCGCGGAATGCAAGGTCATGGAGTAGAATGGAACGAACAAATCACCAAAGATTGGGGAGGACAAGTAATGCAGGATTATCTTTCGGCAATTGATGACGTTGCCAAAGAAAGCTACGTTGACAAATCCCGAATTGGAGCGGTTGGAGCCAGTTTTGGAGGCTACTCTGTTTTCTATTTGGCCGGCATTCACAATAACCGTTTCAAAACCTTTATCTCTCACTGTGGTGTTTTCAATACTCAAAGTATGTTTGGAACTACCGAAGAAGTTTTCTTTAACTATTGGGAATTTGGCGGACCTTATTGGGACAAAAACAACAAAGACGCTCAAAAAGGTTACGGTACTTTCAACCCTATAAACATGGTAGAAAAATGGAATAAACCTATCATGATTATCCAAGGCGGAAAAGATTACAGAGTTCCGGTTGGACAAGGTCAGGAAGCATTCCAGGCGGCACAATTACGCGGAATAAAAAGCCGCTTCCTGTATTTCCCGGACGAGAATCACTGGGTAACACAACCACAGAATGGTTTGGTTTGGCAACGTGAATTCTTCAAATGGCTGAAAGAAACCCTTTAAAATCAAAAATAACTGTTAAAAGTTGCGTTCGTTTTGTAACAATTTTGTTGATTTGCGAACCAATTCAAAAAATCAAAATTAGAGAATATGTATAAATTAAACATTAAATCGTTTATTATTGCTTCTGCTTTCTTGGCAGGAATGGGCAACGGATTTGCACAAGACAACTTAGTAAATTCGCTTAACGCAAATGCAAGTACTAAGAGTAAAGAATCTTTCAAGTTTACTGAAATGATAAATCTTGAGAATACACCAGTTAAAAACCAAGGTTCTTCAGGAACTTGCTGGAGTTATTCAGGAAATTCATTCATCGAATCAGAAATGATCCGTATGGGTAAAAAACCGGTTGAATTGTCTCAAATTTTCACAGCCCGTAATGCCTATGTTGAAAAAGGAAAAATGTATGTTCGCATGCATGGTGCTGTTGCATTAGGTGAAGGTGGAGCATTTCATGATGTAATGAATATGTACAAAAAGTACGGAACTGTGCCTCAATCTGTTTACACAGGATTGAACTACGGGACTGACAAAAACAAATTCAACGAAATGTCGGCTATCTTAGAAGCTTCTTTGGCAGCTATCATCAAAAATCCAAACGGAGAATTATCTCCGGCTTGGGAAAAAGCTTATTCTTCTATAATCGATTCTTATTTGGGAGCAGTTCCTCAATCATTTGATTATAATGGAAAAAAATACACTCCTCAAACATTTGCCAAAGAAGTGGTAGGTATCAATGCTGATGATTATGTAGAATTCTCTTCTTTGAAAGAATATCCATACTATTCAAAATTCACATTATTGATTCCGGACAACTGGTGTTTTGACCAAGTTTACAACGTAAAAATGGACGAAATCACTGAAATAATTGACAATGCTTTGAAAAACGGTTACACTGTTGCCTGGGGTGGAGACGTAAGCGAGAAAAGCTTCAGCTGGAAAAACGGAGTAGCTTTTGTTTCTGAAAAAAGATTTGAAGACATGACTGCCGAAGAAAAAGCAGATATGTTCAACGGTCCTAAAAAAGAAGGAGCAATCAACGAAGATTTACGTCAAAAACAATTTGATAACTGGTCAACTACTGACGATCACGGAATGCACATTGTAGGTATTTCTAAAGACCAAAACGGTAAAGAATACTACATCGTAAAAAACTCTTGGGGATTATCAAATGACCACAAAGGATATTTGTATATGACTAAAGATTATGCAAAATTCAAAGTGACTGACATCATGGTGCACAAAAAAGCAGTTCCTTCTGCAATTGCTAAAAAAATCAATATCTAACAATTGATTTTCATAATATTAAAAGCCCGAAACCAAATGTTTCGGGCTTTTTTTATGGACTTCTGTTTTCCAATTCTAGCCAAATTAATTTAATCTCTCTTTACGGAATTACAGAAAAACTTTGCGTTGCTCTGTGCTTTCCTTTGCGCATCTCTGTGTAACAACTTCTAATCCTTTTCAATTTTAATATTTTATATTTGTCATTCATTTTTCAAAAAACATGAAATATACAACACTTCCAAATACCGATATTAAAGTCAGTAAAATTTGCCTTGGTACCATGACCTTTGGCAAACAAAACACAGAAGCCGACGGTCATTCTCAAATAGATTTTGCCTTAGAGAGAGGAATTAATTTTATAGATACAGCCGAAATGTATTCGGTGCCGGCCGAGGAAAAAAATTACGGAGCTACCGAAAAAATTATCGGAAACTGGATTAAGAAATCAGGAAAAAGAGAAGATATTGTTTTGGCAACCAAAATCGCAGGACCAAGTCGAGGCCTGGCTTACATTCGCGAAGACATGACGTTTAATTCTGAAACCATCACCCTTTCGGTAGAAAAAAGTTTAAAACGCCTGCAAACCGACTATATTGATCTTTACCAATTGCACTGGCCGGAACGTTTATCGAATATGTTTGGACAACGTGGTTTTACCGGTTTTAACGACCCTTGGGTTGACAATACAAATGAAGTTTTGACAACTTTAGACAATTTAATCAAACAAGGGAAAATCAGGAATATTGGAGTTTCAAACGAAACCCCTTGGGGAACGATGCGTTTTCTGGAAGAAAGCAAAAAATTCAATTTACCCAAAATGATTAGCATTCAAAATCCTTATTCTTTATTAAATCGTTCTTTTGAAGTTGGATTATCTGAAGTATCATTCAGAGAAAATGTAGGTTTATTGGCTTATTCTCCTTTGGCATTTGGCGTTTTGTCAGGAAAATTCTTAACCGGAGAAGAACATCCCAATGCCAGAATCAAATTGTTTCCGAGATTTGCGCGTTATAATAGTGCCAATTGCGAGGAAGCTACCAAAAGATACAGCGAAATTGCCAAAAAACACGGATTGACTCTTACCGAAATGGCTTTGGCATTTGTGCAAACGCAACCTTTTGTAACCAGTTCTATCATTGGAGCGACCACTTTACAACAATTGGAAGAAAACATCAATACAATTAATGTAACACTTTCGGAGAGTATTTTACAGGAAATTGAAGAAGTACAAAAAGTATTTCCGGATCCCGCTCCTTAATAAGTTGATACTTTTCAAACAAAAAAATCCCTTTCAATAACTTACTTTGAAAGGGATTTTATTTTATCTGCTTTTGTTTAAGGGTACGGAATCCCGAAGTTTCGGAACCGAGCTGTCGTTACTCATATCCGAGCGGTTGGATTTTGAATTTAAAAAAGAATCATTATTTAATGCTGCTCCCGCGAGCCTCAGGCTCGTGGCCACCATCTAATTCATATCCATTTCAATTTAGTTTCATTTTTTTGCTTGCTTTGTTTGAGCCCACGAGCTAGAAGCTCGCGGGAGCGGGGGGCGCGGAAAGAATTTTCGCGCGATCGTTATGCATATCAGGCCAAGTATTAATAATCTGTCAAAACACTAATTCCTTTGCTTATTAATCCTTGTTTATCAATCAGCCCTTGTCCGGTTGGCGATGCACTAGGAGTTTGATTCTCTAAATAAACAGTTACATTATTATCTTTAAATGTAACTTTCGTGTTGAGAATATTCAAAATTTTATTTATTTCTAAACTTGATAATGAGTTATGACTTGCGTTAAAAGGACTGTATCCTTCGTTATAACGTTTCGCTGTTGCAAACGAGGGGATATCAATGACTGTTAACGATTTATTACTAGAGACATTAAACATACCCTCAGCAAACAAAGGCAAACTTAAAGACGTTAATGATGTATAATAAACATAAACATTTCCTTTCGTGAATAAAGGCAAGTTCAAATAAGTCAAAGGTGTGTTATAAACATATACATATCCTTCAACAAGTTTAGGTAAGCTCAAAGAAGTAAGTAAAGGACTATAATAAATAGATACTATTCCTGAGGAAAGTTGTGGTAAATTCAAAGATGTTAAGGAAGGTAAATCCTTTTGATATCCTAAAGTTAATCCAACAGCTAACTCTTTCAATGAATTTGCGTTAAAATCCTTTAATTTAGGATTTAATTCAATTTTTAATTCATTTATAAATTTCACTCCATTTAGGTCAACAACTGCCAAATCAGAATTATTTCTAATCTTTATATTTTGTGCTTTGGTTAATAAACTTAAATCTACGGTAGTCAATCCAGTAGTATTGACAATATAAATGTTTTCTGTCAGTGGGCCAAACTCTTCAGCTATTTGTTTTGCCGCCTCCTCGTTTGATATATTTCCTGTTATAGAAATTGTTACTCTACCTAAGTTTTGAGTGCTTCCTGCCGTCTTAGCATAAAGCGCAAAAGGCACGCTCAACAACTGAGTAGTTCCCATGGCAACATTACCAGAACCAGTGTTTAGTTCTATACCTAAATAATAAGTTCCGTTACTCCAGTCAATAGCAGAGAATGTTCCTGCAGTAGGAGTTCCTTGTCCTACTACCAAACTTACTGCTCCTAGATCATCCGTAGTTACAGTACGAGTTTCTGAATAAACGGCAGTTCCTGTTGGAGAGTCCTTGATTATTTTGAATGTAAAATCAACGTTTTTATTAGTAATCAATGTCCCGACACTGTTTCTTACCGTTGCCTGATAATTGAATCCTTCGGGTGCCTGAGCAAAAGTTACCAGACTTAATAGTAATGCGAATAATATGTAAAGTTTTTTCATGTCTTTATATTTGGGATTATTTTTTAATGATTTTGTAAGTATTCTTCTTATTGGTTTCGGCATCTCTCAACTCAATCAAGTACAGACCGGTAACGAAACCCGAAACATCAATCGCTTCTTTTGAATTCACTTTTTTAGTAAAAAGTGTTTTTCCGCCAAGGTCAATCAGCCTAATTTCCATTTGATGATTGTCCTGCTGTTCGGCGTATAAATACTGGGTTGTAGGATTCGGATAGACTTTAATAGCTACATCCATGGTAAACTCTTCTGTTGAAAGTGCTTTTATATCCATGGAAGAATAATAGCCGCTACCCAATTGGGTTCCTCCGCTGCTCATCAAACCCACAATAGGTTCTCCGGCTGTCCAGCTCAAACGGACATCGCCATTTGACTGGGTGGTTCCTGCTGCACCGACAATCTGCTTGGAAACAGTTTGACCAAATACCGTTTGACCCAATGCTATAAGCAGTATGTAAATAGGTTTTTTCTTCATATTTTGGGGTTTAGATTACTTATTTAATTTTCAGATTGCTAATTTAACAATATTATTCCTCTCAATTAGTCTTAAAACATTGTTTTGTTTAAGTCTTGTTTCAAGGATTATTTTTTTACAAAAGTAAAATATTATAGCAAATTTGCTATAATATTTTACTGAATTATAGCTTCATTTTGATAAATGAAAACAAATGAAGATATATCAAGAAAATTTGTCTTTGATAAGGATGGATTACAGCTGTTAGCTAAACGGCTAAAAGAAATTCGCTCTCAAAAAAGAATTTCTCAAGAAGAATTGGCATATCGTTCAGAATTAACACTTTCCCAAATTGCCCGCATCGAAACGGTTAAAACAAATCCCACAATAAGTACTGTCTTTAAAATTATCAGAGCTTTGGATGTATCGCTAAATGAGTTCTTCAACTTCGAATTACCTCCTGATACAACAGAAAATCGTTGATACTATATTAAATTCTTCTTGGCAAAACCTCAAACACAAACATTTTTCTTAATTTTCAAATATTAATAAATAAAAAATTAACATTTATTTTGCAGATATATTTATAGTTTTTTATTTTAGTCAACATACAAATCGGTTTAAAACAAAAACAATTAACCAAACCGAATGATTGGCTTAAAACTATGAATTATATTTTTTATCACACAAACGCTAAAACAGTCGGTCGCTATTTCTATATAGCAACCGACTGTTTCTTTTATGATTTGTTGGTTTTCATAAGCGGAAGTGCTTCCGCAAAGTTTGCGAAGGCTTTTGCCCATGAGAAAAGTGGTTCGCAAACTTTGCGGAACGGTTAGCTCAGACGAAATGTCATCAGCAAACTTTGCGTAAGGTTTTTCCACTGCGCAAAGTCGTCCGCAAAGTTTGCGGAAGGTTTAGCGCATAGGCGATGAGTCCAACAAAGTTTGCGGAAGCGCTTCCGCATAAAAAACGAACGTATTCAAAATAGATTTAACGGCTCAATGGCCGAAACAAATAGTAACTAACCTCTAATCAACCTAAAATTATGATTAAATCGCTTCAAATTACCAAGCTTTCAAATCCTGTTTATGTACAATTCATGGATTATGTAATGACTCTCGTGCAAGACAAAAACCCAACCGCATTGCAGGTAAAACCGCAACACGATGTGTTTTCTCAAAAAGTGAACGAACTGAAAAATCTTTACAAATCGGTTCAAGCCAGCTCTATTTCTGAAAAAATAGTAGAAGCAGATGCGCTCAGAGACCAAATTCTAACCGGAATTATAAAAATTGTAGATGGAAACACCTATCATTATCAAGAAAGCATGAGAACAACTTCTGGCTTGTTGCAGAAAAATATTCTAAACTATGGTAACAATATTATACGAAACGACTATCAGACCGAGACGGCAAAGATAGAAAGTCTGGTAAACGATTGGCGTACAAAACCCGACCTGACTGCTTCAATGAACAACTTAAAATTGACCAATTGGATTACTGAACTGGAAAATGCTAACAACGAGTTCAAGAGATTGTACGCTTTGAGAACCGATGAATATTCGCAAGTTTCGGATGAGAACATGCAAAGCAAACGTCTTGAAGTAAATGCAGCTTATGACAATTTGTGCAAGTTTCTGAATTCACACTCAATAATAAATAATAGCCCGGATTACGACACTGTTATTTCCGGCATCAATACTTATGTAGATCAATATGCTACTTTGCTCAAACAAAAGAGAAGCCACAGAGCTGTGAAGCCGGAGGAGAATTAAGAGTTGATTTAACCCAGCATTAGAGCAATTGGGGGCTGTTTGTCATCTCGACCGAAGGGAGAAATCACAAAATAATCCTAGTTTTAATCATGGTTTAAGAAAACAAAAATCCCTTTCAGTCCCGATGTGTCCTATCGTGTGGACACATCTTTCTGGATACACCAACCTTCATAAGAGGCCCTGA
>CAZWAF010000043.1:0-28742 GCA_964631795.1 uncultured Flavobacterium sp. | reverse complement strand
TTTCAGTTTCTAAAAATTTTCAGCCACTGATTAAACAGATTCACACAGATTAATCTAAATAATTCCTCGAGGCTTTGCCTCGGGGTATTTCGCCGGTTTCAAGAAATTATTTTATTCAGTGCTAATCTTGATCCCGAAATTTCGGGATGTGGCAAAAAAATAAATATTCCAACCATGCAGACTTTCAGTCTGCTGATCAAACCGATGGACTTAAAGTCCGTGGTTTAGTTGATTGATATTAATTTTAAAAGAGCTGTTTTAGGAATCAAAATGTATTTTAATATTATTTCTTATCAGAAATAAATGTTGTTGTAAAATTTATACTTTTACAATGCTTAAAAAAAGAGCTCTTTGTTAATGTGAAAAGAGCAAGGAAAACCCTTTTGAACCAGACAAAAACGGAATAAATATGAAAAAGAAATTAGAATCGGAATTAATAAGCATTGCGCATAGAATTCTGAAACTTAAAGGAAAATCAGAATTGCAACAATTGCATTCAGAAACTCAGAAACTTTATGAAAAATTGTCTGTTCTTCGTTTTATTGAAGAGCAGTTTCAGGATATAAAACCAACTATTGGTCAGGTTGAAATGGAACAAAAAGTAGAAACTGCTTTTAATGAAGTTTCATCAAATTATGATATGCCCGAGGTTTCGCTGGATTTTCAGAAAGAAATAACGCCTTCTGAAACAGTACCCGCTTCGATAAATGAAACTGTTCATTCAGAGGAAGAAGAGGAAGAAGAAATTTCAGATCTTCCGGAAATTGGAATCGAATCAATTCCGGAAATGACACCTCCTTCAATTGTTGAAATTGGTGAGGAAGAAACACCTTTAGAACCGGAAACTGAACCAGAGGAAGAACCCGAAGAAGAATTGAAATCGGATATCCAATCAATGAATAATGCTGAGCCTGTTCAGATTTCATTAGAAGATTTATTAGGGAGTTCTTTTATAGAACCGGTATTTGAACGAGTAGAAAAAATTTCAACTGAAATTCCGGTTTCAGAGGTTCATGCCGAAGTAAATCAAGAACCAATAGTTTCTGAAAATGTAGTTGAAGTTTCGGAACCTGTTGTAGAAACTATTGAAGAAGAGCCTATATTTATTGAAGATAAGATTGCTTCTCAACCGGAAATTGAGATTTCGCCTATTGTTCCTGTGAGTGAAAAAACACAAAAAACAATTACTTTCGGTTTGAATGATAAAATTGGTTTCGAGAAAAATCTTTTTGGCGGAAGCAGTGAAGAAATGAATCGCGTGGTTTCTCAGGTCAGCACTTTTGATACTTTTGATGAAGTGGTTGTTTTTATTGAAGAAATGGTGAAGCCGGATTATCATAATTGGGAAGGCAAAGAAGTATATGCCGAAAGATTTATGGACATCATTGCCAAGAAGTTTGAATAAACCGAATAAATTCAACAATAAATAATTTACACGGATTATGCTCGTGATTTTAACCGCAATCCCGAAATTTCGGGAGCAAGGCTTTCCTTTTTAAGTTGAGTTTTTATGTATGCAAAGCTTCGTGTGCTTAAATTTACATAAAGGGAAATATTTTTAATAATATTGCGTCCCTTGCGGTTATTTTTAAAAAGGCAGGATAGAATTCGTGTTCCATTTTTAAACTTATGTCAAAACTATATATAGTTCCCACGCCCATTGGCAATCTTGAAGATATGACTTTCAGAGCCATTCGGATTTTGAAAGAAGCCGATTTGATTTTGGCCGAAGACACCCGCACCAGTGGGAAATTGTTGAAGCATTTCGAAATTTCCACTCACATGCACAGTCATCATATGCACAACGAACACAAAACTGTTGAGAATTTGATTACGAGATTAAAAGCAGGTGAAAATATCGCTTTGATTTCTGATGCGGGAACGCCAGCTATTTCTGATCCCGGATTTTTGCTTACCCGTGCCTGTGTCGAAAACGGAATTGCTGTGGAATGTCTTCCCGGAGCTACTGCTTTTGTGCCGGCTTTGGTAAACAGTGGTTTGCCTAATGATAAATTTGTATTTGAAGGATTTATGCCTGAAAAGAAAGGTCGTCAAACCCGTTTTTTGGCTTTGGCTGAAGAAACCCGAACGATGATTTTCTACGTTTCTCCTCATAAATTGGTCAAAACTTTGGCTGAATATGTGCAATATTTTGGAGCAGACAGACCGGTTTCGGTTTCCAGAGAATTATCAAAATTACATGAAGAAACGATTCGTGGCACTGCTGAAGAAGTATTAAAACATTTTGAAGCAAAACCTCCAAAAGGTGAAATTGTAGTGGTAGTGGGAGGAAAGCCGGTGACAAAAAATAAAATTCAATAGAAATAACAATTTCAAATATTAACAGAATGAATACCATTACTCCTTTTTTAGAAAAACTAAGACAAACTCCACAAAATATAGTTTTTGCCGATACCATTGCGGTAATTGAAGCTAATTATAACTTTACTCCAACAGCTTTTCAAAATGGGGAGCAACATAATGCAGCAGGAGAAAATTCAGGTTCTTGTAAGTTGTTTTCTTTTGCGAAACTTCAAAATCTGACTCAGGAAGAAACTTTGGCTTGCTTTGGACCAATTTATTTTGATGAGGTTTTGAAAGATCCTAATGGAACGAATCATCAAAACATCCGCAACTTCATGAAAACCGGTTGGGACGGAATCCGTTTTGAAGGAGAAGCTTTGGCTGTTAAATAGTTTTTGACCAAATATCTTTATTAGAATTTAACCGCAATCCCGAAATTTCGGGAGCAAGGTCTTTTCTTTTGATTGGTAATTTTTAAGTTCGCAAAGACTCTTTGCGAACTTAAAATGTCATGTTTTGAATATTCTTTGCGCACCTTGCGTTTAATTTGAAGTTAGTTTGTTTAAAAAGAAATATTTACATTTTTTTGTTTTTGTGCCAAATTGAGTTCTGATACAACTTCTTTTCCTATTTTTGCGGCAAAATTCAATCAATGCATTATTTAAAACGGTATCGCAAACTCATTACATTTTTCGCTTTTTTTACAGTTGTTTTTCTTACAATTTCCTATCAATTACTGAGTCCGAAAAAGACATTGCCGGTTAAGAATCCTGCGGATGTGAATCCTGAATTGGTAGATTCTACCGTTCAATATGTGAGTAAATATCACACTATAGCCGATTTTTCGTTTACGAATCAAAACGGAAAAACAATTACCCAAAAAGATTATGAAGGCAAGATTTATGTTGCTGATTTTTTCTTTACAACCTGCCAGACTATTTGCCCAAAAATGACAACTAATATGGTTGAGGTTCAGAAAGCTTTCGCCAAAAACCAAAAAGTGATGTTGCTTTCTTATTCGGTTTTGCCCGATCAGGACAGCGTGCCGGTTTTGAAAAAATATGCACTTGAAAAAGGAGTGATTGATGGTAAGTGGAATTTGGTTACCGGTGATAAGAAGGCAATTTACGGCATTGCCCGAAAATCGTATTTGGCGGTAAAAACATCCAATATTGCCGAAATGTACGATATGGTTCATACAGAAAATTTTGTTTTGGTCGATACCAAAAAACGTATCAGGGGTTTTTATGATGGTACAAATAAAGAGGAAATTCAAAGACTTATTGAGGATATTAATTTCCTGTGTAACGAAGAATGAGATTGACTTTTACACAAGTTCTTAAAAAATGATAAAAGTTCAGGCGGATTAGGTTTATAATGTTTAATTTTGCAATCTTAATTCAATCTAAATAAGCTTTGGTAACTACTGTACATTCTCTGAAAAAAGGTCAAAAAGCAATTATAACGGATTTTGATATAGAAGCTGTTCCCTTGAAATTACTGGAAATGGGCTGTCTTCCGGGCAATGAAATTCAGTTGCTTCAAATTGCGCCTTTTGGAGATCCTTTGTATTTGGATGTAAATGGTTCGCATCTTGCCATAAGAGTGGAGACTGCCAAAGAAATAAAAGTTGAAATAATTAAGGATAACCAATAATGAGTGGTCAAAGTATCAATGTTGCACTGATAGGCAACCCTAATGTCGGTAAAACTTCTGTTTTCAATCAACTTACCGGTTTGAATCAACAAGTGGGGAATTATCCCGGAATTACGGTTGACAAAAAGATAGGTTTCTGCAAATTACCTCAAAACATTAAAGCCAACATACTCGATTTACCGGGAACTTACAGCCTGAATGCCTGTTCTATAGACGAAAATGTAGTTATTGAGTTGATGCTCAATAAAAACGATAAGTTATATCCCGATGTTATTTTGGTTGTTACCGATGTTGAAAACCTAAAACGAAATCTACTCTTATTTACCCAAATAAAAGATCTTGAACTTCCGACAATTCTGGTCATAAACATGGCCGACAGGATGAAATTAAAAGGAATTTCACTCGACATTCCGTATCTTGAAGAACATCTTAAAACCAAGATTGCGCTTATAAGTTCAAGACAGGGAACAGGAATTGAAGAATTGAAAAACCTGATTGTTCAATACAAACATATTTCAAATGAACCTTGTTTGAATGCTTCGAGTATCGATCCTGACTATTTTAATAATCTTAGAAAAGCATTTCCAAACCAACTTTTATATAAATTGTGGTTGGTTATTACTCAGGATGTTAATTTTTTAAATCTGGAGCGAAACGAAATAAGAAGCTCGTTTACCAAATCGCATTCCGATTTGAAACGTTTACAGCAAAAAGAAACAATCAAACGTTATCAGTTTATAAACGATGTTCTTAAAGAAGGTTTGAAAGTTGATTCGAGTAAAGCTACTGATGTTAGAGCAAAATTGGATCGAATTCTTACTCACAAAGTGGGTGGTTTCTTTATTTTCTTTGCTATTTTGTTTGTAATATTTCAGGCAATTTTCCATTGGTCCGAAATTCCGATGGATTTTATCGATAGTACTTTTGCGTCTTTGAGTGCCTGGACAGCCAATAATTTGCCTGCCGGAACTTTTACAAATTTAGTTTCACAAGGAATCATTCCCGGAATAGGAGGGATTCTGATATTTATTCCGCAAATTGCTTTTTTGTTTTTGTTTATTTCCATTTTGGAAGAAAGCGGTTATATGAGTCGTGTGGTTTTTTTGATGGATAAAATAATGCGAAGGTTTGGATTATCAGGAAAAAGTGTTGTTCCGTTGATTTCAGGAACTGCCTGCGCCATTCCTGCGATTATGGCTACCCGAAACATTGAAAACTGGAAAGAGCGTTTAATTACTATTTTGGTAACGCCTTTCACTACCTGTTCTGCAAGGCTTCCGGTTTATGCAATTATTATTGCATTGGTTATTCCGGATAAAACCGTGTTTGGAATCATTAATTTGCAAGGTATTACTTTGATGTTGCTATATCTTTTAGGTTTCGGAATGGCGATTTTTTCGGCTTATATTCTGAATAAAATTTTGAAATTATCAGGTAAAACATTTTTTATAGTCGAAATGCCGAATTATAAATTGCCATTATTCAAGAATGTGGCGATTAATGTGGTTGAAAAGACAAAAGCCTTTGTTTTTGGGGCCGGAAAAATTATTTTGGCAATCTCTGTGGTGCTTTGGTTTTTAGCATCTTACGGTCCCGGAAAAACGTTTGAAAACGCAGAAAGTAATATTGTGGCTCAAACACAAAATGAGCAATTAACATCTGTAGAATTTGAAAATAAAGTAGCAGCTTACAAACTCGAAAATTCGTATATAGGTGTAATGGGAAAATCTATTGAGCCGTTGATTTCTCCTTTGGGTTACGACTGGAAAATAGGAGTTGCCATCATCAGTTCATTCGCCGCCAGAGAAGTGTTTGTGGGTACTTTGGCAACAATCTACAGTGTTGGCGGAAGCGATAATGAGGCAACTATCAAAAATAAAATGGCCGCAGAGGTAAATACGGTTACCGGAAAGAAGATATTCAACCTCAGTTCCGGGATTTCTTTATTACTTTTTTATGCTTTTGCGATGCAATGTGCCAGTACGATTGCTGTTACTAAAAAAGAGACGAATAGCTGGAAATGGGCTTTTGGCCAGTTAATTACCATGAGTACCTTTGCTTATTTGGTGGCTTTGATTGCATATCAAATTTTAAAATAAACAATATGTTTCAGGAAATATTGGCTTTTATTACTCTCGCAATTGCAGTTTCTTTTCTGATTCGTAAATTCTTTTGGAAGAAAAAGAAAAAATCTGACAAGAGTTGCGGAAGTGATGATTGTGGGTGTAATAACTAAACCAACTTCACAAAAAGATTACTCGCGATTTTGTTAGAAATGGTGATTTCTGTTTCATCAACTTTGATTTTTAAAGACAAATCGAAGCTTTCTTTCCCAAGAATTTCAATACTGGATCCCAACGCAATTTTCTGCTTATCAAGATATTTAAGAAATTCGGCCGAAGTGTCTTTTACTCCTACACAAATTCCTTTTTGGTTTTCAGCCAGATCTGAAAGAAGTTGTTTTTCTATTTTTTTGATTTGTCCAAGAGCGTCAGGAATTGGGTCTCCGTGCGGATCTTCAGTCGGGAAATCAAGAAATTCATCCAATTTATTGATAAGTTTTTCCGATTTGATGTGTTCCAATTGTTCGGCTACATCGTGTACTTCATCCCATGAAAAATCCAGTTTTTCGACTAAAAAAACTTCCCAAAGGCGATGTTTTCTCACAATCATTTTAGCGCTTAAAAGACCTTTTTCTGTTAAGGAAACACCTTGGTATTTTTTATAGTTTACTAAATCTTTTTCTGCCAATTTTTTAAGCATATCGGTTACCGACGATGCTTTGGTATCCATTATTTCAGCAATAGCGTTGGTGCTGATTCCGGAATCAGAAATAGTTGTGAGATGGTATATGGCTTTTAGGTAATTTTCTTCTGAAAAAGTCATTTGGATTTAGGATTTAGGATGTGAGACTTCTGATTTCTGATTTCTAATTTTTACAATTGCCTATTGCTTTTAACAATATACAACGGAATCGAAATTTTATGACGCAGTTTATCGACTGTTGTTCCAAGAATTAAATCCTTGATTCCTTTGTGTCCGTGCGTTCCCATTACTAAAATATCATAATTGTTTTCGTTTATAATTTCAGGAATCACTTTGTGAGGTTTTCCAAATCCGAGTTTTGTTACCACTTTGTATCCTTTTTCCGAAAGCATTTGCTGATATTCATTCAGTAATTTTTCGTCTATGATGGTTTCGTGGTCGTCAGTGTTTTCACCATAAATCATGGCACCAACGGTTTCTACTATGTGAATTAAGGTGTATTTTGCTTCAATCCCGCCTAATTCAAAAGCACTGTTAAGAGCAATTTCATCGGCTTCAGAAAAATCGACCGAAACTGCAATATTTTTCTTGTTCTGGTTTCCTGATTCAGAAAATTTAAGTTTAAGATTGTGTGGGGAATGATTCAGAATATCAATTTTCGATTTTGTAAAAAATGGTTTAAAAATGATGTAAAGCAGTAGAATCAGGAAGCCAATACTTATTGGAACTATGGTTGACCAAATCCAGACAGGATTTTCAGAAGCACGTATGAAACCTTTTATTTCTTCAAAAACCATTTTTCCATTCAGAGAAACAATAATTATGGCGATAATCCAGGAAGCGATTTTGGTTTTTGTGCCAATGTGAAATCCTTTCATTTTTGTTTTATCGCTCACAAAATGTATCAACGGAATGATCGCAAATCCAAGTTGCAAACTCATAATTACCTGACTCAAAATCAGTAATTTTCCCGTAACACCTTCGCCAAAAATAGAGATAACCACAACAGCAGGGACAATTGCGATTAGTCTCGTAATTATTCGGCGAACCCAAGGCTGAATACGTAAATTCAAATAGCCTTCCATTACGATTTGTCCGGCTAATGTTCCGGTTATTGTTGAACTTTGTCCTGCGGCAATTAAAGCAATGGCGAATAAAGTAGGAGCCCATTTACTTCCTAAAATAGGTTCTAAAAAACGATGTGCATCCTGAATTTCGGCAACATTGTACATTCCGACTTTGTAAAAAGTAGCCGCCGCCAAAATCAGAATGGCTGCATTTACAAAAAAAGCCAGATTCAGAGCAATGGCCGAATCAATAAAATTGTATTTAATAGCCTGTTTAATTCCTTGCGGACTTCTGTCGAATTTTCGGGTTTGAACCAAAGATGAATGCAGATAAAGGTTATGAGGCATTACGGTAGCACCAATGATTCCTATGGCGATATACAAGGCAGATTCATTCGGAATAGATGGAATCAATCCGGCAGCAATTTTGCCAAGTTCAGGTTGGGCAAAAATCATTTCGAATACAAAGGAAACCCCAATGATAGCAACCAAAACTATGATGAAAGCTTCCATTTTTCGGATGCCTTTATTTATCAGAAAAAGAAGTAAAAAAGTATCTAAAACCGTTATCAATACACCTTCAAGCAACGGAATATCAAATAATAGGTTAATACCTATGGCCATTCCCAAAACTTCGGCTAAATCGCAGGCGGCAATGGCAATTTCTGCCAAAAAATAAAGGATATAATTGATGAATGGTGAATAGGTTTCGCGCGATGCCTGAGCCAAATCTCTTTGGGTAACAATTCCCAAGCGGGCACTCAAACTTTGAAGAAGCAATGCCATGATGTTACTCATAAGTAAAACCCAAATTAGAGTGTAGCCAAATTGACTCCCACCCGCAATATCGGTGGCCCAGTTTCCCGGATCCATATAACCTACACTGATTAAATAGGCAGGTCCGAAAAAAGCCAATATTTTTCGGAAAGCAGATTTTTTGTTGTGAGTATGAACCGATTCGTGAACTTCTTCTAATGATTTAGCCATTCTTAAATTACAATTTTGAGCAAATGTAATTAAATTTTATTCGTTTTGTAAAATTATATATTTAGATTTGCCTAAAAATATAATTTAATTAAATCTAAAAATAGTTTTAATGAAACAGATCATACTGTTGTTTAGTCTTTTATTTCAATGTGTTTTAATGGGACAAACCACTATTGAGGGAACCATTACTGCCAATGGTCTTCCTTTGTCTAAGGCGAGAGTGGTTTTGATGAATTTGAAAAAGTCATCATTAAGTGATAGTGAGGGAAAATATTTGTTTGAAAAAATACCTTTTGGTAGCTATGAATTGAAGGTTTCCTACCCGGATTTACTGTCTCAGACTAAACAAATCACAGTAAATGATACAACCAAGATAGTATTGAATTTTGATTTAAAAAATGATGCTGCTCTGGATGAAGTAGTTGTTTCCGGGACTTTAAAATCCGTAAGAAGGCTTGAAAGTCCTATTCCGGTTGAGGTTTATAAACCTACATTTTTCAAGAAAAATCCAACAGCTAATATTTTTGATGCTTTACAAACCTGCAACGGTGTTCGTCCGCAGCTCAATTGTAATATTTGTAATACCGGAGATATTCATATCAATGGTTTGGAAGGTCCTTATACTTTAGTTTTGATTGACGGAATGCCGATAGTAAGCGGTCTTTCAACGGTTTATGGTTTGTCTGGAATTCCGAATTCTTTAATAGAAAGAGTTGAAATCGTGAAAGGTCCGGCTTCTTCGTTATACGGAAGTGAAGCTGTGGGAGGTTTGATTAATATTATTACTAAAAACCCAAAAGGTGCTCCTGCATTGTCAGCAGATGTTTTTGTTACAGGTTGGGGAGAAATTAATACAGATTTGGGATTCAAGGCAAATATCAAAGAAAAAGCTTCGGTACTTACAGGTGTCAATTATTTTAAATACGGAAATCCGATAGATAATAATCACGATAATTTTACCGATTTGACTTTGCAGGACAGGATTTCTGTTTTTCAGAAATGGAATTTCAACAGAAAGAATGATAAAGTATTTTCTATGGCAGGCCGTTATTTTTATGAAGACCGTTGGGGAGGAGAAATGCAATGGGAGAAAAAACACAGGGGAGGAGATGAGGTTTATGGCGAAAGTATTTATACCAAAAGATGGGAATTGTTAGGAGCTTATGAACTTCCGGTTTCCGAGAAAATGTTGTTTACTTTTTCATATACCGATCACGACCAAAATTCCGTTTACGGAAAGATTCCGTTTTTGGCAAAACAACGAATTGGTTTTGGTCAGTTGACTTGGGATAAAAAGATAAATCGACACGATTTACTTGCCGGAACAGCTGTTCGTTATCAGTTTTATAACGATAATACTCCCGCTACACTTACTGAAGATATTAGTTGGATTCCAAGTCTTTTTCTTCAGGATGAAATTCATTTGGCAGAAAAACACAATTTATTGTTGGGTGCACGCTATGATTACAACAATCGTCACGGGAATATTTTTACGCCCCGATTGGCTTATAAATGGAAAATAGATTATAAGAATATACTTAGATTTAACGCAGGAACAGGTTTCAGGGTTGTGAATCTTTTTACCGAAGAACATGCTGCTTTGACGGGTTCAAGAGAAGTTTTGGTTTTGGAAGACCTGCAACCGGAACGTTCTTATAATGTCAATCTTAATTACATGAAAAAAATGTATGCCGAAAACGGTAATTTCGTAGGACTTGAAGGTTCTGCCTGGTACACTTATTTTCAGAATTCTATTGTTCCGGATTATGATACGAATCCGAATCAGATTATTTATAAAAATCTCGACGGACATGCAGTAACCAAAGGTGTTAGTTTAAATGCGGATGTTGTTTTTAGAAATGGATTGAAAATGATAATGGGAGCGACTTATATGGATGTGTCGAAAACCGAAAATAACGTTACAACGAGACAGATTTTGACTGAAAAATTCTCCGGAACCTGGACAATTTCATATAGGATTCCAAAGGTGTATTTAGATATTGATTATACCGGAAATGTTTACGGACCCATGCGTTTGCCTCTTTTGGGAGATTTAGACCCAAGGAAAGAATATTCGCCAATTTGGAGTATTCAGAATATTCAGCTTACTTTCTCAAAAATCAAAGGATTAGAGATTTATGGGGGAGTGAAAAATTTACTGAACTGGACACCCAATAAAGGAAATCCATTTATAATTGCTCGTGCGAATGACCCTTTTGATAAAAACGTGCAATATGATTCCAATGGAAATGTGTTGGCAACTCCTGATAATCCGTATGCTTTGACTTTTGATCCTACTTATGTTTATGGACCGAATCAGGGAATAAGAGGTTTTTTAGGGATGAGATATACGGTTTTTTAAGTCGAAAGTTGAAAAAAATACCGGATAACATAGACTTTTGGAAACGTATTATTATTCCGGCTTTTCAATTGTTAAATATCTGATAATGTTGCCGGTGACTAAATTAAGGAAAAGAAAAGTTATAAAAGCCATCATACGAACAATTTCTGTAGTTTTAGCTAATGTGTCTTGGTTTTTCTTAAAATGATACAATAGCATTTTTCAGTTATTCAAAAATATACAATCTTTATGATTTCTTTAATTCCTAAAATTAGAATTCTGTTTATCTTTGTGTCGGATTCAGAAATCTGAACTCATAATTCAAAAATCTAAAACAAAAAATATGTATCCAGAAGAAATGGTAAAACCAATGCAGGCTGAATTGACAGATGCCGGTTTTCAATCCTTAAATACTGCCGAAGCTGTTGAAACGGCTATAACAAAAGTAGGAACTACTTTCGTGGTAATTAATTCGGTTTGTGGTTGTGCTGCAAGAAATGCACGTCCGGGAGCTAAAATGAGTTTAGAAAATACTAAAACTCCTGATAATCTTATCACTGTTTTTGCAGGTGTCGATAAAGAAGCGGTTGAGACTGCAAGAAAACACATGTTTCCATTCCCTCCATCATCACCATCTATGGCGTTGTTCAAAAACGGAGAGTTGGTACACATCTTAGAACGTCATCATATTGAAGGTCGTCCTGCTGAAACTATTGCAGAAAATCTTAAAGACGCTTTCAACGAATACTGCTAATATTCAGAGAATTTTCTCCTATAATTTACAAACAGGCTGGCCAAATGGTTAGCCTGTTTTTTTTTGATTAAGTAGATTAATCTGTGAAAAATCGGTTTAATCCGTAAAATCGTTGGTCTATTTCCTGAAACCCGAAATTTCGGAATGTGGCAAAAATAAATAAATATTCTAACCGAGCAGACTTTCAGTCTGTCAATCAAACCTATGGATTTCAAGTTTATAGGAGTTGTTTAGTTTTTTTAAGACAATATGTAAACAAAATATAACCAACTCATTTTAAGATATTAACAGCAAATAAAACTGATAAAGTGAAATGTTTTTCATATTTTCTCTTTTTTATTGGTAATTCTTTTATATTTTTAAAGTTTATCGTTACATATATTTACTTGTTTTTTACTTTGGAGATTAGAAGAGTTAGAAACGCAGGATTTCCTGCTTGGTATTTCCTAATTCCTATTGTAAATTCGATTTTTGCATGTTTTTGAGAGAAAAAAACTATAGACAGATAAAATAAAAACAATTCATGATAACAAAAACACCTAATAAAATAAAGCTAGTCATCCTATTGATTTTAATATCGCAGGTATGTGAATTATTGGATGACTATCTCCGTGACAACATCTCTTTACCAATTGGAAGCAATTTTATAGTAATTACTTTACCGTTCTATATGTTTTTAGCTTATAATATTATTAATAGGCAAAAATGGGCTCGAATTATTTTATTAATCTGTTATTCCGTGGAAATACTTCTTTTCATTCGCAGTTTATACAAAGTAGGTTTTGAAATAATGTCTTTAGGTGATGTCAGAATAATGATTATTTCGATACTAAAACAAATTCTTCAAGTATCTGCTTTAATTATTTTATTTAGTGGTGCATCTAAAAAGTGGTTTAATATAGAGAGTGATGAACCGCCCGGAACAATAAAAAATTTCCTTTAATTTGAGTTAAAAATAAAAATTATTGTATTTACAAACAGGCTGGCCAAATGGTTAGCCTGTTTTTTTGATTAAGTAGATTTAATCTGTGTAAAATCAGTTTAATCCGTAAAATCGATGACCTGTTTTCTGAAATCAAGGATGAGATATTTTGTTTAGTCAGTTTAAAAGTTAAAAAACATAAAATAAGTGCTCTTTTATGTTTAAAAACAGTGTTTTTTTGTAATGATGTTAAATTCAAAGGGGTGCTTTTGTTTTTTATTTAATTTTAATGAGTTCTTAATTTTTAAAATAAAACTAAAATAAAACAATAAAATGGCATCTCAACATTTAACAGATCTTGAAATCGCGCAAAGCGCAAACATCAGACACATTAACGAAATTGCAGCTAAACTAAATGTAAGTCAGGATGATCTTGAATATTACGGCAAATACAAAGCAAAACTGCCTCTTTCGTTGATTAACGAATCTAAAGTAGAAAACAGCAATTTGATTTTAGTTTCGGCAATCAATCCAACGCCTGCGGGAGAAGGGAAAACGACAGTTTCTATTGGATTAACTGACGGATTGAATAAAATAGGAAAAAAGGCTATGGTAGTGCTTCGTGAGCCTTCGCTTGGACCTGTTTTCGGAATAAAAGGAGGAGCTGCCGGCGGTGGTCATTCGCAAGTAATTCCAATGGTTGATATTAATCTTCATTTTACAGGAGATTTTTCGGCTATCGAAAAAGCAAATAATTTATTATCAGCTTTAATTGATAATAATATTCAAAACAAAACCGGGAATTTAAACATAGATCCGCGTACAATTGTTTGGAAAAGGGTGATGGATATGAATGACCGTGCGCTTCGTCAAATAGTAATAGGTATTGGAGGAACCGGGAACGGTATTCCGCGTGAGGACGGATTTAATATTACCGCAGCTTCAGAAGTGATGGCTATTCTTTGCTTGTCTAAGGATTTTGCCGATTTGAAAAAACGTTTGGGAAATATTTTTGTTGGATATACTTTTGATAAACGACCTGTATATGCACGAGAATTGAAAGCCGAAGGTGCAATGGCAATTTTGTTGAAAGATGCTATTCAGCCAAATTTGGTTCAAACATTAGAAGGGAATCCCGCAATTATTCATGGAGGTCCGTTTGCCAATATTGCACAAGGAACCAATTCTATTATTGCTACAAAAATGGGATTGTCTTTGAGTGATTATGTGGTAACAGAAGCAGGTTTTGGTGCCGATTTGGGAGCAGAGAAATTTTTAGATATTAAATGTCCTGTGGGAGGTTTGAAACCTAAAGCTTTGGTTCTTGTAGCTACCGTTCGTGCTTTGCGTCATCACGGAGGTTCTTCAAAAGAAGAATATAATACTCCAAGTTTAGAAAGAGTGAAAAAGGGTTTTGCTAATCTTGAAAAGCATATTGAAAATTGTAAAAAATTCGGATTGAATCCGGTTGTGGCAATTAATAGTTTCTTTTCGGATACCGATGAAGAAGTGAATTTTATTAAAGAAGCTTGTGCTAATTTAGGTGTAAAAGCAGTTCTTTCGAAAGGATGGGGCGATGGAGGAAATGGTACTACAGATTTGGCTCAAGCAGTTGTTGATGTGATTGAAAGCGGTGAGAATAATTACCGTCAATTATATGATTGGAATCTTTCGATTGAAGAAAAAATAAAAACAATTGCTACCGAAATTTATGGAGCTGCCGAAATCAATTATTCTGCAAAAGCAAGAACTCAACTGAAAGAATTCGAAAAGTTAGGAGTGAATAATTTTCCTGTCTGCGTAGCAAAAACTCAGAAATCGTTTTCAGAAGATGAAAAAGCAATAGGTCGTCCTGCCGGATTTGCCATTAATATACGTGAATTTGAATTGGCTGCCGGTGCCGGATTTGTGGTGCCAATTGTAGGTCAGATGATGAGAATGCCTGGCTTGCCGGCTATTCCTGCTTCAGAAGGAATGGATATTGATGATAATGGAAATATTACAGGATTATCATAAAAGATTATAATGATAAAAAAAGGCTCAAATTCAGTGAAATTTGAGCCTTTTTTTGTTTAACAAGAAATGTTGAAATCTAATTTATAAATAATGGGGTGTATGCTTTTCTGTGTTTGTAAAGTAAAATTCCGTTAAGAGTTACAACCAGAAGGGCAATGCTGATGCCGGGAATGTGTACAAAAATGTGAAACAGTATAATGTTAACTGAAATTGGAGCCAATAGTATCAACGCCAGATTATTCCATTTTTTAATGACCAACATGATTCCTATGAGTAATTCTAAAATACCTATTAAATGTAGTATGTATTCCAGGCTATTAAAAGGAGGAGAATTGTTGATTTCTGATAAGGGAATAAAATTCAGGAATTTGTTGCTTCCGAAAACGATAAGGATTGTTCCTAAGAGGATTCTGCAAATTAGAGTAAATTTTGAATTCATAGCTGGTGATTTTTGGTGGTTAAAAAATATTTTATCAATATGTTATTATTTTGTTAAAAATAAATATAAATTTAATTAAATCCTGAAAAGATTTTGTTAAATTTAACCAAGTAAATTTATATGTTTTTTAGTAGGAGAAATCTAGCGGCTTTGCTTGATTCTCAAAAAACGAATATTTTATTATTTATTATTGAAAAATTAGTTTCTAAAACATGATTTAAATCATTTAAATCAATAAAGAAAATCACTCAATTTGCTTATAGATTTTGAGTGAGTTAATAATCTTAAAAAATCTATAAAATAATTCAAAATTTAAAATTCAAGAGTATGAAAAATCGATTATCAAATTTGTTTATTGTTGCAGCAATGACAATTTCAGGATTAGTGCAAGCTCAAAATTACAATGTAGTTGCCTCTACTTCCAGTATTATTGTAGATGGAGATTCAAATGTTCACAAATGGAGTATTAAGGCTACTAAAATTGGAAGTTCGGCCGTGGTTTCCGATTCAAAAATTACCGGGTTGTCTTTAAATGTTGCCGTAGAGGGATTAAAAAGTGGTAAAGACGGAATGGATGAAAATACTTATAAAGCATTGAAATATAAAGAAAATCCGTCTATTATATTCAAATTAACTGAGCCAACTGCTGTTTTAACAGAAACAGAATCGGATGTGAATTTGGTTGGAAATCTAACTATTGCAGGGACTACTAAAAAGGTAACAATTAAAACAAAAGCTCAATTGACAAAGTCCGGTAGCTTACAATTGAAAGCAAATGTTCCTTTGAAAATGACAGAATACAAAGTAGATCCGCCGAAAGCTGTTTTTGGAACAATCAAGACCTATGATCCTGTTCTTATTAAGGCAGACATAGATTTTAAGAAAGCATAATTTATTCAATAATTACTTACTAACTAAAATTTTTATAAAATGAAAAAGATTCATTCGCTTATAGCATTATCCTTGTTTGGTTTGTCAGCGGCAAGCGCTCAGGAAATTAGTTTTGGACACATCCAAAACAGAATGGCAAGAGATAAAGACGGTATCAATCAGTTTGATGTCAAAAAAGACAGTGTTGAGTTCAAAGGACTTAGTGCATATATTGGAGGAGCATTTGCTATGCAATTCCAGGCATTGAACTCATTCAATGATCAAAAAGCAGGAACCTATCCTGCAAGCGGATCTATTAAGGCAGTTGAAAATTACAGACTAAATGATCTGGAAAATCAATTCAACTTACCTGCGGCAAACATGAGTTTTGGAGCTCAATTGGCCGATGGAGTTCGTGTTAATATGGATTTATATCTTTCTGCAAGACATCATAATGAAACCTGGGTTAAAGGGGGTTACTTGCAAATAGACAAGTTAGACTTCATTAAGAAAGATTTCATGGCCGGATTGATGAAATATACTACAATCAAAATCGGACAAATGGAGAACAACTATGGAGATGCTCACTTTAGAAGAACCGATAACGGTAACGCTATGATGAATCCGTTTATTGATGGTAATATTATGGATTCTTTCCAAACAGATATGGGGGCGGAAGTCTATTATAACAGAGGTGGTTTGGTGAGTATGTTAGGAATTACTAACGGTAAATTGAACCAATCGGTAGCTGAGATTGTTCCTAAAGCACCCGGACAAAATACTACAATTTCTCCTACTTTCCTTGCTAAATTGGGTTATGACAAACAATTGGATAAAGATTTGAGAGTAAGATTTACAGGATCTTTGAATTATAATGCCAATATGAGTTCAAACCCTTGGTCTTCTGACAGGGCAGGAGCGCGTTATTTTGGTGTAATGTCTCATCAGGCATATACTTATGGCGGAGTGGCTGTACCTAATAACTTTGATCCGACTGCTAATGCAACAACAGGAAGATTTAATCCTGGTTTTGGTAATTGGTATTCTGGTTTAATGTTTAACCCATTTGTGAAATTCCAAGGGTTAGAATTCTTCGGAACTGCCGAGTTTGCTCAAGGAGGAAATAAAGCGGGAGATGAAACAGCCCGTCATATCACTCAATTTGTGGGAGATGTAGTTTACAGATTTGGTAATACTGAACAATTCTATTTAGGTGGTCGTTACGGAACTGTTTCAGGTAAACTATCAAATGCTGATGCCGAAGCAGTAAATGTAAACAGATTGGAAGCTTCTGCCGGATGGTTTATGACCAAAAATATTTTGGCTAAACTTGCTTATACTAATCAAACCTATGGTAATTATACTCAGACAGCAGCCGGTAACACACAGTTGAATGACCTTTATGGAGGTAGCTTCAGTGGTTTAATGTTTGAAGCAGTAATTGCATTCTAATAAATTTCTCCTAAATAATCAACCGGCAAGTTCAATCTTGCCGGTTTTTTTATAATTTTAAATCATGAAATTTCTTTGTCAATTTATCGGTTTTTTCTTTTGTATGACTGTTGTTTATTCCCAAACTTCAGTGTCAGCTACATTACAAAAAAACAGTTCTTTAATTATTTTAGGAACTACAAATGTGGTTGGTTTTAAGTTGTATCAGAATGGGGATAAATTGGCCAATAAAAAAGTAAATTTCAGTATTGCCGAAAAACAGGATAAATTTGTCTTGTCAGATAATAAACTGCTTATTGCAGCCCGCTCTTTTACTTCGACTAATAAAATGGCTCTAAGAGATTTTTTAACTCTTATAAAAGCCGATAAACACCCTAATTTAAGTATTGAAGTAAATTCCTTTGATGTGCAGGAAGTCCCAAATAGAGAAAATGATTATAGGGCGAATGTGAAATTAAATATAGGTATTGCCGGCAGACAAAAAGAATATACAATTCCGGTCAGTGTACAAAAAGACGGACGTCTCTATACTGCTAATGGCAAGAAAAAGCTCACTATTCGTGATTTTGGCTTAGAACCTACTTCCTATATGATGGGAATGATTGTTCTGGAAGAATGGATTAATGTTGAATTCAATCTGTTGATGGAAGTGAATTAATATTGGTTTCTAAAATTGCAATTTTTGACAAATTTTCTTTTTGAACATAAAAAAAACCATTCGTAAAGGGAATGGTTTTTTTTGTTCTATCGTTTTATAGAGAAGTGAGCTCTGAATATTTTTTCTGTACCGTTCTCGTTGTATTTCACCGTGAACCAGTAATCTGTAGATGGTAAGTTGTGTCCATTATACGTTCCGTCCCATCCGGCTCCGGCAGGAGTAATTTGTTTTAGTAATTTACCGTAACGGTCAAAAATATAAATTTCAGAATTTGGCTGATCATTACTTAATGACCAGATATTCCAGGTATCATTGTATCCGTCACCATTTGGTGTAAAAAAATGCGGGTAACTAATGGCAAGAATGTCATCAATTATAATATCGGTACAACCATCGGTATCATGGATGGTTACAGAGTGTACTCCGGGTGAAACATGATTAAAAACATTACTCGTCTGGAACGGACCTCCGTCTAGACTGTATAAATAAGTAGCATCTCCCACTACAATTACAGTGATAGTTTGCTCATCGTCAAAGTAATTAGAAACAACCGCAGTTGCGCTTTCTGTTGAATTAGAAGTAATTACGTTAATGCCAAATTCGTTAGAACAATTATTAATATCAGTGTAGGTGATGGTAGTTGTTCCCGGCGAAACCCCGCTTACTAATCCGCTTGATGTAACTGTAGCTATCGATGGATCTGAAGATATCCAAGGGTTTGTTGTGGCTGGTGTTCCCGATCCTGTTAACTGAGTTGTTCCGCTTCCACAAATAGAAGAAATTCCGCTTATTGTTGGCAATGGATTAATAGTAACCGTAGAAGTTGTGGAACAATCATCATTATTAGTATAAGTAATATTTGAAGTACCAACTGCAATACCGGTTACCAGTCCGGTTGAATTCACTGTTGCTATTGTTGTATCAGAAGAAGTCCATGGATTAGTAGTGGCAGGAATGCCGGAGCCTGTTAATTGAGTTGTATCGTTTAGACAAGTTGCTAATGCCCCGTTAATGATAGGCTTTGGTTTAATCGTTACTGTTTTGGTATCAGTTAGAGGATTAGAAGAACATGCGATATTATTATTTCCATCTATAACTTTCGCAATAATTAGAGAATAGGTTCGATCCTCAGTTACCGGTTCAGTCAAAAGATAAGTTCCGGCAGTAATATCCAAGACAACCGATTGTGTCGCTCCTCCATTGACTGTATAATCAACGGTAGCTCCCGGAGTGCCGCTAAAAGTGACAGTGATATTCTCTCCATCGCAAACCTGTGGTTCTGATAAGGAAATGTTAGCAGTAGGTATCGGAGAAACTCTGAGATTAAAGGAAGTTAGCGAAAAACATCCGCCAACGTTATTTGTCACTCTGACATAAATACGTTGAGGATTAGAAGTATTTGTGTAAAGACTAGGTAATGGATTAATTCCATCAACAGCATTGGCTAGAGTTGTATGAAAAGTAATTGTATTATTAATTAAATCAGGATTTATCTTACTTCTGGTACTATTAAGATTAAAAGGCGATGCATTAGAACTAATACTGCATTGGACTTCATCCTGAATTTGGTTTGCTATTGGGGGTATAGGAAAAGCTCCTGCGCCATCCATAGCTGATCCGGTCCACTGAAGTAAGAAACCACCTTCTCCTACGGGTCTGTCAATCACAACATAATAAGATTGTCCGGCAGTTACAGTAAGCCATCTTACATATCCGTTACCATTTGGTCCGGGTCCACTGGTTGTAGCAATAGAAGTGCCATTCATACCTGTGATATTATTAGGTAAGCCAGCTGCAGCGGGATTAGTTGTACAGCATCGGAGAGGGCTTCCTAAAGCTCCACAGCTAGCATTTGGCCCATAGACCCAAAAATCGTAATCAACAATAATATTTGGGTCTAAGGGAATTAAATCAAATCCCAGGGTGCCTGATTGTATGATATTGATTTTTAACCAAAGTGAATTGTGCTCTTGCCCCTGACATCCGGCAACTTCCGATTTGTCACCATAGCCACTGGCATTAGAGATTAATGTTCCGTTTCCGCATATCTCGATAGCATTTACACAATCGTTAGGCTGGGTATTTTGAGCTAATATTGAATTCCCAAAAATTAATACTAAAAATAGTAATAAAATCTTTTTCATTTAATCCGTTTTATTTAAGAGCAATAGCTAATCTCTGTATGGAACAGAAATTAGCCATTGGTTTTCTATACTTAACACAGTTATTATATTAACTTGTGTTAAGGCAAATTTATTGTATAACACCTTATCAAAAGGCATATTTACGTATTGTTTTTTTAATTTCTTTAGGTTAAAACTATTTTAGAGTATTCATTTTAGGACAATTTTAATAAAAACAATGATTCAAAACTTGAAATGAGTTATTGTAAAAAATCAGCCTGCTTATATTTTTATAAGCAGACTGATTTTAACTGTTTCTCGCTTAAAGTTGTTTATTGATGTACACCCAACCGGTAACTGTAGAGTTATCTTCTTTTATGATATAGTAGAAGTAGGTTGCATCCGGCAGTTGTTGACCACTATTAGATTGTCCTGTCCATTGGTTAGTATAACCTTCTCCGTGTACATACACTTCCGTTCCGTAACGATTGTAGATGATTAATTTTTTTATATTCATTCTTGAAAGATCGAACGAATCATTCAAACCATCTCCGTTTGGAGAAATACCTTTTTGGATAAATCCACAAGCCCCATCGACTTTAACTATTACACTGTGACTTCCGGCAAAATAGCAATCTTGTTGAGGTATCGAATAAGTAACGGTATATTCAACATTAGGGGTGCTTGATGAAAGATTAATAGCTCCTGTTGAAGCATTGATGTCTAATCCTGTAGGAGTAGCGGTATAAGTACCTCCGGTCATGAAATTTTCATCGGTCGTAATGATAGGATTAGCCCCGTCAACACAATATTTGTCTTTGTCATAACTGAATGCTGTGATAGGATTAGAATAATCGCTCACTACAACTTCAACAGGTATTCTAGGACCTTTACATCCACCCGGATTAACCAGTCCAACATAATAAATTGTTGTTCCTGTTACACCAGTTAACGGAATCGGTGCGTTTACATCTCCGGTTCCTCCTACCGGAACAGTGTACCATTCTAATGTAAAGCCTGCCGGTGCTGTTGCTGTTAAGGCTGTCGCTGTTTCATTAATGCAATATTCAACAGGCGAGATGGTTGTTGCCACATCATAGAAGCCTTCATAAGTTACTCTAAATGGTTTTTCGCAGTAACGCGTTTTCCAGTAGTAAGTATATACACCCGGCGTGTTGAATCCTGAAAAGACAGTTGTTTGGCTCGTAGGTGTTTCAATAATAGTTTGAGCAGGATTGTCTGTATCAGCAATCCATTCTCCTACTCCTTCAGCCGAAGCACTTACCGAAGTGATATGACAAGGTATTGTTATATCCTTAGTTATAACATCGGTATTCGCTTTAAAATTTGCCGCATCTAACAAATGGCCAATCGCATTACCTCGCACTCTAAAGATAAATCTGGTAGTTGTCTGACCTGTAGGTACAACATAAGTACCCTTTATTAAACTCCAAACGACAGTGGTTGCAGTATGTTCAGTTATCATAGTAAAAGGTCCTGTCGGTGGTCCTGCCCATAGTTCTAAGGTTGTTCCAATTCCGCTAAGTCTACTTGCTGAGGCAAAACTATAATTAACTTTAAGAACTTCTGCCGGAGTAGCAAAATCTTTATACAAACCTTTGATAGGTCCAGCAGGATTCCAGGTATTTGCAGGATCTTGTGTTAATTGAAGAAATTGAGATCCTTCATATGGCCCTTGTCCCCCAGGCGCATTAGATACTTCTTGGACGAATGTATTAGCTGAATCGGTATTTGTTCTCCATCCCGGAATCACCTTAGAATGAATAATAGTACTAATACCGGTTAAATTTTGCATCGGTAATTTTTCAAAACTATAATTGAATGCATCCATATCACAGATCTCTGCCGGTGTGCTTATGCAAATGTCAAATTTAGTATCAGTAGGTGCTGTAGAAGCATTTTTTACTCTAATCTTGTATGTATTACCAACAGTTAATTCGGAAGAGTAAGCTGCAACTAGTGAATTGTTTTCACTACACGCTTTTTCTACAAGAGAACCATCTGCCTGTACTTCGTATAAAGACAAGATGAACGTAGGAAAACCTGGTCCGTACGTAGCAGCATAATAATTTCCTGTTATGTTGCTTATTTCAACCGTATGTACTTTTGAAGTAGCCACGAATTCATACCAGATATCTCCTTGGTTCGTACCCGAACAAGATGTTGGTTCTACAGAGGCTGTTGCACCTATGAAAGAGCCCTTAATTCCGCGAGAGGCACAATCTCCATTTGTATTTACCTGAAGAGAAATTGCTGTTGTAGGCTCATCATTCCTGATAAATACTTTTGGGCCTGTCCAATAACTAGTATCGCTTATACCACATATTGCTCTTACGAAAAATTCATTCGTTCCTGCTGTAGGATATATTGCAAAATCGGAAGCTCCCGGAGTATAACTCGGAGTATCAACAATTACACCTTTTTGAGGAATTGAACCTAAAGCCAACGGTTGGACAAATACCTCCCATTGTGTTTCTGAACCACCCGGAGTCCATGAAAGCACTCCGAGATTGTTCACTGCAAGATTGGTAGGCTGTGGACAAGTAACTGCTTTACAGTTTGAAACTCCTGTGAAAATATTTGTATTGATAGTTCCTAAACCAAGCGGGCTGGTGAAAACCGTAGCGCCAGATTCATCTTTAATAACTACTTGTGCCTGAGAATATTGAACTCCACTACCGCTCCCTCTCCAAAATAAATTAAACTCAATTCCTGAACATAAATATACCTGATAATCTATAACTGTAGGTTGGTTAGGTGCAACTACCGGGAAGGTAAGTGATTGTTGTACCACTCCATTTTGTATAACATCTAAAGCTGTGTAAACCTGACCGGTATTTCCATTAGTTACAGAAATTGTGTATTGACAGGCATTTGTTTGATCACATTTGGTAAGGAGATCAATAGGGCCAGTCCATTCACTTTGTGAACTACCACTACAAACCGCTCTTACATAATATTGATATTTAGTTGAAGGTATTAATCCTGTAATTGTATAAGGATGTGCGGTTGCTGTATGCAAATATTCAGGTTGTGTATTTCCTACCGGAGCAGGAGTACCAAACGGCTGAACGGAAATTTCCCATGAAGTTTCAGAACCTTTGGTTTCCCAATTGATAGGAGCACTGGTATCGGCTATACTCTTATCATCTGTAGCAATATTATATACAGACGGACATGCAGGAATGTCTTCTACAATTATATTATCAAGAAATAAATAGGATCCTCTTAGACCGTTTCCAGCAGTATTTGGCTCACCCGTTGGTACATGAAATGCGATATTAATATTGGTCGCTGCAGTAATTTCTGTAAGGTAAATTACCATTTCTTTGGTTTCCAGATTATTTATAACTTCATGATTAAATATAACCTGAAGTGGGCCTGCAATAGTTTTAGTAGCAGGGGCTGCCAACGTTATTACTGTACCATTTACAGATGTAACCTTTGTAGCATAAGGGAATGGGTAATTCTCTATATAAATCGCATCACCTTCCTTAATACCTGTTCCAGAAGCTACAGTTATTGTATTAGAACCGGAAACAGTTCCTGCATTTGTTGTAGTATGAACGCTATTTTCATATAAAATAGTCGAAAATTGATCTATAGACAATCCATTCGTCGAAACCCGAACTTTCAAATCTTCTGAATAGTCTGTAAAGTACTTGCTTTTGTAATAAAAACGCAATCTTTGATTTGGTTTTACCGCTAAGGTTGGACTAATCAACCAATCATCATTGTTACCGTTTGAAAAGCAATTTAAAGCTGCCATTTTTTCTCCAAACATAGGCTCCACCGGCATATCAAGACCCCATTCGTGTGAATTACCATTATTATTTACAATTGTCCAACAAGATTTTGTTGCTGAATCCTTTTCAAAAGTCTCGATAAATGGTGTTGGCACTACACTACAGATGGTTTTAAATTGGTAAGGTCCAATCCATTCGCTATAATTAGCCCCGCAAACTGCTCTTACATAATATTCATAGTTAGTGTTTTCAATCAGACCTGTTACATTATAGCTAGGGTTTGTGTTAACAACCGTTCCTGAACCGGTTGGTACTCCCGACAAAGGACTCTGAATAACTACCTCCCATTGTGTTTCATTAAATCCTTTTTTCCAGCTTAAAGTAGCTGAGTTTAATAAAACATTTGTAGCTGTTAAATATGCTGGATTTGAACAGGCTGGTGCGTCGTCAATACTAAAATCATCAATTACAATTACACCTGATTTTTCTGGGTCAACCATTGTTGGCGGAACATGAAATGCAAAATAAGCAGGACCTGTTCCATTAAAAATCACAGAATCTTCAAGGAAATCACCGTTACTGAAATCGTGAGACGGAATCAGTACCGTAGGATTACTGAAATCAGGCGTTGAAGACATTAAAACTTCAACATTACCTCTTTGTATTGGGGTAAATACGCTTGTTGCTACTTTGTATTTAAACTTCAACATTTTTTGCCCTGCCACATTGATCGGTACGCTGATTAAATAATCATCAAATTCAGTAAAAGGCTGCGTGAATTGAGTAGTAGCAATTGATGCCTCAGTAGCACCAATAGTCCATTGTGTTAAATCTCCATTTTTATTATTAATAGACCAACAGAACTTTTTAGAAGTCGTGTCTGTGTCATTGAGACTTTCATAATAAGGCACAGGTTGTGCATCACATAGTGTATTGAATTTTACAGGTCCTGCCCATACACTCTGAAAAGTAGCACCACAATGTGCTCTTACATAATATTCACAACGTGTAGAGGGGGTCAAACCTGTTATAGTAACCGGATTAACACTTACTAACTGTCCAATTGAAGTTTCAGTAGGAGTTGCCGAACCTACAGGTTGTACTAAAACTTCCCACTGAGTGTTTTTGTATCCGTTTAACCACTTAAATTGCGCTGAAGTGTTTGTTATAGATCCTGCAACTACCTCAGGATATAACGGTTCATCACAATCAGGTTGATCTTCTATATAAACATCATCAATGTATAAGTTGTTTGCTGTATTAGGGAAATTAGGAGGTAAATGCCAAGCTATACTAACGTCTCCTACTGTGTTTTCAGGAAGCGGAACTCTCATTTCAACAAAATTATTACCTGTTTGATAGGTTTTAACAGGCAAAACTTCTGTGTCAAAATTAGCAGGACCTACTCCGGTTGTCGAAAGTTTTATTGAGAAAGAAGATTCACCTATAACAAATCCATCTGTAATATTAGTATATCCACCATACCCCTTAAATGTAAATCGAAGTCTTTTTTGCTTAAGTCCATCAAATTTAATTTGTGGCGTAGCCAAAAGGTCATTGGTTTGATTACGTGCTAGTTGTGTTGACAATCTTACCAGCTGCCCTTGAACAGGAGGATTTCCCGGATCTCCGGAATATGTGAATCCAATACCGTCTTTATTTAAATCAAATGAAGTCCAGCATGGTTCGGGAGCTGTTGGTGTTGCACCGGTAAAGTTTGTCGAATATGGAGCAGGGTAAACAGCACATAATGTTTTGAAAGGAAATGGTTTGCTCCAAGGTCCCGGCACTCCCTCACAAACTTTTCTTACATAGAAATTGTAGCTTGTATTAGCTGTAAGTCCTGAAACAATATTGTCGCTAATGCCGTTTGTCGTAGTTAAAATTTCCGAACCATTTGGAGCCCCTTGGTCAGTTGGTATTGCTAAATATTGCCATTCTCCTTGGGTTTCATTTGGAGGGAGAAGGGGACTAATCCATGAGAATTTAGCACTGGTTTGTAATAAAGTATTGTAAGATATTTCAGAAGGAATTGCACAAGTTGGTTGTGATAAAGTAAAGGTAAAACAGATACTTGCTGCCCTTGCAGGATCATCGTAATGCTGATAAGGGGAGGAAATATAAAAATAATATGTTTTTCCAGCCTCCATTAATAGATTGGAAAGTTCTCCTGATGTGTTGCTTGAAGGTTGACCTGTAATAAGTGCTCCATAGCAGTTTGCGGTGGTTCCAATTCCTGTACAGCTGTCAAAAATGAATACACTGGAATAAATATTTTGGCATGTGGGCTGATTTTCTACAGCAAAACCTACATTAACAAAACCCGTTACTGTTGGGCTATAAGTAAGAATAGCGTGTTCACCTAATAAAAAGTTCATATCAGCACCCACTGGTGTACAACTTACACTTTTTGAATTTATGGGAGTATAAGTCTGATTGTCATGGAACGTAGCTAAGTTCGCGCTTAAAATATAAGGATTTACAGAAATATCAGGAATAACTATCGGAGTAGCGCAACTTAAACCTAACCTAGCTGTTTTTACCGGAAAAGGACCTGCCCAATAACTTTTGGTGGTTGCATCACAGACCGTTTTTATATATACATCATATTCAGTACCGTCTGTTAATCCGGTCGCAGTATATGAAAAACCGTTGACCGGCGTGCCATTTTCAGTAACACCAGTTCCTTTGGGAATTATCTGAATCTCAAAATCGGTGGTTGAATTATGTGTCCAGTTTATTATACCACTGTTTGCCGACATAGTAGAGTTGATTCCTTCTATTTTTGCACAACTGTCAATTACCCTGACATTATCTATATACCATGTGTTTCCAATAGTAGAAGCTGTTCCTGTTTGTTGTGTAATGGCAACAAAAGCAAAGTACACAGGCGTTCCCGCTGGTATAGATAGGGGGGGAATGGTAATTATCCTTTCTTCGTAAGTTGTTTTGTTGATGAAATCAGCTTCCGTCCAGGGTTGATCTAGTATTGAAACATTGAAATCGGCAATGCTGGGATTGGGTACAGTTGCAACTCTCAGATCAAAGGTTGTGCCTCTGGGCGCGAATTTCTCTAGTCTTGTAAAAAACCGGAGTTCAGTAACATTTGGAGTTATGAATTGAGGTGTTATCAAATAGTATTCAGCTTTAGTACCAACGGTACTATTCAACGCCGGATTTACCATAGCTGCCCCTGTTCCTGAGAAGGCCGTTGTTGTGGTTGTCCAGTTATTGGTAACAGTTATATTGCTTTTAACAGACCAATCGGTAGGAGGAACTACTCCGGCATCAAAATCTTGTAACGGAAGACCTTGGGCAGAAGCAAAATTTGAAAATAATCCAAATATAAATATTATGAGCAGATTGATTTCAATTTTTTTCCATGATACAGGAGAAAAACTTGAAATAAACATCCAATTTGTTCGGGTTATTTTTTTTTGCATTTTTCTGAATATTTATTGTTAACTGTTTTTGTTGTTTCTCATTTTTTAAAATAATAGGAATTGTTTGATTATCAGTCATTACTTATTATTCTAATTGTATTAAAAATGTGTTTTATTCTAAGAATAAATCTTATTTACAAGTTTAATGTGTAAACTTAGAAAATTTTATTTAAACATTATCTGTATTAATTTATAAAATTTTATTTTTTGGCTGATAATCTTATTCAAAATTTAAAAAAGGTTATGAAAAGGATGATCTTGTATTTCAAATTAATAGTTGAACAAAAATATATTCTTTAACCCTTTGGGTGTAATTATACGAATCGTCAATTTGGGTGTTTTTTGTGCAGTGAGACGAAACAATCCCGAATATTCGGGAATATCGAGAACCATTTTGAAAGATAAATTCTTTTGTTCTCGATATAATTTTCAGAAAATGCTGTTGGCTTTTTCTGAAAATTTACTCGAACTGACGAGAATTTATCTTCGGTAACTAATTATACCCAACGGGTTCTTTTTAATAGATGTTGTTTTTGAGTTGATTCAACGGTAAGAATTGGTGTAATTCGCCAATCGGCTTAGTCGGTAATTAGCGTAATTGTTTTCAACACCAAGCACATAAATTCGCAAATTACTTCGTCCATTCGTTTCGCTCGGGTCGTGGCAAAAAAAAAATCAGCGAATCAGCGGTAAAAAAAATCGGCACTTGGACACAAAGCTGCGTGTTAGAATAGACCACAGATTTAACGGATTATCACCGATTTTTAGAGATAAAACCATAGCCAGAATTTAGATTAAATAGAGCTTAATTTCTAAATAGCCAAATAATGTGAGCCAATGATTGGAAATTGTCATTAATTCGATAATTAATTTATCGTAAATGCCGCTCCGATGGAGCTTTGATTTACTTGAATCTTATTTTCTATAAATATTTCGCTCCTAACGGAGCTGTCAATTTTTTTTTGTTTTTCATAAGCTCCAGAGGAGCAAAATATTTATAGAAAAAACACCTGCAATTCATGAAAAAGCTCCAGAAGGGCGACATAAAAAACCTAACCCTTGATTCGCATAAATAACCTGAGTTCAATTATTAGCTATTATTTAATCTATTGAATAGTAGTGTTTTATAATTTTAGATTTTCCTGCAAGGTCTTTTTTTGACCTTGTAGGTATTTAA
>CAZWAF010000042.1:0-29194 GCA_964631795.1 uncultured Flavobacterium sp. | reverse complement strand
TAGAGCTCCAGCCTTCCAAGCTGGTTGTCGCGAGTTCGAGCCTCGTCTTCCGCTCATAAAAAAAGCCTCAAATATTTTGTTTGAGGCTTTTTCTTTTTCCATTATTTCAAGAAACTTAAATCACTTCCTGTAGAAAATTCTTCCGGCAATTGGTTTTGCCTGAACAATCGTGCAGAAAATACTCCTTTCAACACCACTTTATCTCCTTTTACATCAAGCCAGCTTCCTTCCCTTAAACCTAAAACCGGAATTGTATTAAATTGATGAAATTCTTTAATTCTGGTTTCGCGGGTTTCTCCCATGTGGGTAGAGTTTGGATCGGGATCTAAATAGTGCGGATTTAAATTAAACGGAATTACTCCTAAAGTTTGAAAACTTGGCGGATAAATTATAGGCATATCATTGGTCGTCTGCATTGTTAATCCTGTAATGTTACTACCGGCACTGGTTCCCAAATACGGAACCCCATTCTTCAGGGCTTCACTCAAAACAGACATTAAACTCAATTTATACAATTGAGTAACCAACAAAAAGGTATTTCCGCCTCCGGTAAAAATCCCTTCTGCATTTTGAATTCCTTCTACAGGATTTCCAAATTCGTGCAATCCTTTTACAGCTATATTGATCTTAGCAAAAGCTTCTTTTGCTTTTTCGGTATATTCATCATGCGAAATTCCTCCCGGTCTTGCAAATGGAATAAAAAGCAAAGTCTTGCAATCAGCAAAATGCTTTTTTAATTCCGGCAAAATATATTCTAAATATCCGCCACCATGAAGTGTTGACGTACTGGCAATTATTAAATTTTTCATTCTTCTATAAAATTATCAATAATAAATAATTGGGGTTAAAGATAAAAACTTCCCATTTGCGTTCTTACTTTTTACAGCATTTAATTAACATAATTTTAAAACTTTCAAAACATTAACATTTCAAGCCGAAACAATATATTTACAAATATCCGTGAACAACACACTATGTCTTCAAAAATCATCTTTTCAATTATATTTTTCCTCATCAATCAGTTTGCTTTTTGCCAAAATGAAAAATTAATTCACGGAAAAATATTGGTAAAAGATGCCTCGCCACAAGGAGTTCTCATAATCAATTTGATGAATGAAAAAGAAACCGTTTCAAATGAAAAAGGAGAATTCAGTATTGAAGCAAAAATCGACGACTTATTGATTTTTCCTTCAAATCATTTGGATTACCAACGTAAAATTATCGAAGAAGAAGATTATAAATTAGGTTCTATAAAAATCGAAATGACATCAAAAATCACACAACTTGAAGATGTAAAAATCACAACATATCCTCAATTCGATGCCTTTAAGATGGGAATTATTTCAAAACCTATCAAAGAACTTACCCTAGCCGAACGCCGTTTGCGTTCGGGCAGAGGAACATTCAAGGATTTAGCAATAGAGAAAGAAATTGCACTCTTAGATTATTTAATAACATTATACGAAAACGATTATTATATAAAGAAATTAAAGATCAATCCAATACTCGTAAAAGGTTTTCAGTACTACGCTGTTCAAGATAGAAATATGGCTTTAGCCTTGCGATCAAAAAACAAAGCATTAATTTCTTTTATACTACTACAATTATCTATGGATTATAACTTTTTACAACAATCTAACAAACCTCAAAAAGAACAAAGTACCGAAACAAAACTATAATTAATCCGGACACTAAATAAAATACCATGCCTTCAAAAATCATCTTTTCAATTATATTTTTTCTCATCAGTCAATTTGCTTTTTGTCAAAATGAAAAAATAATTCACGGAAAAATTGTGGTAAAAGATGCATCAGCACAAAGTGTCAGCATAATCAATTTGGCCAACGAAAAAGAAACAGTTTCAAATGAAAAAGGAGAATTCAGCATTGAAGCCAAAATTGGAGACCAATTGGTTTTATCTTCTAACTATTTGGATTCTCAGCGTAAAATCATCACAGAAGTCGATTATAAATCCGGTTCGGTAAATATCGAAATGGTTGCAAAAACAACGCAACTGGAAGAAGTAAAAATTACAAAACAACCGGAGTTAGACGCTGTAGAATTAGGAATCCTTCAGCAACCGGCTAAAAAATATACTCAGGCAGAACGCCATCTCAAGACTGCGGGCGACTTTAAACCTGTTCATCTGTTAGGACTTTTAGGCGGACAATTACCAATTGATCCGATAATAAATTCTATTAACGGGAAAACAAAAAGATTGAAAAAAGAACTCGCAATAGAACGAGAAGAATCCTTATTAGCTACATTATCAGAATTATTTGACGACAATTACTACACAAAAAATCTGAAAATAGAACCCGATCACATCAAAGGTTTTCAATATTATGCAATCAAAGACAACAATTTGATTAAAGCTCTAAAATCTAAAAACAAAGCATTAATTTCATTCACATTATTGCAATTATCTATAGATTACAACACTTTACAACGATCTTATAAATTTTAAATTAAAGGAGAAAACAATTATTAACTATAATACGTTTTTAGAAATTACGATCTAAGAACTACAATTGAAATAAATTCTCCAATTTTATAAAATTAAGCTCTCTAAAACGCCATATTCCTAATTAAATAATGCCCCGACCTGACTAGAACATGTCCCAACTTAACCTATCGCACGAACACGATAGGAATCTATCGGTATTCGATTTACTGTAAATTAGTTTTTGATAACTTTAACTGTTTTAATAATTTCTCCTTGTTTTAAAGAGATCATATAAATACCTGCATTATATTCATCGCCTATTTGCTGATTGTCGATTTCGTCATATTCTACATGATGCGATTCAATTAATTTACCTGTAAAATCGTAGGTGGTAATTTCTACATCTTCATTATTAGAAGAGATATAATTTAATTTGAAATTTGCAGAAGATGGATTTGGATATATCTTTAGGCTGAATTCTGTATTAAAAGGAACATCATTTACTTCTAAAACGCTGTCTCCAAAATCGGCTCCCGAAGCAAGAATTGATCCCTGAGTGGGTCTGTAATCCAGACCGGTATAAATTGTTGCATCTGTCAAATCATAAGGCTTTATCAGTAAATCAAAACTTGTAGTATGCGCATTGTATTCGTTATTATTACTATAAAACCAACTTTCCATATTAAATGCAGGGTTGTTGCCGGATGTAATGGTTCCCGGGGCATTAATTGCCAGTAGTTTAGATGGTCTTAAAATGTTTGCTAAAACGTTATTTCTGAATTTCAGTTCGTTATTTAGGGCATTGGTTTCTGTTTCAATCCCCTCTATAGAAATGCCTTCAAGATAATCTATAAAAACAGAATTATGAATTTGCAGTTGGGTATTTTTTCTCAATCGGGCAACTCTCTTATATCCGCTGGCCAATGTGCCTCCCTTAGGTAATAATAATCTGTAAGTAGGCCCGATCATAGTGCAGTTTGAGAAAATGGCTGAAGTGTACGGCCAAGCGGATGACCCTTCGTAATTGTTGTCGGATTCAAAACCTTCTGAAGTTGAAATTAAAGGATTGTCAGAAATCTGAGGGTCTCTTATTCCTAAACAAAACTGAACATCTCCGCTGAAACCATTATCGGTATCAAAATCATCGTCAAGTCCTCTAAAAGCTACCAAATGTTTACAGTTTACTGTTCCGCCAAACCATTCAAATGAATCGTCATTGGAGTGTGAAACCTGAACATAATCGATTGTAGTTCCTCTTCCAACTGCACCAAAGGTCAAACCATTTATTTCCTGATTTGTAGCATATACATATCCGGCAAATTCAATTCTGACATATTTCAACACACCTGAATTATCATTATCATCAGGAGTTAAACCTCCACCGTATTCGGTATCTCTGCTTGGTGAAATTCCTTCAATGTTATTATATCCGTTATTGATGTTGATAGTAGCTTTTCCAAGCAAAATAATTCCTCCCCAATCTCCTTTTTGTCTTTTTCCGGGAGCCTTGTCTGAGGTAAACACAATTGGTCTTTCGGCTGTTCCTATGGCGATTACTTTTGATCCTTTGGTTACAAATAAGCCTGCGCCGGTAGCAGTATGATCGGCACGGATTATTACACCCGGATCGATAGTAAGTGTTGCATTGTTTTTTACATAAATTTGGTTTTTTAAATAATAAGTATTTCCTGTAGTCCAGTGAGTATCTGTAGTAATGTTTGCAGTTATATCCCAATTTGGTGTAGGATAATCAGCATTTTGAGGGTCAAAGTTTGTCCAGGAATCTGTCCACATTGGCTCGGGAGCCGGAGCAAAAGCACCTCTGTAAGTGGTTGGTGTGATTTGGGCAAAACTTGTAATTCCTACTAATAAAAGAACCAGAAGTAAATAATTGTTTTTCATTGTTTTAGGTTGTTTAATTTTTTACAAACCTACTTCGGGAACTTAAATAAAAGGTAATCAGAATATTAATTAAAGATCGTGGTTGTATTATTAAATTGTAAAAGAAATCTTTGTTTTTAAGATAGTTGAATTGTTTAGTTGTTTATAGCCGGCATTTCATTAATAAAAATTAAAAAGCTCTATTCTTAATTGTATTAAGAACAGAGCTTTTTTTAGATATAAATCGGGAAATAAATTATCTGATTATAATAATGAACTCCTTGTCATTGCGGCAGGTTTTTCAATTCCCATTAAATCCAAAATGGTCGGAGCAATGTCTCCTAAAACACCATCGTGAATTTGTTTTAATTCTTTGTCAACCAAAATCAGCGGAACCGGATTGGTGGTATGTGCTGTATTTGGCGTTCCGTCAGGATTTATCATAGTTTCGCAGTTTCCGTGATCGGCAATTACAAGAGTAGTATAGTTGTTTTCTAGTGCGGCGGTAATCACTTTTTCTACACATTGGTCAACAGCTTCGCAGGCTTTAATAGCAGCTTCCATATCTCCGGTGTGTCCCACCATATCTCCGTTGGCAAAATTCAGACATACAAAATCAACCTCTCCTTTTTGCAATTCGGGAACCAGAGCATCGGTCAATTCAAAAGCACTCATTTCCGGTTTCAAATCATAAGTGGCTACTTTTGGAGAGCTTTTCAAAATACGGGTTTCGCCTTCAAAAGGTTCTTCCTGTCCGCCCGAAAAGAAAAACGTCACGTGCGGATATTTCTCGGTTTCGGCAATACGGATTTGTTTTTTGTTGTTTTTAGCCAATACTTCACCCAAAGTTTCAGTAATGTTGTCTTTGTTGTAAATAACATTTACGTTTTCGTAGGTTTCGTCATAATTGGTCATGGTCACATAATGAAGATTCATTTTGTGCATGTTTTGTTCATGAAAATCTTTTTGCGATAAAGCTTCGGTCAATTGTCTTCCCCTGTCGGTTCTGAAATTGAAGAAAATCACAACATCATTTTCCTGAATGGTTGCCAAAGGTTTGTCATTAGCATCGACCATAACAATAGGTTCCAGAAATTCATCGGTAATATGTTGAGCGTAACTTTCTTTGATACTTTGAACGACATTAGAAGAATGTTTTCCAAGACCGTTTACAACCAAATCATAGGCGATTTTTACTCTTTCCCAACGTTTGTCACGATCCATTGCATAATATCTTCCCACAACCGAAGCCAGTTTTGCAGAAGTTTTAGAAAGATGTTTCTCTAAACTTTCAATATATTTTTTCCCGGATTTAGGATCTACATCACGGCCATCGGTAAAAGCGTGAACGAATACTTTTTCTAATCCAAATTCCTGTGCCGAATCAATCAGACAACGTAAATGCGAAGTGTGAGAATGTACACCTCCATCAGAAACCAATCCTAAAATATGAACGTTTACATTGTTTCTCTTAGCATACTCAAAAGCTTCGACCAAAACCGGTTCTTGGTTCATGGTTTTGTTCTCAACAGCCAAATTGATTTTGGCCAAATCCTGATAAACAATTCGTCCGGCACCTAAATTCATGTGTCCCACTTCCGAATTCCCCATTTGACCTTCGGGTAAACCTACATTTAAACCATCGGTTCTCAGTTGGGCGTGAGCATATTTTGTATATAAGCTGTTGATGAAAGGCACATTTGCGTTGTCTATTGCTGAAACTTTCGGGTCAGGAGATTTTCCCCAGCCATCAAGAATCATCAGGATTACTTTTTTGTTCATCTTTTTTATATTTTTTGTTCGACTTTTTGAACTATCGATTATTGTTTTAATTCTAATTTTTCTGCAAAATATTCGCAGAAATCTCTCATGGTGTCGCTCATTTTCTCATCACCCGTAGCACGTTGAAAAGTGTCGGCCATAGAAACCAATGTTTGGTGAAAGAAAATCTTCATTTCATCTACCGGCATATCTTTGGTCCACAAATCAATGCGCATGCTTTCTTTGGCTTTGCTGTCCCAAACCGAAAGCATGATCGCTTTTGATTCTTCGTTCTCAACACCTCCATCGGTTGCTGACCAAAGTAAGTTTTCAGGGATTTTGTTTTCGTCTAATTCGACAGTAAATTTTATTTCGGAAGTGTGAATATTACTCATTTTTTTTAGGCTTGTATTTTGATTTGTTAAAAATTTCGTCAGCGTTCATCATCAGCATTTTTTGTAAAGGTACATCGTTGTTTTTCATAAAAGAACGTACAATTTGCCATCCTACCCAAGTACCGACTTTTCCCGGTGATTCGTTGTCGATTTCAAGATAAAATTTTGAAAACGGTGCTATATTGATGAAACGATTCGGCAATCTGGAGTCGGTGCTATAAAGAATTTTGTCTTCAATGAAATAACTCCACATATAAGCTTCGTTTTCGTTGCACCAGGTAATTTGTTCTGGTTTATAGCCAATTTTCTCAGCATCTGTATAATTAGGAAGCAAAAGATCTTTTAAATACAATTCTTTTCCGGCATAAATCATTTGCGAAAGCAATGTTTTGTCTGACGGAGGCGGAATTTTTGATGAAGCAAAACTCGAAGCTAAGTCGGGCATCATTTGTCTTTTTTCGAAGTTTTGTTTCAAATAAGCCGGATATTCATAGAATTTATGATCTTTTCCAAGATACATTTCAAGAGAAATCAAAACAATACTATCGGCATAAATAGCCTTGTAGTTGTAGTCCATTTCATAAATTAAAGTGTAGATTTTAGGAGTTTTGGTTTTAGGAAAATAAAACTTTGCGTGTTTGTAAAAATCTTCTATTTCCTTTTTCTCGGTTTTAAAATCACCAAATTCTTTCTGAACTTCGGTGTAAAGTTCACGCCAAAGCGGATTAGCCATTTTTTCTGTCCAAACATTGTCAGGAACATCTGTTGGGAAAAATTGAGGGAATTTCTTTTTTAGCTGAGGTAATTGAGATGAAGGAGTTTCAAAAAAAACCTTGTCAAATCGCTCTACTTTTAAGTTGGCCGGAATTTCTTCTACTTGTTTTTCAATTTTCGATTTTTTATCGCAAGAGAAAAAAGCAATCGATAATAAAGTTAGAATCAGTAATTTTTTCATTTCTGAATTTGTTTTTTGGAGTTTTCCCTTGAAAATAAATGCGGGAAAAAGCTTTTTAAAATATAATTTTGCAAATATACATTGCAGTTTTTAAAAACATCAAAAAATACTATGCAAAAAAAGAATACAATACAGGTGGAGAAGGTAAACGAATTTATTGTGAATTGGCTGAAAGAATATGCTGAGAAATCAAAAGTAAACGGATATGTGATTGGGATTTCGGGAGGAATTGATTCGGCGGTAACATCTACGCTTTGTGCGCAAACCGGATTGCCTGTTTTGTGTGTTGAAATGCCAATTCATCAGGCAGAAAGTCAGGTTTCGAGAGGCAGAGAGCATATTGAGCAGTTGAAAGCGCGGTTTTCGAATGTTTCTGATGTTAAGTCTGATTTGACTTCTGTGTTTGAAGATTTCAAAAAGCAGGTTCCTGAAAGTTCTGATATTGACAAGTTAAATCTTGCTTTGGCCAATACAAGATCGCGTTTAAGAATGACCACTTTGTATTATTTTGCCGGAATTCACGGTCTTTTGGTTGCCGGAACAGGAAATAAAATTGAAGATTTTGGAGTTGGTTTTTATACTAAATACGGAGATGGTGGGGTAGATGTGAGCCCGATTGCTGATTTGATGAAATCAGAAGTGTATGCTTTGGGAGAATTATTACAGATTCCTCAATCTATTTTGAATGCTCCTCCTACAGACGGCTTGTTTGGCGATGATCGAAGCGATGAAGATCAGTTAGGTGCAACCTACAGCGAACTGGAATGGGCAATGAAAGTTTTTGAATCAGGAGAAATCGATACGATTTTGTCTGAAAGAGAATTAGAAGTTTTTCAGATTTACAAAAGATTAAATACTGTTAATCAACATAAAATGAATCCGATTCCTGTTTGTGTGATACCTAAAAGTTTTAAATTGTAAGATTTTCTCTGGGATATTTGACAGATAGAGTAAATATTTTTTTATATTTACGTAATAGTTTTTTTGTTAATTAGTCTTAAATATTTGACAATATGATTAATGTATGCTTAGCCGATAATAATCCTGTAGTTCATTTTGGGATTAACTCCTATTTTAAGGATCATAATGATGTTTCTATAACCCACAATGCAGATAATTTTGATTCTGTTTTAGAAATTTTAGAAAATGAACAAATAGATGTTTTAATTGTAGATCTTGAATTGGCGGGTCTTTCGAGTATAAATGTCATAAAAGCAACCACAAAGAAATATCCGAATACTAAACTTATTTTGTTTACCAATTTGTCTGAAAGTATTTATACTCCCAATTCTATAAAGGCCGGAGTTTCTGCTTTTGTGCATAAAAATTCAAGTCTTCAATATTTGGCAACCACTATATACAGGGTGAATGAAGGTGAGGTAATTTTTAATGAAGAGGTCAAGAAAAAGTTGGCATTAATTGCAAAACAAAACAGACACGAACGTTTGTATCGAAAAATTTCGATTAGGGAAGTGGAAGTTTTACGCTATTTAAGCGATGGCAAGAAGAATAACGAGATAGCAAAAATTCTTGGTTTAAACGAAAAAACTATCAGTACTTACAAGTTGCGTTTATTGGCAAAATTGCATGTAACCAATCTTGTAGATTTGATAAATAAAGCCAAATCATTGGAAATTGTTTAGAATTATTGATAAATCACTCTTCCGAGTTTTTTAGAGAAAAAGTTAGTAAGCTCCAGATAATCTTTTATCATCGACATGGCTTCGGTATTATCGGCTTCCTGATCCCGGCTCATTTCATTCATTAATTCGGCAATAATCTTTTTTACAAGATACCATCTTAAAGTTAAAATCGTTTCAGAGACAAATTGTTCTATGGAATGATTTTTTTCTTTTATAAAGATGTTTTGTCCTTCCCAATTGCTCAAGACAAATTTTTCATCTTCCATCAAAATGTCGGTTACTTCCTGTGCCAATTCAGGTTCGAGTTGCATTAAATATTGTTCGATATTGAACTTTTCGTTTTCATGAAAAAAAGCAATCAAGTTGTTGTAAACAGCTTTGAAAACCGGATTTGTCAGTTCTACTTCATCTTCCTGAAGACTCAAATAAATTCGTTGATAAACCTTGTGTTTGTTTTTTTCGCTAACAGTTTCTATTTCTCCTTCTTCATTACTTCTCATTAAAACATCTTCGAATTCTTCTTCAACATTTCCGTAAAGCAGAAGGATTTCGATGATTTTACGTTCCAATTCATAAAGAATATCAATTTTAGGCAGCGCTTCCGGATTTTCGTTTTTAACGATTTCGAAAGCTTTTTGTTCCTGTTTGTGCTTTTTTCCAATTTCAGCAATGTCTTTTTTGACCAATTGTGCCAAAGTACTCACCAAAACCTGCTCTGAAATATCCATAATTCGGGAACATTCCTGAATGTAAATTTCGCGTTGAATTCTATCCGGAATTTTTGAAATACTCGTAACCATGTCACGAATCAAATCGGCTTTTTTTATAGGATCATTTTTGGCTTCATTTATCAATAACGAAGCTTTAAATTGAATAAAGTCTTTTGAATTTGTTTCTAAATAAGCAGTCAATTCATCGTGTGAATTTTTTCTTGCAAAACTGTCAGGATCTTCTCCGTCAGGAAAAGTACAGATTTTTACATTCATACCTTCTTCCAGAATCAGGTCAATTCCGCGGATAGAAGCACGAAGTCCGGCAGCATCACCGTCAAAAAGAACAGTGATGTTTTTGGTTAATCTGTTGATAAGTCGGATTTGATCAGGGGTTAAAGCAGTTCCTGAAGAAGCGACCACGTTTTCAATTCCGGCCTGGCTAAACTGAATTACATCAGTATAACCTTCTACCAGATAACAATTGTTTTGCTTGGCGATAGATTGTTTTGCCTGAAAAATACCGTAAAGTACTTTGCTTTTGTGGTAAATGTCGCTTTCGGGCGAATTGAGATATTTTGCCGCTTTTTTATCGTTAGTAAGAATTCGTCCTCCAAAACCCAAAGTCCGTCCCGACATACTTTGAATAGGGAACATTACACGGCCTTTGAAACGGTCAAAAGGACGGTCTTCTCTTGGAATTGTTAATCCGGTGCTTTCCAGAAATTCGAGTTTGTAGCCTTTGCCCAAAGCTTCTTTGGTAAAAGCATCCCAGGTTTCGGGAGAATAACCAAGTCCGAATTTTTTGATGGTGTCGTTAGAAAAACCCCTTTCTTTGAAATAAGAAAGTCCGATAGCTTTCCCTTCTTCAGAATTTATAAGAGTGTCCTGAAAATATTTTTTAGCAAATTCCGAAACCAGATACATGCTTTCGCGTTTGTCGGTCGATTCCTTTTCGGCATCGGTTTGTTCGGTTTCTTCCAGTTCAATATTGTATTTCTTTGCCAGATAGCGAATGGCTTCAGGATACGAAAAATGTTCGTGTTCCATCAGAAAAGCCACGGCATTTCCTCCTTTTCCGGAACTGAAATCTTTCCAGATTTGTTTTACCGGAGAAACCATGAAAGAAGGCGAACGTTCATCAGAAAAAGGGCTGAGCCCTTTTAGGTTGCTTCCTGCTCGTTTGAGTTGTACAAAATCGCCAATAACCTCCTCAACCCGGGCAGTTTCGAAAACGGTATCTATGGAAGCTTTTGAAATCAATTTATGAGTTTGAAAGTTGCAAGACGCAAAGGTATAAAGTTTTTAAAAAGTAAAACCCTTATTCTGAATTAAGAAATTCGGAAAAGGGTTTTTTAATGTGGTTTGGTAAAAATTATTTCTTTCTCTCAATTACATAATTTACCATCAAAGTTAAAGCTGATTTGAACTCAGATTCCGGGAATTTTTCTAAAATAGAAAGTGCTTCTTTCTGAAATTCTACCATTTTGTTTTCGGCATAAAGTAGTCCGCCGTTATTTTTTACAAAGGCAATTACTTCTTTTACCCGCTTTTTGTCTTTGTTATGATTTTTTATTGAATTGATGAGCCAACTTTTTTCTTTTGAAGTACAATTGTTCAGAACATAAATAAGCGGTAAAGTCATTTTTTGTTCTTTGATGTCAATTCCGGTAGGTTTTCCAATGGCTTCATCAGTATAGTCAAATAAATCGTCTTTTATTTGAAAAGCCATTCCTATAAGCTCACCAAATTTCCGCATTTTTTCAACCAAAACATCATCTTCGGTAACCGAACGAGCTCCCAAAGCACAGCAGGCAGCAATTAAAGTAGCTGTTTTTTGACGTATGATTTCGTAATAAACCTCTTCGGTAATGTCGAGTCTTCGGGCTTTTTCAATTTGAAGTAATTCTCCTTCGCTCATTTCTCTAACGGCAACCGAGATAATTCGCAATAAATCGAAATCACCGTTGTCTATAGAAAGCAATAATCCTTTTGAAAGAAGATAATCGCCAACCAAAACAGCAATTTTGTTTTTCCAAAGTGCATTGATAGAGAAAAATCCGCGTCTTCTGTTACTGTCATCCACCACATCATCGTGAACCAAAGTTGCTGTGTGAATCAATTCAATAACCGAAGCACCTCTGTAGGTTCTTTCGTTTACGGTGCCTTCAGAAATCATTTTGGCGGTAAGAAAAACAAACATTGGTCGCATTTGTTTTCCTTTTCGGTTTACAATGTAGTAGGTAATTCTGTTGAGTAAAGCAACTTTTGAAGACATTGATTCATGGAACTTTTTTTCAAAGAGTTCCATTTCTGTTTGAATGGGCTGTTTTATCTGAGCGGTAATATTCATTTAAATCAAAAAGCTTGTTTTGTCAGTTATTGTGAAAGCCAAATGTATGATTTTTTAACTAATTCTTTTGTACATTTGAAGTTAACATTGGTTTTGATAATTTAAAAAATAAGTAAATATGAAAGTAAAAATTGGATTGTTAGTTGTATTGCTCGGTTTTATTACTCTATCGTGCAATCAGGAAGATGCAAATAAGCAAACTTCGACCATAGAAACAGAAGATATTGCTGTTAGTGCCAGTGTCGATGCAATGTCGGATGATATTTCAAGAATTGTTATAGAACAGTTTGGTCAGCAATCGGGGAATAATGGTAGAGGAGGAGATTCTTCACAAGGCTCTTTGCCTACATGTGCTACAGTAAATACTGTTGTTTCGTCTGAAAAATGGACCAGAACAGTCGATTTTGGTAATGAAGGTTGCCTATTGTCTAATGGAAATGTTTTAAAAGGAAAAATAATTATAAGTGGAAATCTTGAATTTGGACAATCTTCTTATACTATAACTTGTAATTTCGAGAATTTCCATCACAATGGTTTTTCTGTAAAAGGAACTAAACTGATAACAGTGTCTAAAAAATCGACGGATCTTCTTGCAGAAGTTCATCCTGTTTTTGATGTGGTAATTGATTTTACAGTTACTCAGACCAAAAATGGAGTTGTGAGGACTTTTAAAGGAAACAGAGTTGTTGAATTAATTGAAGGTGCTGATACTACTGAAGATTCTAGTGATAATGTGTTTAAAGTTACAGGTTCACAGGTTATGGTTTCTCCAAAAGGGACTATTACTGCTAATGTTACAGAACCATTAGTCTTAAAGCAAAATTGTGTTCATATTGTAAAAGGAATCATTGTTTTTACGAAAAACATAAGTACAGCAAGCATTGATTATGGAGATGGAACATGCGATGATTCGGCAGTTGTTATCATTGGAGGATTCTCTACGACTATTACTTTAGGTAAAAAGTAATCAGATTTTAAATTTTCAAAGCATAAAAAACGTCTCAATTGCGAGACGTTTTTTTATGCTTCTTTGTTTGCCAATTGACCGCAAGCGGCATCAATGTCTTTTCCGCGACTTCGTCTTACTTTGGCCACAATATCGTTGTCTGATAATGCTTTTATGTAAGCATCGATAATTTCTGGAGCGGCTTGTTGAAATTCTCCGTCATCGATCGGATTGTATTCTATCAGGTTTACCTTGCATGGAACATATTTGCAAAACTTTACCAAAGCATTGATAGAAGCTGTATTGTCGTTTATTCCTTTCCAAACCACATATTCATAAGTGATTTTGCTTCGGGTTTTATAATACCAATATTCCAGTGATTCACGCAAATCGACCAATGGAAAATTGACGCTAAAAGGCATAATCCTGGAACGAATTTCGTCAATTGCTGAGTGTAATGAAACAGCCAATTTGAATTTCACTCCGTCATCGGCCATTTTCTTGATTAATTTTGGAATTCCCGAAGTAGAAACCGTAATTCTTTTTGGAGACATTCCTAAACCTTCATCAGAAGTAATCATTTCGATAGCTTTGATTACATTATTATAATTCATCAAAGGTTCTCCCATTCCCATGAAAACAATATTCGAAAGTGGGTGATTGTAATACAAACGACTTTCTTTATCTATGGCAATTACCTGATCATAAATTTCGTCAGGATTAAGATTTCTCATTCTTTTCAATCGGGCAGTAGCGCAGAAATTACAATCCAAACTGCAACCCACCTGGCTCGAAACACAGGCAGTAGTTCTGGTTTCTGTTGGAATTAAAACAGATTCAACAATTAATCCATCATGTAGGCGAACGGCGTTTTTAACAGTTCCGTCGCTGCTTCGTTGCATTTGATCGACCTTGATATGGTTGATGACAAAATGGTTTTCGAGCATAGCTCTCGTGCCTTTAGAGAGGTTGGTCATGTCTTCAAAACTGTGTGCGCCTTTGCTCCACAACCATTCATATACCTGATTTCCTCTAAAGGATTTGTCTCCATTGGTCTCAAAAAAAGTTCTTAATTCTTCTTTTGATAACGCTCTGATGTCTTTCTTTTCGATTTGCATGCGGCAAATTTAATGACAATTGTTGATTTGTAGATTTGTTATTTTGATAACTTTGGCAAAAAATACAGAAAATGCATTTCATATCTCAAGAACTGGAAGATTATATTGAACAACATTCGCAGAATGAACCTGAATTGTTGGCTAAATTAAATAAGGAAACTTATCAGAAAATTTTGTTGCCACGAATGTTGAGTGGTCATTTTCAGGGTAGAGTTTTGAGTATGTTGTCTAAACTGATACGTCCTGTAAATATTTTAGAAATCGGAACATATACGGGATATTCGGCTTTGTGTTTGTGCGAAGGAATGCAGTCAAATGGTATTTTACACACGATTGATATCAAAGAAGAATTGGTTGATTTTCAGAGAAAATATTTTGATTTGTCGCCTTGGGGAAATCAAATTGTACAACATTTGGGCGAAGCAACCGATATTATTCCGACTCTTGATTTAAAATTTGATTTGGTTTTTATCGATGCCGATAAGGAAAATTATATTAATTATTTCAATATGATTGTTCCGATGATGAATATTGGCGGAATCATTTTGTCGGATAATGTATTGTGGAGCGGAAAGGTTTTAGAACCGGTACATAAGAATGATATGAGTACAAAAGTACTTTTAGAATACAATCAACTTCTTAAAAACGATCCGAGAGTAGAAACGGTTTTATTACCAATAAGAGACGGATTGACTGTAAGCAGAGTGATTTCAAATTAATCTATTCTTCCGGAAAATAGTTGGTTTTTGCTTTTTTGTAAACCTGAAACATCAAAAATCCGTAAGTTGCTCCAATAGCATATCCTGTAAGGATGTCTAACGGAAAATGAAGTCCGAGGTAAATTCGGCTGTAAGCAAAAATCAAAGGCCAAAAGAAGATAAATCTGAAATATTTAGAGAAATATTTCTTTAGATTTAAAAAAACAAAAAGACAAACAGCCATAGAGTTTGCGGCATGACCCGAGAAAAAACTAAAAGATTTGGTAGATTTTACAATTCGAATTAAAGAGTTTATTTCGGAATCGTTGCATGGGCGCAAACGGGCAAATCCATGTTTGAATAAATTAGCGGTTTGATCTGTAATGGTAACTAAAGCTGCGACAAAAAGAAGTAAGATTACGGTTTGTTTCAAGCCCATTTTTCTGTAAATGATATAGGCAAGTAACAGAAATAATGGAATCCACGAGGTTTGTTTGGTAATTAAAAGCCAAAAACTGTCAAAAGTTTCGGAACCTAGACCATTCAAATAGACAAATAACGATTTGTCAAAAGCAATTAATTTATCAAGCATTAAGATTGTCTTTTTATAGGTCCTTCAGGAATATCTTCAATGTTGGTTTTTACCTGACTTATCTCTGAATTAATATCTTGCGAAATGGATTTGATATTTAAAGGATCTTCCGGAGTTATATCGCTCACCATTTTGTTGAAACCTTGTTTTACATCTTTTATTTCTTCGCTAATTCCGCCGGTAATCGATTTCATGTCAAGACCGTTTTCTTCGGCACTTTTGGTAATTTCTGTTTTTATATCTTCGGTAGCGTTCTTTAACTGAGCCATTCCTTTTCCTAAAGTACGGGCAATTTCAGGAATTTTGTCGGCACCAAAAAGCATTACCGCAATAAGTATGATGAAAATTAATTCTGAACCGCCAATTCCAAACATAATAGTAGATTTTTGTGGAGGCAAATGTAATTAAAAATTGGATTTTGTTTTTGGTTTATCATCCAAAGATTGAAATTTTAAGATTGTTTTGGCATAAACCCAAATTATACGTTAGAGATTTAGTTCTGGTTTTTAGCCGCAGATTGACTGCGTCGAACTTCGTTTCGCTGATTTTTTTTATGATGCTCATATGTGAAAATTCCCCAGATTAATCGATTTTAAATCTGTGTCTTCTAAAGAATTTAATTACCGTAAGTTATTTGAAATTTGCGAAACGAAGATCGATGCAGTCCGATTGTGCGGTCCCGAAATTTCGGGATTGCGTTAGCTTACGTTTACATATCCGAGCCATCTGGAAATACAAACTAACACTTACCAGCGGGCAAATTCTGTACAGCCACAGCAAAATACAAGTTAACAGTGCTCCTGTCAGAAATTCTTTTTCTCAACGTTTTAATTATCAATAAATATGAAAAATTTATTCTTATTACTCATTACAACATTTACTTTAAGCTGTTGCGAAAAAGACAATCCTTCAAAACCATCAGAACCCATTGCCGAGATAGACAAAATCCCGCCGGCTACGCAAACAGGTGCTAATACTTTTGGCTGTTTGTATGATGGCATAAATTTTACGCCTGGAAATGCAGCAAATCCTTTAGATTGTCAATATCAATATGTTGATAAAGGATACTATTTTGCAATTACTGCGGTTCGCAGATTTGATCCAAATAATTATATTTCAATAGGATTAGGAACAATTCAATTACAAATTTTTGAAGGCAATACTTATCCTCTATTAGGACAAGAAATTGGAAAAGCTAATGGTTCGTTGTATAAAAATTATACCGTTACTTATACCTCTGACCAATATACTGGGGCATTGAAAATTACCAAGCTAGACCCCGCAAATTATATTATTTCCGGGACTTTTTGGTTTGATATAAAAGACACTGAGGGTGTTGTACATCGAATACGAGAAGGTAGATTCGACATGCGCTACACCAACTAAAATTCAAATAAAATGAAAAATTTAATATCTGTAGTATTGATATTATTTTCAATACAAAATCAGGCACAAACATACTTGGTACACTTTGCGGACTGTCATATTATTTATTATGATAAAACTCCCTTTCTATCCATTCCTGATGAGTAGGGTGAGCAATTTTCACCAATTCGGCAGCACGTTGTTTTAAACTTTTGCCATATAAATTGGCTATACCGTTTTCGGTAATAATATATTGAACGTGTGAACGGGTTGTAACCACTCCCGCCCCTTGTTTAAGATAAGGAACAATCCGGCTTTCTCCTCTTGAAGTAATTGACGGCAATGCAATAATAGCTTTTCCGCCATCACTCAACGAAGCCCCACGCACAAAATCCATTTGTCCGCCTACTCCTGAATACATATTTGTCCCAATAGAATCGGCACAAACCTGTCCGGTTATATCAACTTCTATAGCCGAATTGATGGCTATCATTTTCGGGTTTTTCCGAATATTGGCTGTATCGTTTACATAAGACGATTCTCGCAATTCTACAAACGGATTGTCATGAACAAAATCATACAAACGTTGAGAACCCATTAAAAATGTAGCCAGGGCTCGTCCTCTGTTTATACCTTTATAATTACAATTGATTACGTTTTTCTCAATTAAATCAATCACTCCGTCAGAGAACATTTCGGTATGCAAACCTAGATTTTTGTGATTCGTCAGTTTGGTTAAAACGGCATTCGGAATTGAACCAATCCCCATTTGCAATGTACTTTCGTCCTCAATCAAACTAGCCACATATCTGCCTATCTTTTCTTCCAAAGCAGAAATTTCACCAATACCGTGACTGTGAATAGGTTCATTTACCTCAACCAGATAATTAATTTCGGAAATATGAAGAATTCCGTCGCCAAAAGTTCTTGGCATGCGTGGATTTACCTGAGCAATAACTGTTTTAGCACTTTCAACAGCCGCCAAAGTCGCTTCTACCGAAGTTCCCAAAGAACAATATCCGTGAATATCAGGCGGAGATACATGAATAAAAACCACATCTAGCGGCACTACTCTTTTTCTGAATAAAACAGGCAACTCGCTCAAAAAAACCGGAGTATAAGATCCGTTTCCGGCTTTCAACGTATGTCTGACATTTTTGCCTATAAAAAAGGAATTTACATGAAAACTTTCGGCCAGATCAGGATTGGCATAAGGAGCATCACCTTCTGTGTGCAAATGACATATTTCTACATTTTTTAATTCGGCAGCTCTTTCGGTCAAAGCTTTGGCTAATACTGTTGGAGCGGCCGCAGCAGCCTGAATATAAACACGATCATTGGATTGTACTATTTTTACAGCTTCGGAAGCAGAAACATACTTACTCATAATTCAGAAATTTTAAAGCGAAATTAAGAGTTGAAAAAATACAAAAATATGACAAAACTCATGTTAGCAAATTGAATTAAAAATTACAAACAAAAATCGTACTTTTGCCGACTGTAAATAAAGAACTATGATTATCCCAAAAACACGTGAGCAAATAGAATTGATGCGCGAAAGTGCTTTGATTGTTTCAAAAACTTTAGGAATGATTGCCGGAGAAATTAAACCCGGCGTTACTACATTATACCTTGACAAATTGGCCGAAGAATTCATCCGTGATCACGGAGCGGTTCCAAGTTTTCTGGGTTTATATGGATTCCCGAATTCTCTTTGTATGAGTCCAAATTCTCAAGTGGTTCACGGAATTCCTAACAATACTCCTTTGCAGGAAGGCGATGTAATCTCTGTTGATTGCGGAGCTTTCAAAAACGGTTTTCACGGAGATCATGCTTATTCTTTTGAGATTGGAGAAGTAGCTCCGGAGACCAAAAGATTATTACAGGTTACCAAAGAATCTCTTTATGTCGGCATACGCGAATTCAAAGTAGGAAATCGTGTAGAAGACGTAGGAAATGCAATTCAGAAATATACCGAATCTTACGGTTATGGAGTAGTTCGCGAATTAGTCGGTCACGGATTGGGGCAAAAAATGCACGAAGATCCCGAAATGCCGAATTATGGTAAAAAAGGTCGCGGAAAACTTTTTGTGGAAGGAATGGTTGTTGCCATTGAGCCAATGATTAATATGGGAACCAAAAACATAAAACAACATAAAGACGGCTGGACAATTACTACTGCCGACGGAAAACCAAGTGCTCACTTTGAACACGATGTGGCTATCATAGACGGAAAACCGGAACTGTTATCTACTTTTGCTTATATCTACAAAGCATTAGGAATTGTGAGCAATGAGGAAGATGAGTTTAGAAGAGAAGCGCTAGTTTTGTAATTATTACACAAAGATGCTCGAAGAAAACACAGAGATTCACGAAGAATTAAATGCTCTTTCTTACAAAGTTATAGGACTTGCCATTGAAGTACATCGACACCTTGGTCCCGGACTTTTAGAATCTGCATATCAGGAATGCCTGTATTATGAATTAAAAAATGCCGGATTAAAAATTGAAAAAGAAAAAACTTTACCAATTATTTATAAAGACATACAATTAGATCACGGATACAGAATCGATTTATTAGTTGAAAATAAAATTGTAATTGAATTAAAAACTGTTGAAAGTTTTACTGACGTACATTTTGCACAGATATTGACATACCTGAAACTTGGTGAATATCCTCTGGGTTTGTTAATGAATTTTGATAGTAAAATCTTAAAAAACAATATCAAAAGATTTATAAATAAAATTTAACTCTCTGCGAACCTTTGTGTTTCTCTGCGAATCTCTGTGAAATAACTAAAGTCATTTTTAAAACAACATTCAACGATTCATAAATAAAACTTTGTGACACTTTGTGTTTTCTCTGCGAATCTCTGTGAAATAACCTATGAAAAAACTGTTTAAACTTATTCTCAACACCATCCCCCGCCCTATTCTCATCCGTTTGAGTATTGTGGTACGTCCTGTTTTGGCTTTTCTTTTAAAAGGAAACAATTTCACCGACCCTATAGACGGCAAGAGTTTCCGTATGTTTTTGCCTTATGGCTACGGAAAGCAAAGAAATAATGTGCTTTCGCCAAGTACTCTTTCATTAGAAAGACACCGATTACTTTGGCTGTATCTTCAAAATGAAACCGACTTTTTTCAACCTGAACTTGTTTCAGGTTCTACAATTTCAAAAAACAAACGAATAAAACTGAGAGATACTGAAACAAATTCAGTATTAAGAGTATTGCATTTTGCTCCGGAACAGGAATTTTACAAACGTTTTAAAAAACAAAAAAACATCGAATACACCACAACCGATTTGTTTTCGCCTTTGGCAGATGTAAAAGCAGATATCTGCAATTTGCCTTTTAACAATAATTCTTATGACATTATTTTCTGCAACCATGTTTTAGAACATATTCCGGATGATACTAAAGCGATCCAGGAATTGTATCGGGTTTTGAAACCCGGAGGAATGGCAATTTTACAAATTCCGCAAGACTTGAATCGTGAAACAACTTTTTCTGACGACACCATTACCGGACAGAAAGAAAGAACTGAAATTTTCGGACAATATGATCACGTGCGGATTTATGGGCGCGATTATTTTAATAAATTGAGAAGTGTCGGATTTACTGTAATTGAAGAAGATTACACTCGCAAAATTACTCCGGAATTGGTCACTAAATATTGTTTGGCTCCGGGCGAAATCATTCCGGTTTGCTTCAAATAATTTCAATCTCAAAAATCAATATCAAAGACTGAAAACCGACAACTAATTGATTTTTTTCGGGTACTATAATTTAATTCTTTTAACTTTAGCAGAAATTTTAATTGACCTAAATCATTTTAAAAGACTAAATATGAATACTATCCAAAAAATATTCTTTTTGATTTTACTTTCCCAAACTGTTATCTACGCGCAGATTGAAAAAGAAATTCCTCCTCCTTTCAACATAAAAACTATTTCTTTTGTTCAAAACGGAGTTAATGTACCTCCTGTTTTTAATCTGATGGAATCTTTTCAGTTGCAGTTTGATGATTTGTATGGCAATGAAGCCAATTATTACTACCAAATCACACACTGCAATTATGATTGGAAACCTTCTGATTTATCAAGAAACGAATACCTCAACGGATTTGACGACCAACGCATTCAAACCTACCGAAATTCATTCAACACCCTGCAATTATATTCACATTACACGCTTCCGTTTCCTAATAAATACACCCAACTGAAAGTAAGTGGCAATTATATTCTGAAAATTCTCAACGAAGACCGGGAAATTGTTTTTACCAGAAGATTTATCGTTTATGAAGATTTTGTTGCAGTTCCTATGCAGGTAAAACGAGCCCGAAACAACGCATATTACAATACTAAGCAAAACCTCGATTTTTCTGTAAAATCTAAGACTATTATATTCCAAAATCCGCTTCAAAATGTAAAAGTGCTTTTGATTCAAAACGGACAACTCAATAATTCAATTACCAATATCAAACCTATGTACACTATTGGGAACGATTTGGTTTACAAATATGACGAAGAAACCCAATTTTGGGGTGGCAATGAATATCTGAATTTTGACAACAAAAACATTAAATTTCCCTACAACAACATTTCTTATGTTGATTCAAAAGATATTTACAATTCACATCTTTATACTAATGAAGCCAGAGCTAACAAGGCTTATACTTATTTCCCGGATACAAACGGAAATTTTGTTGTGAACAACCTAAATTCTCAGGACAACGAAGTCGAAGCCGATTATGCCTGGATATTTTTCAGTCTATCAGCTCCTTCTCATTTTGGTAAAAAAGATATTTATGTTACCGGAATGTTCAATAATAATGCGTTGATTCCGGAATATAAATTAGATTTCAACCCAAAAACCAACCTTTACGAAAAAGCGATTCTTATAAAACAAGGTTTTTGCAACTACAAATATACGCTGGCAGACAGTAACGGACGAATTGACAATGAAAACGATTTGGACGGAAATTTCTGGCAAACCGAAAACATTTATACCGCTCTTATTTATTACAGAGAAAACGGTAAACGCTACGACAGAATTATAGGAAAAGGCAATGCCTCGTCAGTAAACATTATTTATTAACAATTCACCGTTCACTTTTAAAAGAATACATTCTTTTTCATAAATTTGAACATCACGTAAATTATTTCAATAATGGTTTCACAAATAACACAAGGCATCAAAATCTCTGTAATTACCAGTTTTGAAGGAACTTTCTTCAAAAACCACCGTCTGCAGTATGCTTTCAGATATGAAATCAGTATAGAAAACCACAGTAAAGACTCCGTACAACTAATCAGTCGCCATTGGGAAGTTTTGGATTCCCTGAACAACACGGAAATAATTGATGGTGAAGGAGTCGTGGGAGAAAAACCCGTGATAAAACCCGGACAAACTTACACCTATAATTCAGGTTGTTTCTTGTCCTCCTCAATTGGAGCCATGAAAGGACATTACAACATGGTCAATTTCACTAACACCAAAAAATTCAAAGTGATTATTCCGGTTTTTAAACTAGATGCACTTTTTGCTTTGAATTAATCCGGAAAAATTTGTTTTCTTTTCAACCTCAATATTTTTCTTTATTGTACTATTTGCATCCACACAATAAAATACTTCATAACACAAATTATAATCTCTTTTTCGAGAGTTACACAGAAACTTAGCATTACTCAGTTTATTCTCTGCGTATCTTTGTGCAACAATTTCCAATGCAGATTTTGGGTTAAACAGCATTAGCTAAAAAATCAAACCTATTTCATATCGAATATGAAACCTACTTCAAAAGCAATATAAAAGAAAAACAATTTACCTCTCCATTTCTATATCAAATCACATCAGTAATTTAAAATTTCCTTTGTACATTTGCGTGGCTTCTAAATAATCGTATTTTGTGCGGTTATTTATTTTCCAATTGTCTAATTATCAAATTAAATATCATGTTAAAAGGATTTTTTCACGTGCCAAAAGCCGTAAACGAGCCGGTAAAATCATACGCTCCAAATTCTCCGGAAAAAGCTGCTGTTCTTGCAGCTTACAAACAAATGTGGAATTCAACTATCGATGTTCCTTTATACATCGGAAGCGAAGAAATAAAAACGGGAAACACCCGTAATATGACTGCTCCTCACGATCACCAACATGTTGTGGGAACTTATCATTTGGCTGAAAAAAGCCATGTTGAAAAAGCGATTGCAAATTGTCTTGAGTCAAAAGAAAAATGGGCTAACCTTGCTTGGGAACAAAGAGCTGCGATTTTCTTAAAGGCTGCCGAATTAATCGCTGGTCCTTACAGAGCAAAAATCAATGCTGCGACAATGATCGCGCAATCTAAAACTATCTTCCAGGCGGAAATTGATGCAGCCTGCGAATTGATCGACTTCTTGCGTTACAACGTAGAATTCATGACTCAAATTTATAACGACCAACCAAAATCTAATTCAGACATGTGGAATAGATTGGAATACCGTCCATTGGAAGGATTCGTTTACGCTATCACTCCGTTCAACTTTACCGCTATCGCTGCCAACCTTCCTGCAAGTGCCGCTATGATGGGTAACGTTGTGGTTTGGAAACCAAGTGACAGCCAGGTATTTTCTGCAAAAGTTATCATCGACGTTTTCAAAGAAGCAGGTTTGCCTGACGGTGTAATCAACGTGGTTTTTGGAGATGCAGCTATGATCAGCGAAACTATTTTTGACAGCCGTGATTTCGCGGGAGTTCACTTTACAGGTTCAACTCACGTATTCAAAGATATCTGGGCTACTATCGGAAGTAAAATTCACCACTACAAAACTTACCCGAGAATCGTTGGGGAAACTGGAGGTAAAGATTTCATCGTTGCTCACCCAAGTGCCAATGTTAAGCAAGTGGCTACAGGAATTGTTCGTGGAGCTTTCGAATTCCAGGGACAAAAATGTTCTGCCGCTTCAAGAGCTTATATCCCTCAAAGTTTGTGGCCTGCCATTAAAGAACAAATCATCACAGATGTAAAATCTTTCAAAATGGGATCTCCTGAAGATTTCAGCAACTTTATCACTGCTGTTATTCACGAAGGTTCTTTTGACAAATTGGCTGGTTTTATTGACCAAGCTAAGAAAGACGCTGATGCAGAAATCATCGTGGGTGGAAATTATGATAAATCTAAAGGGTACTTCATCGAGCCAACCGTTATCGTAACTACAAACCCAAAATACACTACCATGGAAACCGAATTATTCGGACCGGTAATGACTATTTACGTTTATGAAGATGCTAAGTGGAGCGAAACTTTGAAATTGGTTGACCAAACTTCAGAGTACGCATTAACAGGAGCTGTTTTCAGTCAAGATCGTTACGCAATTACTGAGGCTACAGTTGCTTTGCAAAACGCAGCCGGTAACTTCTATATCAACGACAAACCGACAGGTGCTGTTGTAGGTATGCAGCCGTTTGGAGGGGCAAGAGCTTCTGGAACTAACGACAAAGCGGGTTCTGCATTGAACTTATTGCGTTGGGCTTCTCCAAGAACAATCAAAGAAACTTTCGTAACTCCGGAAGATTACAGATACCCTTTCTTGGGAGAATAGTTAGGATTTAGGATTTTCGATTTAATCCCGAAATTTCGGGATGGGAAATCTTACGTAGCCATAAAAAACCCACAAGAATCAAATTATTTTGAATCTTGTGGGTTTTTTTTTATCTGAATTTCTAAATCAAAAATCTTAAATCTTAAATTTCAAAGGCAAATGCACCACTTTCTTGGTTTCAAAAAATTCATTTTCAAAAAAATCGGCAATATTGTATTCGGTTGCTGAGGGGAAATCTTTCAATTCTTCGGTCAAATCGCCCCCTTTCAAATACAGAATTCCGTTTTTCAATTCGTGCTTATTTTGTTTCTTGATTTTGGTTTTCACCCAGGAAACAAAATCAGGCATATTGGTTACGGCACGGCTTACGATAAAATCAAAATCCGATTTCACATTTTCGGCACGAATTTGTTCTGCTTTCACATTTTTTAATTCCAAAGCATCGGACACAGCCTGAACTACTTTTATCTTTTTAGCAATTACATCAATCAGATAAAAACGAGTTTCAGGAAAAAGTATCGCCAAAGGAATCCCCGGAAATCCGCCTCCGGTTCCCACATCAAGAACATAAGTTCCCGGTTCAAATGGTTGGATTTTGGCAATAGCCAAAGAATGAAGCACGTGATTAACATACAGTTGGTCAATATCTTTGCGGGAAATCACATTTATTTTTGAATTCCAATCTTTATATAATTCTTCCAGTTTCTCAAATTGTTGCTTTTGAATCTCTGTTATATTGGGAAAATATTTTAAAATTTCGTCCATAGTCTTAATTTTCCACAAAAGTAGTGATTTTGGAATGTAATTTTAACCTGAATTATAGAGAGTGAAGTTTTAATAATAATTACCTTTGCCGCCAATTCAACTTACAGAATTTCTATGACTCAAAATGCACCTTCATTTTCCCGACACGATTCGGCAAAATTTTTCAGAAAATTGAACTCTCGGGTCAATGACTATTTCAAAGACAACAACTTAAAAAAAACAGGAAACTGGAAGCTTTATTTGAAGTCGGCCATTATGATTAGTATTTTCCTTACTCCTTTTATCCTCATTCTTACCTTGGATATTCCATTTTGGGCACATCTTTTACTTTGTATTTTAACAGGTATCGGAATGGCCGGTGTGGGAATGAATGTAATGCATGACGGAAACCACGGATCTTATTCTACCAAACCCTGGATTAACAAAATTATGGGATCCAGTATTTATATTTTGGCCGGAAATGTTTATAACTGGCAAGTTCAGCACAATGTTCTTCACCATACTTATACCAATATTATAGGTCATGACGAAGATTTGGATGCCGGAAGAATTATCCGTTTTTCGAGAGAAGCCAAATGGTATAGTTTTCAGCAATACCAACAATATTACTCCGTGTTTTTATACGGCTTATTAACTATTAACTGGTGTTTGACAACCGATTTCAAACAGATGAGCAGCTATCTGAAAAGAAATTTATCTTATGGTGAAGCAAAAAGCCCGAAAACACTTTGGACAACTTTAGTTATCACAAAAATTATTTATTTCTCTACCTGGATTGCCTTACCAATGATTTTAGGAATTGTTTGGTGGGAAGTTCTTATCGGATTTTTTGTAATGCACTATACTGCCGGACTGATTTTAAGCATCGTTTTCCAGTTGGCACACGTAGTTCCTGAAACAACCAATCCGGTTCCGAATGAAAGCGGAGAAATAGAAAATACCTGGGCTATTCACCAATTGTACACCACTACGAATTTTGCCCCTAAAAACTGGTTGGTCAACTGGTTTACCGGAGGATTGAATCACCAGATTGAACACCACATTTTCCCGAATATCAGCCACATTCATTACGGTAAAATCGCAAAAATAGTGAAAGAAACCGCCAAAGAATGCAATCTGCCGTATTACGAATTCAAAACTATGCGTTCGGCAGTGGCAGCTCACTTCTCACATTTAAAAAACTTAGGAAAAAATCCTATTCAAGCATAAATTTTAAAATTTTAAAATCGAATGAATTCTCATCTTTCTGACAGAATCAACAAACTAGCTACTTCTCAAACATTGGCAATGACAGCTTTGGCCAGAGAATTGAAAGCACAAGGAAAAGACATCATCAGCCTTAGCATTGGCGAACCTGATTTCAACACTCCTGATTTTATTAAAGAAGCTGCAAAAAAAGCGATTGACGAAAATTATTCTCAATACACTCCGGTTGACGGATATTTAGAATTGAAAGAAGCCATTGCTAAAAAATTCAAAAGAGACAACAATTTAGATTACAAACCGTCTCAAATCGTGGTTTCTACAGGAGCTAAGCAATCATTGTTCAACGCAATTCAGGTTTTGGTAAATCCGGGAGAAGAATGTATTTTGCCGGCACCTTTCTGGGTTTCGTATTCTGAAATGGTAAAAATGGCCGACGGAATTCCGGTGGAAGTTCCTACTTCTATCGAATCTGATTTCAAAATCACTCCGGCACAACTGGAAGCTGCCATTACACCAAAAACAAAACTAGTTATGTTCTGTTCGCCTTGCAACCCAAGCGGATCGGTTTACCACAAAGACGAATTAACTGCCTTGGCAGCAGTTTTGGCAAAACACCCAAACATCTACGTGATTTCTGACGAAATCTACGAACATATCAATTTCTCAGGAAGTTTCTGTAGTTTCGCCTCTATTGAGGGAATGTACGACAGAACCATTACCGTAAACGGAGTTTCAAAAGCATTTGCAATGACAGGATGGAGAATCGGTTATATCGGTGCTCCTGAATTTATCGCAAAAGCTTGTACTAAATTCCAAGGACAGGTAACCAGTGGAACCAACAGTATCGCTCAAAGAGCAACTATCGCTGCTGTTGAAGCCGATCCAAGCGTATTGCACGACATGGTTGCTGCCTTCAAAAGACGTAGAGATTTAGTTGTGGGATTGATTAAAGATATTCCGGGAATGAAAATCAACACTCCAGAGGGAGCATTCTATGTTTTCCCGGACGTTTCTTCTTTCTTCGGAAAAACACTGAACGGTGTCCTTATCAACAATGCCGACGATTTCGCGATGTACTTATTGTCTCACGCAAACGTGGCAACGGTAACCGGAGATGCTTTCGGAAACCCGGACTGCATCCGTTTCTCTTACGCAACCAGCGAAGATGTTTTAATCGAAGCCATGCGAAGAATTAAAGAAGCTTTGGTAATTTCTGAAGTGACTGCATAAATTTTTAAAAGCCCCGAGATTCGGGGCTTTTTTGTTTTAAATGACAAGCATTATAAATCTTCATAAATGATTTGTAATGCTTTTTTTTTATTTTTAACGAAATTAAAAAAAGACCTTATTACTTAGATCGTAACATGAAGAATAAACACTTAGTTAAAATAGCTATTACAGCCATCCTGATAATTGGAATTCCTTCCTGTGACCCCTGCGGTGACCTTAATGATCCCGTTGTGATTAATTACAAGGTTAAGGGATTTGAAGACCTGCAAACAAAAAGCAAACAGAATGGTGTTTGGACAACAATCAAAAACGACAATTCTATTAGTATTGACAGTCTAATGTTCGAGTTGATTCCAATAAAAGAGCGTGATTATGTGGCAACTCAAAAAAGAAGTCAGTCAAAAGCATTTTTCATACCATCAAGCTATGCATGTGACTTCGTTACTATTGAAAACATAGATAAAAGCATTATTGATTTTTCGATTTTCAGTACGAATGACATAAACGCAAACTACCCTGCAGGCTCAGACTTGACTGATTTATTCGATACATCGCGACTCAAGGCGGGACCAATCAGTTTAAAGCAATATTTAAAACAAAGTCCCAAGTACTTACTAGAAGACAACAAACATTTTTTTTGGTTAAAACAACACCCCACCATTAAAGGAAAACATTCGTTTACATTTAAAATCACACTAAACGATACAACAATTACAAAAACAACGGAAGAAATCTTAATCGAATAATACTACTTCCATATTAAAACCAACTCCGCAAAGCCAAAAAACTTTGCGGAGTTTTTTTATACCTCAACAGAAAAGTTAATACAAAATCAAAAACTCAAAAAAAGTAACAACTTTGTAGTTACAAATAAAATTTATCATGGACATTTCAGTAATATCAATTGGAAATTCTAAAGGCATTCGTTTATCGAAAACCTTATTAGAAAAATATAACATCACAGACAAAGTAGAACTTATTCTTGAGAAAGGGTATATTATATTAAAACCAAAAACAGAACCGAGAGCCGGTTGGGAGGAAGCTTTCATGAAAATGCACGAAAGCGGAGATGACAAACTGTTGATACACGATGTTTTTGAAGACGAAAACCTTGAAGAATGGATTTAAAGCAATATCAAATCGTCTTGGTTAATCTTGATCCGACGATGGGAAGTGAGATGAAGAAAACCCGTCCGTGTGTAATCATTTCGCCTAACGAAATGAATAAGTTTTTGAACACAATCGTCATTGCTCCAATGACAAGCAGTTCAAAAAACTACCCGACAAGAATCCCTATAAATCACGACCATAAAAAAGGCTGGATTGTTCTGGATCAAATCAGAACAATTAACAGACAAAGAATAATTAAAATATCAGGACAGCTGACCTACAAAGAAATCAGCAAGGTAAAAGAAGTTTTAAAAGAAACTTTTGTAGATTAATCCAATAATCATTCAGAAACAAATCCCCGACAACGCAAAAATATCACTAAACCACTATGGACTTAAAGTCCATAGGTTTGATTGGCAGACTGAAAGTCTG
>CAZWAF010000041.1:0-29959 GCA_964631795.1 uncultured Flavobacterium sp. | reverse complement strand
TTTATATCAATAAAAGGAAAAGTATTTGCCCCTGCTCTGTAACCATTTGCAACCGTCCCCAATCGGTACAACTGAATAACCTTTGTAACCTCATCAATTTCAAAGGGAAATTGTACCCTGTAAAACAAGTTTTGTATAAATGTGTTCTTTTCATAGCGTTCGGGTTGTAATGTTTGTTTAAAGGTTTCAAAGTCAAAAAATACGGGTTCAGGTTGGGGCTGTGGTATTGTATTTTTTCGCTGTGGCTTCCAATTGTTCGGTAATTCCGAACGGTTGCCCTGTTCCTGTTCCCAAATTGCTTTTGCGTACCCGTCCAAATAGGGGTTGAGGTGGTAATGTGGCGAACAACTATTTTCGTGGTCGCAACGTCCGTAATGTTCGGGCAAATAGTCGCCTGTTTCAATATCAATATATTTTTTCAATGATTTTTTACCACAATTCGGGCAATGGTGCTTTTTACTGCCTTTTTCTAAACTGTATCGGTGGGGTTGGTTACTAAAGTTATTAAAGTTACTCATTGAAAAACCTTTTTTATTTGCGTTAAAAACTTATTCCCGGTGCTTCAATAAATGCAACTAACTTGTTTTGTGAAGCCCTATCAACCACAAAGCCCAACGCCCGTAACTGCTTTATGAAATTGGTCTTTTTAAATGGTGGCATACCGTCATCAATACAAAAGGCTCTATATTCTTGGTACAGTTCAGTAATTAGTTTGTAATTCGTGGGGCTGCCTTTGTATTCGTTTTCATTCAAAAACATCTGTACGCTGTTACTTTCAAATTTGTATTGCTCAACGGCTTTTTGGGCTGCTTCACAATCTGAAAACCGCTTTTGCTCCAGTAATCTGTTAAGCCCTTGCAATACCCAATTGAATACGCCTGAAAGTTCCTTTTCAATTATTTTGGCGTGTAGGTTTTTGTCCTGTTCGTGTTCGGGAATAGTAACATCAAAAGGAATGATTAAAAACCGTCTGAAATAGGCGTTTGTATGTTCAACGTCTTTGGGTAACTCGTTGCAATTGAAAATAAACTTTGCATAATCTTCCATTGTAAAGGGTTGCCCGTATTTTAAACAGGCTTCAACGGGTTCGCCTGAAACCATTGCTTTAAAAAGGCTTGTTTCAAGTTTTCCGTTTATTTCACTTGCATAGTTTACTAACTTGTTGCTAATCTTTGCCCGGTAAAATCCTTTTTCCTCTGTCAAACTTTGCAATGAATAGTTGCTTACATTTTGTCGCCCAAACATTGCCGTAACTATTTCAAAAAATACACTTTTGCCATTTGCCCCAGTACCATACAGTATTAAGGCTTTTTCCTCTTTTAGTGTGTTACTCCCGTGTTTAATGAATACAAAGCCTAAATATTCAGCTAATACCCTTTGGCGTTCAGGGTCGGGCAATACCTTGTTTAAATACGCTTCAAATAATGGTGCTTTTGCCTGTGGGTTGTATTCAAATGGTAGTTGGTAGGTAATGAAGTCCGAACGGTCAAACGGTCTTAATTTCGTACCCTGTGGGCTTATTTCAAAAGTTCCGTTTTGTAGGTTAATCAGTACCGTATCTTTATTGCTTTCGGGTGTGGGTAAATATGCCGTTGCAAGGAACTGTTTAAAAAGTTGTTCCCTAAATTGGTAAAACCTTGCTGAAAACTTAGCAACGCCCATTTGTTCGGCTGCTTCGCCTAAAAACTTTTGGAATGTTTCTTTGTCAATTTCAGCCCAAAACGTACCGTTGTACAAATAAATAAAATCGTGGTTTTTGCATAAGCCCCAACGGTTTTTTTCAGCGAACTGTAAGGCGTTTTCAATTGATAAAACCAAATAATGTTTAAGGTTCAGTTTTAGTTTATCCAACTGCTTTTTTAAATCCTTCCATTGTTCCCGTTCCCTGTCTAATGCTTTGTCGGTGTTTAAACTTCCGTCCGGGTTGGTTAATTTCCTGTCCAGTTGCTCCAGTTGTTCCCTTAACTTTTCAGCCTGTGGAAACGCTAATACTTCAAAATCCAACGGCTCAAACTGTTCAATAAGTTGGTTTAATATTTCAGCGTGTGGGGTTGCTTCGCTTTTGCTCTTTAGTTCCTCAACGTGGTTTAATATAGTAGCCGGGTTGTTGAGGTCATCAAATACGGGGTTTAGTTTCATAGCTTAACAGTATTTGAATGTTCAACAATAGTCTGGAACAAATCGGGGTTGGTGGTGTAAAACCCTGCACGGTGTTTTGAAATTAGGCAAATGCCTTTCCGTACTATACAAATACGGTTTTCTTTTTCCCATTCAGCAACGTAACGGCAAATATTAGCCCTCAAAATGCCTGTTTCAATAGAAACCATTAACATAGTTTTGGGCTGCCTGTAAAGGGCTGCAAATACCCTTTTCATTTGTGCTTGAAAATGCGTACTTTTGCCTTGTCCTTTATGCAAAAAGTTAGGGGCTGTTCTTTGGTTACTTTCCATTGTTCAGCCCTTTTTTATTGTTCAACAAATACGCTTTGGCTTCCGCTTCAATTTCAGCGTTTGACTTTTTGTTCCATTGTTATTTATATTTTAGTTAAACAATGGGTGCAAGTACAAAAGGCGTAACCAGTTACATAACAGTTACATTTTGAAATAAAAAACGTAAACCCTTAATATTCAGGCTTATTTTCTTCTAAAAAAATTATATCATTCTCAACTTTGGTAACCGTCTGTTTATAGTTTTCTTTGAGAAAAGGTATAATCAATTCAAGTTTGTTTATTGGGTAATCATTCTTTTCGTTTATTCGCCTTTTTGCTTCGTAATACGAATTTTTGAAATTAACAGGGGTTGTATTTACTTGGTGTTTACTCATAAACTGCTCTAATCGTGTTTTAAGTAAACGGCTTTCAGAAAGTAGTTTTGTTTCGTCTGCATAATAAAAGATAGTAGCCCATTCAAGTACACTAAAAGGGCTTTCAACAATCGGTTGAGGTGGTAAGGCTTTTACTATTGGTGTAGCATCTGTTTTCAATGTATTATTTAAAGCATTGAAATAAATCTTAGTCAATAATAAAACCCTGTTTGTTGCAAATGTTCTTTGCCCTAATTCCGTTTCCCTAATTCCGTAAAACTCATTCAGCTTTGCCAAATTATCTAAACGAGGGTGTGAAATATAGTTTTGCCCGTATTTGAAAATTAACCATTCAGCAAGGTTAATTTCGTTGCTGTATTCAAGTTCTAAATGGTTACCTGTTAAATCAAAATACCTTTTATTTATGTGGTCTGTTCCGTAATTCGGTCGGTCTTGATTCCAATGAACTAAAAATAAACCCTTATTAAACAATTCGTTGACTTTGTCTGCATATTCTTTTATGTTTTCCGCTTCATTCCCTGAATATTCTTTTGCTTTTCCATTTGAATAAATACAAAGTGCTGTAATCTGTTCGCCTTCGTTAAAATCGTTGCATTGATAATGTACAAAAAACACTTTTTCATATTCCAACAACTCTTTATTTTTCAATTTCAATAGGTCGGCTTTTCTTGTTTCCAAACATTCTAAATATTCTTTATGGAAAAAGAAATTTTGGCGTTCCTGTTCGTTTAAATATCCTTCAATTGTTTGGGTATCATCGTTTGAAAAGTCAATGTTTACAAGTCCGTTTTCAATTTCTACATTTAACTTTTTTAATTGTAAATCAATAAAAAAAAAGTTCGTTTGCTTTAGGGTTTACGCTTTTGAAAAACTCCCAATGCAATTGATAATGTTCGTTATCTGCTATCATTTGTCCTTTATGCTTTAAGTGGTTACATATCTAATTTAATTTTGTCGGCTGCTTTGCGTTTGGTGTCGTCCACAATCTTAGCGTATATCTGTGTTGTTTTCAGGTCTTTATGTCCTAACATTTTGGAAACGGTGTAAATATCCGTACCGTTAAACAGTTGCAAGGTGGCAAACGTATGTCTAAAACAATGAAAGGTAATATTCTTAGTTATTCCGGCTGCACCAATCCATTGAAACAGGTGTTTGTTATGGTAGGCTGAATATTCCAACCCTTCAAAAACTTTGGCTGTGGGTTCGCCTTTCTCATTTAATAAATTTACTGCCTGTTCTGAAATAGGGTAATACTCAATTCCTTTGGTTTTCTTTTGATTGAAGTTCAGGAAATACCCTTGCCCGTTTATGTATTCCAGTTCGCCCCAAGTTATTTTTTGAATATCTGAAAACCTCAATCCGGTAAGGGCTGAAAACAGGGCTGCACGTTTCAATAAATCATTGTTGCACGGTGTTTTTACAAGTTTGTTCAGTTCCTCAATAGTCAAGTATTCCCGTCTTGTTTCGGCTGCCTTAATTGGGCTTATTTTGGCGTTCAGGTCGGTTTGTAGTATGCCGTCTTTATAGGCTTGTTTCAATGCAGCTTTTACCTTATTGAAATACGAAACGGCTGAATTTTGTGAAAGGGTGGTTTTGTCGCTCTTTTTACTTTTGGTACTTAGTAGGTATTCTTTGAAGTCCTCTAAAAACTTTTCGTTGAGGTCTGCAAACTTCAATTTGCCGTTGGTAAACGCTTCAATGTAATTGAGTGCTGAAACCCAATTATCGTGGTTACTTGCTTTACGTTTGTTCGCTAACTTTCTGAAATACTCAATAAAACATTGTTCGCCCAATTCCTTTTTGCGTAACTGCTCTTTTTCGTATTCGCTGTAAATTTCAGGCTTATTCAAAAAGTTTTCCCGTTTTTGGCGTATGCTTTCGCCTATTTGCAAGGTTTCAGTATTGTGCTGTTTGTCAATGGGTGTTTTTGGTTTCTCAAAAATGTAAAGCCCTAAAAATTCCCTTCGTGTGGGTTCGCCCGTTTCGGGGTGGGGTATAGGAGGGTAAAAGTCAAGATATAAACTTTTACGTCCTTTACTAATATTTTTCTGTCTTAAACTAACCTTTATTGCCATAGTCGTTTATTTTTTTATTACACCTAATAATTCTTTTATCAAAATCATTCGTCCACCCCATTGATTTAAAATGACTTGAATACTCAACTACACTTTCAAATTTCTTGTTTTTTTCCAAGTAAATTAAAAACTGTTCAATTATAGCATTTTTTACTGGAAAGAAATTTTTACTTTTTAATGCATCACAAATTAGATTGATGTTATCAAATTCAAATTTGCAACCATTTAAAAAACGCTCATTAGAACAATTGTTATTATAAAAATGTTTATAGACTTTTTTTGTATAATTTGTCAAAAAAAAATGCGTATCAAGCCAGTAATTTTCGTTTGATTTATGAATAGATTGGTTTTTTGTAACTTCATAAAAAAACAAATCACAAGTATTTAAATCATCACAAACAAATAATGTATCAATTATTGTTACTGGTGTTCTCGGGTTAATATGTTTCCAATCCCCATCAAATAAATGAGTGTAATCAAATGTTAAAGGGGTTTCTTCAAAATATTTCATTATTGAATCCTTTGTTTTTTGCGGTAAACTATTCCAAAAATCCCAAAGCCCATATTGACTTAAAATCCCTTTATTACTTTTCATTTTTGATTTATTTTAATAGTTTATCAATAATCAGTTTTGGTACGTAAACAAACTTTCCTTTGTTTGTTTTTGCTATGTTGTTCCGCTTAATAAGATTATACAAAGCACCATTTGAAATTCCGTATTTTTCAATGACTTCATTAATTGTATAGCAATCTGAAACCTCATATTGTTGAACTTCTTTTTTTTCTTGTTGAACTTCTTTTTTTTCGGGTACAAAAAACAATTTATCAATATTGGAACGCTTAACCCTTGTGATTCTTTGTCCCAAATTCACGGCTTTTATTGTGCCAATTTCAATATAATAGTATACTGAACGTACTGAACAATTGAGTAATTGAGCAACCTCACGAACAGTTAAAAACTCTTTTGCTCTTAATTCCTCAATAGGTCGGGTTTTTATTTGTTTGGTTTCGGTGTTTGACTTTTGCACCTTTTCGGCTCGTTTTTTTGCTTTATTGGCTAAACTACTACACCTAAGGGAACAATACTTTGTTACTGTGGTACGGGCTGTAAACTCTGCTCCACAATGCTGACAAATTCTCTGCACCTGAATATTTGAACTCATTTAATATCCTTTAATGTCATTACGTTAATTTAAGTGCAATTAAGCGCAAACAAAAAGGGCTTAAACCCTCTATTTTTGTACCTCAATTGCACAAGGTACAGCAAAGGTACAAATTTGTACCTAAAAACGCAAAACATCACAAAATAAACATTAATTTTATTTCAACAAAAAAGCCCTTATATCAGGGCTTTATAGTGTATTTTAATAAATTTTTAATTGTTTGTTTTGCAGTGGTTATTTTCCGATACAGAAATTGGCAAAAATGTTACCTAGTAATTCATCGTTTGTGACCTGACCTGTGATAAGGCCAAATTGATACAATGCTTCCCGAATGTCAATAGCCATCAAATCGCTGGAAAGGTTTATTTCTAATCCGAATTTTACTTTTTGAATTTCTTCCAGAGCTTTCAATAATGAATCATAATGTCTGGTATTGGTCACTATGGTTTCGTTGTTGCGCAAAGCTCCCGTATTTACAAACGATAATAATTGTTGTTTCAAATCTTCAACACCTATTTTTTCTTTGGCAGATAATAACAGGATATTTGGGATTTGGGATTTTAGATTTTCGATTTCGGCATTTGTCAATAAATCTTTTTTGTTAGCAATTACCACTAAAGGTTTCAATGGGAATTTGTTCTTTATTTTCTCAATTTCGATTACAAATTCAGAACTTGAAGTTTTAAATTTTAAACCGTCAAATAAATAAAGTACGACTTGTGCTTGTTCAATTTTCTCGAAAGTTTTCTGAATTCCGATGCTTTCCACCACATCAATGGTTTCACGGATTCCGGCAGTATCGATGAATCGGAAACCAATTCCTCCTATGACCAATTCGTCTTCGATGGTGTCACGTGTAGTTCCGGCAATTTCCGAAACAATGGCGCGTTCTTCGTTCAGTAAAGCATTCAAAAGAGTTGATTTTCCTACATTTGGTTCGCCTACAATGGCTACAGGAATTCCGTTTTTGATAACATTTCCTACGGCAAAGGAATCAATCAGTCGTTTTAAAACAAATTCAATTCGGTTTAATAATTCGTGAAATTGAGTACGGTCGGCAAATTCTACGTCTTCTTCGGCAAAATCCAATTCCAATTCAATTAAAGAGGCAAAATTTAATAGTTCTTCTCTAAGTTTAGCTATTTCATTAGAGAAACCTCCCCGCATTTGCTGCATGGCAATTTGATGAGAAGCTTCGTTATCTGACGAAATCAAATCGGCAACGGCTTCGGCTTGCGACAAATCGAGTTTTCCGTTTAGGAATGCTCTAAGAGTGAATTCTCCGGCATTGGCCATACGACAGCCTTTTCGAAGTAATAATTGAATGATTTGTTGCTGAATATAAGTAGATCCGTGGCAGGAAATTTCAATTGTATTTTCGCCAGTATAAGAATTAGGTCCTTTGAAAACCGAAATCAAAACCTGATCGAGTGTTTTTTTATCGTCAACAATATGACCAAGATGCAACGTGTGAGATTTCTGTTTAAGCAAATCTTTGTCTTTAACAGACTTGAAAACCGTATTTGCAACAGAAATAGCATCAGTACCCGAAATCCTGATTATAGAGATAGCACCCGCCCCGGAAGGAGTTGCAAGTGCCACTATAGTATCTTGGTTAATCATTATTGTAAATTTTTTGCAAAAGTAAGTAAAACTATTTTGGCTGCAATCGTTAGACTGAATGACTTGGTGATAAATAAAGGTTAAATAAGTGAACAAACTTAATTTAAGAAGTATAATTATTCGTCTTATTTATTAACTTTACGTTAAAAGAGTTAAAACAATTGTTAATCAAGTAATTTATGAAAAAGATATTGTTTCCCACAGATTTTTCGAAAACATCACTGAATGCTTTTGTTTATGCCTTGCATTTTGCAAAGCATACCGATGCAGAGATTATTGTACTTCATGTTTATGAACTTCCGATAATTGATACCAACTATAATGAAGCGCCGATTTATTTATCTCAAATTTATGATACTATTGATCTTGATAAGTTTGAGAATTTTAAAGATCAGGTGCCGGTTTTGAGATCGATTGCAGAAGAAAATCAACTTGGAGAGGTAAAGATGAGTAATGTGATGTTGGAAGGAAGTTTGGTAAATAATATTTTGCATGTTGTAGAAAAAGAAGAGGTTGATTATGTTGTTATGGGAACCCATGGAGCTGAAGGTTTTCAGGAGATTTTGGGAGGTTCTATGACTTCTAAGATTATGTTAAATACCAAAGCCAAAGTTTTGGGTGTTCCTGCCGAATCAGAGTATGTTGCGATAAAACGAATTGTTTTTACCATAAAATTTGCCGAAGAAGATATAGTTGCTTTGAAAAACGTAACCGAAATTGCAAAAGCTTTCAATGCGCATATTGATTGTTTGCATGTAAAAAGCCCAAAATCTAAATTTGATTTAAAAGTGTTAACAGATTGGGAGATCATGTTTGAGGATGAAAATGTCGATTTTCATATTATAGAAAGTGATGAGGTAGAAGCTTCCGTTATGGATTTTGTCAATACTCACAGAAGTAATTTATTGGCTGTTTTAAATCATAAAAGAGGTTTTTTTGAAAGTATTTTTCATTCCAGTTTGACCAAAAAACTGGCATTTCATTCCAAAACACCTTTATTGGTTTTGCATTAATCAGGGATTTTTACAATCAAAAAACAATTAGAAATTATTTATGAACTCAAAATAAACTTCAATGCGAAAAATATTATTTCCAACGGATTTCTCTAAGACTGCCGACAATGCTTTTGTCTATGCTTTAGAAATGGCTAATTATCTTGAAGCGGAATTGATATTGCTTCATGTTTATTCTTTGCCTATTGTTTCTTATGAAGGCTATCCGTCTTATATATTAGAAGTTTATGATTTGATTGATTTGAATAATTTTGAAAATTTCAAAGATCAGGTACCACATCTCAGAGAAATTGCCGAAAAACACAGACTGGAACACATAAAAATGACTCATATTCTTGAAGAAGGAGATTTTGTATCTGTGGTAAAAAAAATAGTAAAAAAAGAAAAAATAGACATGATTGTTATGGGAACTACCGGAGCTTCGGGTTTAAAAGAAACTTTTGTAGGTTCTAATACGGTCGATGTGTTAAACCATATTCAGGTTGCCACATTGTGTGTTCCTGATAAATCCAAATTCAGAAAAGTACAGAGAATTGGTTTTACAACTTTATACAGAGAAAAAGATTATAAAGCTTTGCTTTCTTTGATGGTTTTGTCTAAAAAAATGAAAGCAGAAGTAAAATGTCTTTATGTAAAAACATTTGATACCAAAGTTGATGCAACCACGAAAGAAAAATGGAGAGCAGATTTTAAAGATGAAGCGGTTGATTTTTTTGAAATTCCGAGTGAAAATATTAAAGGCGCCATCTTTGGATTTATGAGTGATAAAGATATTAATGTCTTAGCGATGCTCAATTACAAACGTAGTTTTTTTGAGAAATTATTTCAGAAGAGTATAGTAGATAATATGGCTTTTCACAGTAAAACACCTATTCTGATTTTGCCGGAAGAATAAAAAGCGAAGCCGCTATTTCTGATTGAAATAGCGGCTTCACTTTTTTTATTGTAACAATATTAACTGTTAATCATTACCGGCATTACCAACATAGTAACAGTTTCTCCGTCTTCAAGACCATCAACCGGAGTTAAAATTCCCGCACGGTTTGGTAAAGACATTTCAAGCATGATAACATCTGACTGTAAATTGGTCAACATTTCGGTAAGGAAACGGGAATTGAAACCTATTTGCATATCATCTCCCTGATAATCACAAGTCAAACGCTCTTCAGCTTTGTTTGAGTAATCAATATCTTCGGCAGAAATATTCAATTCGGCTCCTGCAATTTTAAGTCGGATTTGGTGTGTTGTTTTGTTTGAGAAAATCGCCACACGACGTACAGAACTCAAAAATTGAGTACGGTCAATCATTAATTTGTTTGGATTCTCTTTTGGAATTACCGCTTCATAGTTTGGATATTTTCCGTCAATCAAACGACATAACAAAATGTAGTTGTCAAAAGAGAAAGTAGCATTTGAATCGTTGTATTGAATTTTTACTTCAGCATCAGAAGTAGCCAAGATGCTTTTCAAAATATTCAAAGGTTTTTTAGGCATGATGAAATCAGCAACTTCCGAAGCTTTCACATCTGTACGTGCATATTTTACCAATTTGTGAGCATCTGTTGCCACAAAAGTCAAACCTTCCGGTGAAAACTGGAAGAAAACCCCTGACATTACCGGACGTAAATCATCATTTCCGGCAGCAAAAATAGTTTTGCTAACGGCAGTTGCCAATACATCGGCAGGAACCAAAGTAGTAGAAGGATCTTCTAAATTTACTGATTTAGGGAATTCTTCTCCCGGAGCATAAGCCAAAGCATACTTCCCTGAATTTGAACTGATTTCTATAGTGCTGTTTTCTTCAACTGTAAAAGTTAACGGTTGTTCCGGAAATGTTTTAAGAATTTCCAAAAGCAATTTTGCAGGAACAGCAACACTTCCCTGACTTGTAGAATCGATCTCTAAAGTAGCCGACATGGTGGTTTCTAAATCAGATGCAGAAACAGTAAGGGTATTGTTGTCTAATTCAAAAAGGAAGTTATCTAAAATAGGTAAGGTGTTGTTACTGTTGATAACGCTTCCCAGAATTTGTAATTGTTTTAATAAGTAAGAACTTGATACTATGAATTTCATCTCTAAATTTTTTATACAAACACCATTTTGTGTTTATGGTTTACAAATATATCTTAATCGTTCTAATTTCAAAAATATTATTTAGTGTATTTCTTTTTGCGCCAAAATACAAACAGAAGTCCGAAAATTCCCAATAAAAGTAGTGGTAAAACGATGGTTATTACTTGATAAAAGGTGTAATTTTCGTACACTTTTTCTTTGTCAAGCAAAGGCAAATCTACTTCTTTACTTCTGATGTTGATAATTCCGCTGTCGTCCAGAAGATAGTTCACGCAATTCATCATGAAATCTTTATTATCAAACATATTTCCGGTTTTTGGGTCGTAGCCCAATTCTACTGGTTGGAAGTTTTTATCTAATTGGTTTTTGATTACATCTCCGTCAGAAATTACAATCATTTTGTTGTCTTTTCCTTTAGATTTATATTCTTTTTCCTCAAAAGGCAAAACTCGATTTTCGTACAATGAATGAAATTGACCTTCCAGTAAAACTGAAACCGGAATTGATCCTGTGTTTTTGTAATCTTCAGGAGTTGTTTTTTCAACAACCATATTCAGTTTTACTTCAACCGGAGCTCCAATTCGTTTAGAATTTGGAGAAGATTTTAATAAAATAGTTTTCTTGATTTTGTTTTTCAAAGTATCGATTGAATTGGCAAAATCAAAACGCAAACCTCCCATGTTTTTCACAATTGGATGTTCGGATTCAGGGAAAATAAAAGGGGCATATTTCCAGTTGAATTCCTGAAATTGAGTATTGGTTCCCGGTTCTCCTGTTGCCAGTTTCAAAGGAGTTCCCAATTCATCTTTTATCAAATCAGAAGAAATTCTGAAACCATATTTAAAGAACAAATCATTCAGATTTAAATCATTTGGAAAAGCCAAAGCCGAACCTGAATCGTTGTACAAACTATCCATTTCCATATTTACCTGATCGATTAACCAAAGAGTTTTTCCTCCGTTCATGATAAACTGATCTAAAACCTGTTTCTCTTCATCAGAAAAACGTTGAGTTGGTTTGGCAATGATAGCTAAATCATATTCTTTTAACGCGGCTAAAGTTCGGTTTGGATTTTTTGAAACCGAATCTAAAGTAAAAGGGCCAATATGGTAACTTTCTCTTAGCTGTAAAAGGAATTTAGCAATTAAAAGATCGTGAAGTTCGCCGTTTCCTTTAATGATAGCTACTTTTTTCTGTTTTTTTGTAGTGACTTTATTAAAAGCATCGGCAAAAGAATATTCTAAATGCTGAACAGAACTTACCACTTTTTCTTCGGTAGAAACGCCCATCATGTTTTTTAATAAAGGAATGTTTACTTCCCGACCTCTGTAACTGGCAATTGCCCAGGGAAAAACCATTGATTGCGATTGTTTTCCTTTGTCGTCAACGGTAATGTTTATAGGAGTTAAACCTTTGCCAAATAATTCTTTGGCCTTATTCATATTATCTTCTTTGTTTTCCAAAGGATTAACAAATTGAATGATAATATTAGAATTATAAGCTTGAAATTCTTCTAATAATTGACGGGTTTCTGTTTGTAGTCTTTTGAATTCAGCCGGAAATTCGCCATCAAGATAAACATCTATGTATAAAGGTTCAGTTACTTTTTCGATGATATTCAACGAAGTTTCAGAAAGCGTGTATCTTTTGTCTTTTGTTAAGTCAAAACGCTGAAAGAAAAAATTTCCGATGAAATTAACGGCAATGACTGCAACAATACTGAGAAGTAATTTTTTGAGATTGTTTTTAGTGTTGGTTTTCATTACAGTTTGTAGGATTTTAATTTGTAAACGGTAAATAAAAGGAACAGGTAGGTAACACTCACAAAATAAAGAATGTCACGACTGTCAATTACCCCGCGTCCCATACTTTTGAAATGACTGTTCATTCCGAAAGAAGCAATTAAATGTTCGAAAGTGTCAAAATAATTTGATAATCCATCAAATCCAAAATAGAACAAAAAGCATAAAAATACCGAAAGGATAAAGGCTACAATTTGATTATCAGAAAGAGTAGAAGTAAAAATTCCAATTGAAGCATAACCCGAAATAAGAAATAATAATCCGAAATAAGATCCCATAGTGCTTCCCATATCGATGTTTCCTTCGGGCATTCCTAAATTTGAAATGGCAAATACATAAATAAATGTAGGAATAATGGCAATTACAATCAGTAAAACCGAACCAAGAAATTTACCACCTACAATTTGCCATAAACTCAAAGGTTTGGTTAATAACAATTCCATAGTTCCCTGTTTTTTTTCTTCTGAAAAACTACGCATGGTTACTGCCGGAATCAGGAAAGTAAGAATCCAGGGAGCTAAAGTGAAAAACGGACTTAAATCGGCAAAACCGGAATTCATAATGTTGTAATCGCCTTTAAAAACCCAAAGAAATAAGCCGTTGAGCAATAGAAAAATAGCAATTACCAAATAACCCATGGGCGAACCAAAAAAGGATTTGATTTCTCTTAATAATATTGATTTCATATTTTTTTGTTGTACGTTGTGAGTTGCATGTTCTGTGTTGGGCAAAAGTAATAACTTACAACTAAGAACCTACAGACTGCAACTATGTTAAACTAACTAATTTATCAACACTCCAAGCCTCGGGTTTGTCGTTGAATAATTTCTTGGTAAAAGTCCAAACATCATAAAAAAGTTCCGAATTCCGGTAGTTTTCCAAATCCTGTTCGGTTTCCCAGTAACTATAAGTGAAGAAAATACTTTTATTGTTTTTGTCCTGATACAATTCCAGAAAACGATTTCCGGGAGCATTTCGTATTTTGTCTTTCATTAATTCAAAATTTTCCAGAAATGCCGGAATATTTTCTTCGTGAAAACTCAATTTTACTATTCTTACAAACATTATTATTTAGGATTTAAGATTTTTGATTGATGATTTAAATTGATTTTATAAGACTGAATAATTTTCTAAGATTCATAAAAAAGGAATTATATTATAAGATAGTCCGCAAAGTGTACCAAGTATGTTTTTTGCCACTGATTTCATAGATTCTCACAGATTTTATTTCTATTCTTCAAGAAATCTGTGCAAATTTTTTTATCCCGATAGTTATCGGGAGTGGCTAATTTTATCAGTTTGGTATTAGTCACGGATAGTTATATAATAGTGAATCATTATTTGTAATATGCTTGCTAAATTTTCAAAAAAATATTAATCGTTTATACATAAGTCCTCTACTTCAAAAATCCCAAATCCCAAATCCCAAATCCCAAATCCTAAATCTTAATTCAAAAATTGTATAGTAATAGTATCTCCGTATCCAAATCCAAGCAGACTGGATGCGCTTCCCACATTACTTGGATTGCTTCTGAAAATGGCAATTTCAAGAAATCCTGCTTCGTTGAAAATAGCCAGTTTGTCTCCCTCATATTTTTTCAGTTCATAATTTCCTGAACTGGCAATGTCTGAATATTTATGACCGATATTTTTTATAGGATTTGATTTTGAAAGTATTTTTTTACTGATTAAAGGAATTTCAAAATTCCGGCCTCTGCCAATTTCCAAAAACATATTTTGAGTGATATTGGTTACAAGGTTTCCAAAATGGTCTATGTAAATAACATAACCCGTAATAGCGTTTTTATCGCCGGAAACAATGGCTTCAAAACCGGTAACATTCTTGAGAGCAGTAATTTCTTTTCCGACCAGATTGAGTAATCCGCCTTTTGCCAAATGACAGGCTACCTTAACAAAAACATCCAAATCTGTAGCATGAACAGGCAACCGGTCGTGAATGTTAATGTTAAAAATCTTTTCAGGAGTTATTTTTTGGGTAAGCATACTCAAAATACCGTTGTCGGCACAAATAAAGTATTGATCGTTCCAAAGCATAGCAATATGTTGGTTTTCATAATTCAGTTCGGCATCAACTCCAATAAGGTGAACGGTACCTTTTGGAAAACTGGAGTAAGCAGAACTAATTATGTAACTTGCTTCAACTGTGTTGAATGGAGAAATTTCGTGCGAAATATCGATAATTTTAGCTTCAGAAAATTCAGACAATATTTTTCCTTTTAAAGCACCCACAAAGTGATCTTTCAATCCATAATCGGTAGTAAGGGTAATTATTGACATAAAATTGTTCAGCTTTTGCTCGGAATTGTTTCCGATTTTTCATTAGATTTGAGAAATGCAAAGCTAATTTATTTAGATTTGATTCCATAGAAATTTTAACAACTAAAATATTATATGAGTAAAATTCACCTGACCGTTTTGTTTCTAATGATTTTGACTACAACCTTTGGCCAAAGATTAATTTATAGAGATAATGGAAAAATATATGATTACCAAGGCCAAAAATTATCTCCAGATCAGGTAAGAGAAATATATTCTTCTAATTATGAATTTTTGGATTTGTATAATGAAGGAAGAGCCAAAAAAATAGTTGGAAATATATTTTTAATAGCAGGAGCCGGTATGGTGATTACAGATTTAATGGTTGGTCTTTTTCAGGATGAAGAATTTCAAATAACAACAACCAAAATCGAACCAAATGGACCAGATATAGTGGTTAGTGTTTCTTCCGATACTAAAAAATCCCCTACTGTTTTGACATATATTGGTTTGGCAACGACATTAATAGCGATTCCAATTAAGATTGGTTATTCTAAGAAAATCAAAAAATCAGTTGATGATTATAATAAAACAATTTCAACTTCAGTACATAATAGGCCTGCCAATATAGAGTTTGTTGCCAATGCGGGTGGTCTGGGATTGCGCTTTTCACTGAATTAAGAACTTAATACTATTTTACTTTGAACGAAAGAACCATAGAATTGACAGATATTGCTCCAAATGAATTTTGGGGTGCACAAGATGCTCATCTTGAAATAATTAAGAAATTTTATCCGAAATTAAAAATTGTAGCCCGGGATTCTACGATTAAGGTTTTTGGCGAAAAAGAAATGCTCGATGAGTTTGAAAACCGTTTCAACAGGCTGATGCTGCATTTTACACGTTACAATAATATTGACAGCAATGTTATTGAACGGGTTATTAGCAGTGACTTGAACGACGACCGCAGAAGTGATCTTCAGGACAAAATTTTGGTTCACGGTGTGGGAGGAAAAATCATTAAAGCCATGACTCCCAACCAACAATTGTTGGTAGATACCATGAATAAAAACGATATGGTTTTTGCTGTTGGTCCTGCCGGAACAGGTAAGACTTATACGGGTGTGGCAATGGCGGTAAAAGCCTTGAAAGAAAAACAGGTAAGGAGAATTATCCTGACACGTCCGGCAGTAGAAGCTGGGGAAAATCTTGGTTTTCTTCCGGGCGATATGAAAGAAAAACTCGATCCTTATATGCAACCTTTGTATGATGCGCTTCGGGATATGTTGCCCAATGAAAAACTCGAAGATTATATTCTGAAAGGGATTATTCAGATTGCGCCTTTGGCATTCATGCGCGGACGAACATTGGATAACGCTTTTGTGATTTTGGACGAAGCTCAAAATACGACTCATTCTCAAATGAAAATGTTTTTGACCCGTATGGGAAAAAATGCCAAATTCATGATTACCGGAGATCCGGGTCAGGTTGATTTACCTCGAAGAACTATCTCAGGACTGAAAGAAGCAATCTTGGTTTTGAAAGATGTGGAAGGAGTTGGAATTATTTATCTTGATGACAAAGATATTGTTCGTCACCGTTTGGTTAAGAAAATTATTGATGCTTACAAGAGTATTGAGAATAACGATTATTAAAACAAAAAAGACTTCATTTGAAGTCTTTTTTGTTTTCTCAATAAATAATTAAGATATATTATTTTCCGGTAATGTTCTAAAACTCACAGTATATACGGTATAAGGAAGTATAAAGCGAGCCAAATATTTACTTATAAATACAACCGAAATCAAAGGAATTATCAAAGCATAACTGTTAAAAATACCGCAAACCAAAAATATGGCGGTCAATGGAGCATGCAAAGTGGCACTCAGAGTTACAGCAACACCAATTACCATAAAATTGATAAGATAAACTTCGGGCGCAAAATAATTTTTGACGATTAAACCTATTAATAATCCTAATACGGCTCCAGCAAAAATACTCGGAGCAAATATGCCTCCGTCTCCTCCGGCACTCAATGTTATTGCTGTAATTATTGGTTTTATCAAAATTATAAATGCTAAGCCCAAAAGAGTGTAACCTATTGTGAAATGTTGGGTATTTTGGATAAGTTGTTTTATTGTATGATAACCGTCTCCGTATAATTCAGGAAAAATGAACAGAAGACTACTTATCAGAATTGCTCCAAAAATAATTTGGAACAAGGGAGATTTATTGAATAAAAACTTCTTTTTGATATTGATAACAGACAGAGTTAGATAAACTCCATATACAGCGGCAATTATTGATAAAATAACAAAGTAAGGCAAAGCTGAATAATTCCAAGTGGTAATAGTTGTAGAAAATAAAGGTGCTTCGTCAAATAAATGACTCACACCATAGGCTACGGCTACTGAAACTGAATGAGTAACGATGAAAATTTTTGAACGCTTTTTTAAAATATTTTCATAAGAAAAGAATATTCCTGCCAAAGGACTATTGAATAATATGGTCACTCCTGCAGCAATGGCAGCGCCTATGAACATATTTTTATATTTTTTGAAAACAGAATCTTTCGTTGAGGCCAATTCGCCCATAGTGGCAGTTGAAACTACTGTTGATACTTCAATTCCTGTAGAACCTCCAAATATTACAGTTAGAAATCCATTAATGAAATGAGAGGTGATTTTATAAGAAGGTAGTTTTTTTTTAAAATAGACAGTGTCAAATACTTCTGAAATACCTTTGTTTTTTTTGTTTTTGAATAAATAAAGTCTTAAAAAATGTATTATTCCTAATCCTATTAATGGAAACAGAAATACTAAAAAGCGTCTTTGTTCTGTTTTTGAAAATAATAGATGTTCATAGTTTTCGGTAATATGCTTAAGGATTAATGCGAATATTGATGCTAAGAACCCAATTAATATCGACCCGATAACTATTTTACTCCATTTGATCCAATAGAAGTTAGATCTTGAAGCTTGAATTTTTGAAATCATAATGATAATTTTTGAAGACTGTAAAAATAGTTATTTGGTATTGTTTTATTCTAATTTGTGTTTTGAAATAACTGCTCCCAATCTTTAAACAAAAGATCCGATAAGGTGTGCTGGTTTAAACTTTCAATAAATGCAATATAAGCAGTATTGAATAAGGATTTTAGTTTACAGTTGTGTGATTGAAAAACACACGGTTTTGAATTGCAATTTACAACAGGAGTTTCGTCTTGTTCTAAAAAATGGATTAAATCTCCCAATGGCATTTTGATAGCTTTTTCAGAAATGATAATGCCTCCGTTTTTACCTCTTTTGGTATGAATCAATTCGTTTGCCGATAAAAATTGAACCACTTTCATGAGATGGTTACGCGAAATTTTGAAATTTTCAGACAACTCATCCAAGGAACTCTGTGCAGAATCCTTTTGATGATGCAGATAAATCAAAACGCGCATGCTAAAATCAGTAAAGTGGTTCAGTTTCATGAATTCTATTTAGTTAAGGCTTAATAATGCTGGTCCAAATTCTTCAAAAAGTATGTTTTCTCTGCTTACGCCAAGAGAAACCAATGACTGGTATTGTACCTTTATAAAAGCCGCAGGGCCGCAAATATAATATTTCGCTCCGTCAATAAGAATTTCTTCTTTGATTTCGTTCAAGTTAACCCTTCCTTCAATAGCCTCAGTCTCGTTTTCAGGCATTGTTTCGTAGAAAACAAAAGAAGATAGCCAATCAACTTCTTCATTAAGTGTTGCGATGTCTTCTTTGAAAGCGTGAACACTTTCGTTACGACAGCCGTGAACCCAGACTGTTTTATTTTTTTGAAGCAGATTTTTGTTGGTTTCCACCATACTCATCATAGGAGTAATCCCAACACCTCCGCTTATAAGCACCAAGGCATTTTCTGCTTCCGGATCGGCATAAAATACACCGGCAGGAGCGCTAACTTCTATCACATCACCTTCTTTTTTACCGTGAAGTGTGTTAGAAACGATTCCGTCAGGAGTACTCATTCCTTTTTCCTGTTTTACAGAAATTCTGTAGTATTCGTTATTGAAAGCGTCAGATAAACTGTATTGTCTTGGTTGCTTGTGACCCAATTCAGGAATAAACATACTTACAGAAATATATTGTCCCGGACGGAAATCTGCGATATCCTGTTTGTCTTCCGGAGTTAAATAGAACGATTTGATTTCGTCGCTTTCCTGAACAATCTTAGAAATAACAAAGTTTCTCCATCCTTTCCAACCGCCTTTTTTAGTAGCGTTTTCCTCGTACATTCCGGCTTCAATGTTAATCATGATTTCAGCCAATTCGGTATAAGCACATGTCCACGCATCAACCAATTCAGGAGTTGCTGCTTCGCCTAAAACTTCTTTTATAGATCCAATTAAGTGGCCTCCAACGATGTCGTATTGATCGGCAGTAATATTCAAACTAACATGCTTGTTGCCAATCATCTTTAAAACATTTATCAGTACAGATGGATTTTCGATGTTTTCTGCATATGCAAGGACTGCATTAGTGAGCGCATTTTGTTGTTTTCCGCTGGCTTGGTTTCCTGCATTGAAAATGTCCTTCAATTCAGGGTTTCCATTCAACATTCTCTGATAAAAATAGGATATCAAAGCATTTCCGCTTTCTTTTAAAACAGGCACTGTTGCTTTTACTAATTCTTTTTGATTTGTATTCATGATTTTGTGTTAGATTTTTGCAAATGTAATTACTAAATCTTAATTGTAGTAAGTAAAATACAACAATTATTTATTGTGTTGATATTCAGGTTTATGGTGTTTTTTAATTTGTTAAAAACATAATGATGCAGATGTTTTGAATAGAAATAGTGAACTCTTTTAAAAAGTAACTTTAAATCTCATTCCGAAGTGTCGGGACTAAATCATAAATTCTTATTTTTGCAGCCTAAATAAAATAATACTTCATGAACACTATAACTACTACCAATTTTAATTTCCCAAACCAAAAATCAGTTTATCACGGAAAGGTGAGAGAAGTTTACAATATCAATGACGATCTTTTGGTGATGATTGCTACTGACCGTCTTTCTGCTTTTGATGTAGTGATGCCAAAAGGAATTCCATATAAAGGACAAATTTTGAATCAGATTGCAACTAAATTTATGGAATTGACCCAAGATATTGTTCCAAACTGGTTAATAGCAACTCCAGATCCAAGTGTGGCTGTTGGTTATTTATGTGACCCTTTTAAAGTCGAAATGGTAATTCGCGGTTATCTTGCAGGTCATGCTGCTCGTGAATATGCTGCCGGAAAAAGAATGTTGTGTGGTGTAGCTTTGCCTGAAGGTTTGAAAGAAAACGATAAATTTTCAATTCCAATTATCACGCCTTCTACAAAAGCTGACAATGGAGAGCACGATGAGGATATTTCGCGTGAAGATATTTTGGCCAAAGGAATCGTTTCTGAAGAAGATTATATCGTTTTAGAAAATTATACCAGAGCTTTGTTTCAAAGAGGAACTGAAATCGCAGCAAGTCGTGGATTGATTTTGGTTGATACCAAATATGAATTTGGTAAAACCAAAGACGGAAAAATTGTTTTGATTGATGAAATCCATACTCCGGATTCTTCCCGTTATTTTTATTCAGAAGGATATGCCGAAAGACAAGAAAGAGGTGAGGAGCAAAAACAATTGTCTAAAGAATTTGTGCGTCAATGGCTGATAGCAAACGGATTTCAAGGAAAAGAAGGACAACAAATTCCTGAAATGAATGACGAATACATTGCTTCTGTTTCAGAAAGATATATAGAATTGTATGAAAATATCATTGGCGAAAAATTCGTAAGAGCTGATATTTCAAATATAAATGATAGAATTGAGAAAAACGTATTGGCTTATTTAGCAAACAGATAATTCAATCTTTTTAAAAGAAAAGTAAAATCCTGAGTGAAAAACTCAGGATTTTTTGTTTAAAATATCAGAAACGAATTAGTTTTTTACCAATTTAGAAATTGTATTCGATTTGTATATCTGAAATCCTTTGTTACTTTTTTGAGCAATTTTAAAAAGAGCTTCTGCAACAGTTTTGCTTTCTATGGCTTTGTATTTCTGTAAATTTCCTACGAACAGAAAAGACAACATTTTCATTATAAAAAGCATGAATCGCTCGCCAAGTCTGAATTCGTTGCGTTTACCTAAAAGTGCAGAAGGTCTTAAAATCGAAACATTTTCAAAAGCGCAATTTTTAAGAAAATCTTCAATTTCGCCTTTTGTTTTCAGATAAAAACTGGAAGAACCAGAATCCGCTCCAATTGATGAAACGATTAGAAATTGTTTGACTTTGTTTTGAATAGCTATTTTGGCAAATTGCTGAGGATATTCAAAATCGACTTTTTTAAAAGCTTCTTTAGTTCCTGCTTTTTTGATGGTGGTGCCAATAGTACAGAAAAAATCATCTCCGTAAACCAAATCCTGATAGGTTTCAATTTTATCAAAATCAATAATATGTTCCTCTAATTTGGGATGTTTCAGGCCAGATTCTCTTTTTACAAAAGAAATAACTTTTTCATATTCGGAATTCTTCAGAAGAATTTCCAAAAGCTGAGAGCCTACAAGCCCGGTTCCTCCAATGATTAAAGCGGTTTTCAACTGAATTATGATTTTTTATTCTTTCCGTTTTTGTATTGTACTTTTTCTACAATCGGATTTTTATCAGCCGGTTTTTTGTTTTTTGGATTGAAACCGGTAGTTGGTTTTTTCTTGAAATCCGTTTTTGGTTTTGGTTTGAATTCAGTTTTCGGTTTCGTTGCTTCTTCTTTCTTTGGAATTTCGGTTTTATGTTTAGCTAAAACATCCATTGGATTTTTTGGATTTTCTTTAGTTCCACGCAAATGAATAACCAATCCGTTAAGGAAATTACGCAATACCTGATCGCCACATTCCATATAATTTTCGTGATCTTCGGCACGGAAAAAAGCTCCTAATTCCGATTTTGTAATTCGGAAATCTACTAAACCTAAAATCTCTACTATTTGGTCATCGCGTAACATAAGTGCTACACGCAGTTTTTTGAAAATATCGTTATTTGTCATTATTAGTTTGTTTTAATGTCCAAAGGTAATTATATAATTATATAATTCGGGAATTTGAAAATGAGATAATTTGAAAAAGAAACGCAATTCACAACCTAAAACTCATAACCTGGAACTCAGTTTTTTTATTTCATCTCGCAATTTGGCTGCCTGCATAAAATCTAAATCTTTTGCGGCTTTCTCCATGGCTTTTCGTTTTTCACGGATCATTTTCTCAATATCTGCCTTAGAACTGTAAGTAGTGTCAGGCTCGGCAGCCGTACTTAACGGAATATGTCCCAATTCATATTCCACCAACGGATTGTTTGTGGTAAAAGCACTTTCAATTTTTTTATTCAAGGCCTGAGGAACAATATTGTTTTGCGTATTGTAATTAATCTGTTTGGTTCTTCGGTAATTGGTTTCATCGATTGTTTTTTGCATGCTATCCGTGATTCTGTCGGCATACAAAATAGCTTTTCCGTTGAGGTTTCTCGCCGCACGACCAATGGTTTGAGTCAGAGACCGATGACTTCTCAGGAAACCTTCCTTATCGGCATCCAAAATAGCTACAAGAGAAACTTCCGGTAAATCCAATCCTTCACGAAGTAAATTGACTCCAATCAAAACATCAAAAAGCCCTTTTCGCAAATCCTGCATGATTTCGATTCGTTCCAAAGTATCGACTTCCGAGTGAATATAACGGCATCTGATGGAAACTTTATCGAAGAATTTTGCCAATTCTTCCGCCATTCTTTTGGTTAAAGTTGTTACCAAAACCCTTTCGTCAATTTCGGCTCTTTGCTGTATTTCTTCAATCAAATCATCAATTTGATTCAAGCTTGGACGAATTTCTATTACAGGATCAATTAATCCCGTTGGTCGAATAATTTGTTCTACATAAACCCCTTCAGTTTTCTTCAATTCATAATCGGCCGGTGTAGCCGAAACATAAATTACCTGATTTTGTAATGCTTCAAATTCTTCAAATTTCAATGGTCGGTTGTCCATAGCTGCCGGAAGTCGGAATCCGTATTCAACCAGATTTTCTTTTCGGCTTCGGTCGCCGCCGTACATGGCATGAACCTGAGAAACGGTTACGTGGCTTTCGTCAACCACCATCAGATAATCTTTTGGGAAATAATCCAATAAACAGAACGGACGTGATCCGGCCTGTCTTCCGTCTAGATAACGGGAGTAATTTTCAATTCCGGAACAATAACCCAATTCGCGTATCATTTCTAAATCGAAATTGGTACGTTCTTCCAGTCTTTTGGCTTCCAGATGTTTTCCAATTTCCTTGAAATAATCAACTTGTTTGACCAAATCCTGTTGGATTTCCCAAATGGCATTTTGCAAAACATCGGGAGAAGTCACAAACATATTGGCCGGATAAATTGTCAATTGTGAGAATTTTTCGATTACCTGAGCGGTTTTTATGTCGAAACTTTCAATTTCTTCGATTTCATCACCAAAGAAATGAATTCGGAAACCCGAATCAGCATAACTAGGATAAATTTCAACTGTATCTCCCTTTATTCTGAAATTCCCGGGAGTAAAATCGGCTTCGGTTCTCGAATACAAACTCTGAACCAATTGATGTAATAATTTAGTTCTCGAAATAGATTGATCTCTGTGAATTGGAATCACATTTTTTTGAAATTCTACCGGATTTCCAATACCATACAAACAGGAAACTGAAGCGACCACTATAATATCTCTGCGACCGGAAAGGAGAGAAGCCGTGGTGCTCATTCTCATTTTTTCCAATTCATCGTTTATAGATAAATCCTTTTCAATGAAAACTCCGGTAACGGGCATAAAAGCTTCCGGCTGGTAATAATCGTAGTAAGAAACGAAATATTCTACCGCATTATTTGGGAAAAATTGCTTGAATTCAGAATATAATTGAGCTGCCAGAGTTTTGTTGTGTGCCAAAACCAATGTTGGTCTTTGCACTTCCTGAATCACGTTGGCAACAGTAAATGTTTTTCCGGAGCCGGTAACTCCCAGTAAAGTCTGGTATTTTTCGCCATTAACAATGCCTTTGGTCAATTTTTCAATTGCCTGAGGTTGGTCGCCTTTTGGCTGATAATCGGATACTACTTGGAATTTCATTTTTTATTTTCTGAGTTACAAAGTTACATGTTTTTATATGCTATATATAAATTCAAATTCTTATAAGGTCTTATAAATATAAAAATAATGCCCGTCTGAAAACGGGCATTATTTTTATATAAAAAGAGATAAATTTTAATAAAATATTTAGTTCTATTGATAGAAATATTGAATAGTACTTAATAGGTCACCAGATTGGTTGTTTTGACTATAATAAATTTTTTCCTCTGTCGGGTAATCGTTTGAATTATAAATATAATTATAAGTTTTATTGGTTGCTATAGTCGTTTCTGTTGCAGGAAAATTAATTGTTGTAGCATTGTTTTGATTTCCAGATTTATTAGTTGTAATAAACATCAAAAAATTAAAACCGGTAATATTTCTAAATGGTTGCTTTTTTGAATCGTATTCATAGTATGCAGGGGTGTGTGTACTCACATCACTCATGAAATTTCCATTTAACATATTTATTGTACCTGTTTTCATTGCCCCTGTACTATTTGTGGATATTTCAGTGCGACTTTTTGTATAGTTTATAGTTTCGTTGGAGATATAAGTATAATCGGTCTCATAAATATAAGTATTATTAGTATTATGCCAAGTATATTTAACTAATTTTCCATTGTTGTAGCTGTAAGTTCTTGTCGTAAGTACTTGTTCGTTACTATCAAAATCTTCAACTTTTGTAATTAAATCATCAGTATATGTATATAATGTTTTACTTATATTAGATCCCGTTCGAGTTATACTAATCAGTTTGTTGCCTTCATAAGAATAATTAGATGTTATGATATTACTTGTATAAGCATCTGTTTCAATTGTTTTTGATACCAAAACATGTTCCTGAGGGACTTTAGAATCATTGTTTATTGAGTCATTGTTCATTAGTTCATTTTTACTACAGGAAAGTAATACAAATGATAAAAAAAGTAATAATAAATTCAATTTTTTCATTTTTTGTTGATTTAAGTTGGTTGATATGTGTTAAAAAAAATAATATTACAAAATCAAATTAACAAAAATTTTTATTCTAAAAAAAAAGATTTTGAATTTATTAAAACTTCCATTCTTTCTGTTGTGTTTCGGTCAAAAAAGTCCAGGCAACAATGCGGCTTGTTTTTTGGCCTTGAGCCATATCAATAGTTTTTATGGAAGCAGCGCCGACTTTATCCAGAGTTTTGTAAATATTTTTAAGATTTTCTTTTTTTGAAACCAAAGTAGTAAACCAAAGACATTGCATTGGGTATTTGGCACTTTCATAAATCATTTGTGTAATGAACCTTAATTCACCACCGGGACACCACAATTCGGCATTTTGACCTCCAAAATTTAGAATAGGATTCTTAGTTTTTGTGTTTTCCAGATTATTAATCTTTCTCAAAGTTCCTTTGGTTGCTTCTTCCGGAGAAGAATGAAAAGGAGGATTGCAAATGGTAAACGCAAATTTATCTTCGGGAGCGATGATGTTTTTGAAAATAAAACGGGCTTCGGTTTGCAGTTGCAAACTGATGATGTCAATCAATTTTGGATTGGCTTCAATGATTTTACTGCAATTTTCAATCGCATTTTCGTCTATGTCGGTTCCAACAAAACTCCAGCCGTACGCATGATTTCCGATAATGGGATAAATGCAATTGGCACCAATGCCTATATCTAATCCCTGAACTGATTCTCCTTGCGGAATTTGTCCGTTATTGGTTGAAGCCAGTAAATCGGCTATATAATGAATGTAATCGGCTCTGCCGGGAATGGGAGGACAAAGATATTGAGGCGGAATATTCCAAAATTCAAGATCATAATAAGTCATCAGCAAGGCTCTGTTTAGAGTCTTTACAGCCGCCGGATCACTGAAATCGATTGTTTCTCCCAAAGTATTGGGATGCGTAAAAATATATTTCTCCAAATCGGGACATTGAGCTGTTAATTGCTCAAAATCATATCTTGACCGATGTGGATTTCTCGGATGTAAATTGCTTTTTTCGGAAGAGTTTTTTGTGTCCATTTTGTAAAATTCAGTACAAAGATAGGTATTCCCGAATTTAAATCCCCGAAAGTATTAATCAATACATTCCATCATAATCAAATCGCCTTCTTTATGTTCAATTACCACTATTCCGTCCTGAGAAACATGGTTGCTGTTTCCGTTTCGGTAACCGATGGTAAGGGAATCATTTTGAAGCGGATAAAACAGGTTTTCAGAATAAATTCCGGTTACATGTCCAATGGGAATCAGCGAAATAGGAGTGTTGGCAGAATACCATTTTTCGAATTTTTTGGGCAGTAAAAATATTCTGGAATGGTCGTCTATGATTTCAATTTCAATTTGGTCACGAAATTTTACCAAATTGGCAATATTGGCAAAAGTATGATCGGCACGTTTTCCGGTTGCCCAAATCACTTTTACGGATTTGATTTTTCTTTGAACGAGATAATCAATTGCCTTTTCCAGATCGGTTTTGTTTTGATCGGGAGTGTGAATAATTTCAAGCGAATTATGTAATTCTTTGTAATAATTCGGATTAAAATTTCTGTCGAAATCGCCTAACAATACATCTATTTTAATGTCATATTCCATGATTCTTTCCATTGCAGAATCGAGTACAACTACAAGTGGCGATGATTTAAGCAGTTGCAACATCAACCGGCTGTTGCAGCTGGCTCCGTTTGCAATTATTAAAGCGGTTTCTTTATGTTGGAGTGAAGGCATTTTTAATGTTTTGGTTTGATAGGAATCCAAATTTCTTCTTCAGAATTCGAATCCCCATTTTTGTATTTTTCTCCTAAAATTTCAAAGTGAGGTCTTTGGTCTAAAATATATGTGGAATTTGGTAGCCACGTTCCGAAAATATAAATAAAAATAGCAGAATCAGAAGGAAGACCTTTGTAATCAAAAACGGCATAAAGACCTCCGTTCAAAGTGAAAGAAGACATTTCGGTGGGTATATTTTCGAAATCAGAAACTTCGACCAAAGCCCATTTTTCAAACTCCTGATTCAAATTTCCGAATTGCAAATCTTCATCATAAGTTTGTAAAGAAACCAGATTTTGATTTAAATTATTTGTGATTTCTTTTCGTTGAGGCATAAAACTGCGCCACAGTTCAGCAGTTTTGTTATTTGCTAAACTCATTTTTAAGTTTTTACCAATTAATTTTTTTTCGGGAATTGATACAATTCGTGGTTGCATAGTTTTTATAAATATGTGAAAATGTATCTGGCAACAGCGCTTTTAAATACATTGGTATGTTTTTCGGAAGACAAATATACAAAAAGTAGTTTCCGGTTTTTTTCTCAAAAAAAGAAGGCTTTGTGTCTTTGCAGATATTTTAGAATTTCATTGTGGTTCTTTTAAAAACCGTTCCGTCTTTGTCATAAGTAATCCATTCTCCAATTTGTTTTGCATTGTCAAAATATCCCGAGCGCATAATTACTCCGTCTTTTCGAAACCATTCCCAGTAACCGTGCATTTGGTCGCCAAGCATTTGACCTTTTGCCCAAATCGATCCGTCTTTGTGATAATGAATATGATCTTTTGCTTTAGGGTTTGATGTAACCATTTTTTGTAATTCTTCGTTTGCCCTAAACTTGACAATTTTTTTGATTAATGTTTTTGGCAAAGGTTTATCTAGCGGAAACTGAATAGCTCCTTTTGAGGTTTTGAATTGATCCAGTTCGTCCTTAAAAGCAATCAAGGGAGAAGGAGTTGGATAAAAACCAATATGATTTTTATTGGCAGCATAATAAACCAGATTTTTGTACTGCTTAAAACAAGGCATGTTGTAACTGATAGTTTCTGTAGCTTGTGGAACTGTTTGTTTAATAACTTCCCGAATTTGGTGCAATATTTTTTGTATTTCTACCGGAAATGAAGCTTGATATTCGTCAATAGTAGAAAATTTTGTCGAACCGTAAGGAGATGTTTTCTTTGTATTTGTTGTCATATAAGTAAATCATAAAGTCTAAAAATCTAAAATCGTTAATCAAAAATCTTAAATAGACAGCCTTTGATTATTGTTGTTTTTCTAATTCAACTTTAAGTCTGTCAAGACCGGTTTGTAAATCTCCTCCTATTATTTCTTCAAAATCCATAACGAGCAACCATAAATTTGTAGGGTAGGCCATGTGTCCGTTGAATCCCCATTTTACTTTTGTCTGAGTTGCAGAAATAGCTTCAGTTGTCATATATCCAACCTCAGTTGCTTCAAAAGGTTTTATAAAACGAAGCTCAAAATCAATTCGTTCTCCTTCTGTTATTTTTTTAATTTCCTGTTCGCCTGTTCCTACTTCATTATTTTGGCTTTCCCAAGCCGAAACAAATCCTACGGTTCCATCGGTTCCGCTGTATGTTTTCTTCATCTTCGGATCCATCATAGCCCATTTACTGAAATTGTCTTGGTTTTTAAGATATTTCACGTAATCAAAAACCTCCTGATTGGGTTTGTTGATAGTGATTTCTCTTTCTACGGCATATTCTTTTTTAACAAAAATCGCTAAGACTAATGGAATTATAATTAAAACTGCGATTACAACAAGAAATTTCTTTAAAATACTCATAATGGGAAGTTTTTTAGTTAAGTGTCAAATGTATTAAAAAAATAATTTTCGATTTATAAAAATGGAAATGTTGATTTTGTATTATGTGGATATAAGTACCAAGCTAATTTAAATCGTAATTGAGATTTTCTGTTGAGAATTACCCCATTGTAAAGTCTCCTTTTGCGTTTTTTCAAACATCTTTAACTCGCTATTTTGTGCCTACGTTGCGGGTGCAAAGCTGGAGACATTTGCAGTGGGGGAAATTAATTAACGGTTTCGGGGCTTGGCGAGGGCAGGGATTTTTAGGACAATGTCCATGCGAAACCTGTTTACAGTCAAATATACCAGAATTTGTCTTACGGAAACGTCAGCCTGCTCTTGCCAAACCCATGTTAGGGGCAGTTATTCCTTCTTGTGGTCGATTACGCTTAGGTCATTTGATAAAAGTGTCAGGTAGTAAGATTTTGAATATTTATCCTTTGAATCACAAATTGTAGAAACATGAAATGTGATGAAGATCTTACCCTCTGATATTTTATAATGATGTTCTAAGTTAGAGCTTGATTGATTACAATTCGGTCTGTCATTATCAATTTGGGAAAGGATTTTATCGAATATTGTCTTTGAAAATTGCTTGTCATTAAACTCCCTGTAATTCGGGAAGTCATGAGTCAAAGAGTCTTTGTCAACCTTTTTGAAATACTGTAAGTTGCTTTGACTTCTTACTTTTTTCTGTCCATAATAGATATATTTTCTGTCCTCATATAATTTATACCAACTATTGTCCCAAGAAGAGTTCATTCCTGTATCGTAAAAGTCATTAAAATACTCTTGCACCGTCACCAGTTTGGCTCGCTCAAGATCATTGCCAGACTTTATATTGTCAATCGTCAACCTTGCAGATGAACAAGACATTACCAAAATTGTCAAGAAATAGAGTTTTCTCATGTCGTGGTTAATTGTCCCTAACTTGTTTATACACGCTACTTTTTGCAGTTCCTACTGCTTCTAGACCAATTCGTTTTACAGAATCCGAGTCATATAAAATATAAAGAGAATATCTGAAAGGAACATCGAAATCAGTATCATTGATAATTAATTCCGCAAATTTTTGAGATCCTCCATTATTTATTACAGTTTCATATTCAATATTATAAGTATTTGTATCGAATAGAGTACTATTCTTATAAACTTCTAATATGTTATTTGTTTTAAATATATAATAATATCCAGAATCAGTTTCTACATAATTGTCCCCCGTTTCTTCAATATTTAACAAAGACCATTTTCCTAAAATTTCATTGGAATAAGTATCTACGTTTATTTCTTGAGACGTAACGTATTGAATAGTAAGTACCATAAATGCTAATAATATTATTTTACTTTTCATGTTTTTAAGTTTTTAATCCGAGCCAT
>CAZWAF010000040.1:0-30194 GCA_964631795.1 uncultured Flavobacterium sp. | reverse complement strand
ATCTGGTTACACAAGCCTTTTTCTGAATTATTTTTTGGGTATTTTGTATTTTATTGCGTTTCAGAAGTTTACATTTTAAACTTTTCCTATTTCCACAATCACTTTTTTAAATCTTCTTTATTTTTACAGCAAATCCCGGATACCTTGACTATCCTAACAACTATATAGAAAACAAAAAAGGAGCTTTCTAAAAAACTCCTTTATATTAACCTATTATAATAAAGCAACCTAAAACCTATACCCTACACTTATATTATACCTAAATCCGGCTGCGGTAAAAGTATTTAAACCCGATTTGGAAACTTCGGCACTTGAAACCTCTTTTAAAAAAGGAAGCCTCTCTTTTATATTATCCAAAACCTGCTTAAGATATTCATTATCTTCTACTCCTTCAATATCTGAATTGAACGAAGATTTAAATGAATAATAGGTCATTGACGGTCCAAAAAACACAAAATCAAAAACCCATCTATCGCTTACCACAAATTGATAACCTATAGATCCACCCAAATTGACAAAATTTATATCTGTATCAAGACTCAATTTTTCACTTGAATCGGTTGCATTCTGATAAAACGTAACATTTCTTTTTGTATTAAAATCAAACAATGAAGTAAAAGCGCCAAAATAAACTCCTCTTGGAGCATTATACTTGTTTTCACCCATTAAATACCATCTGTATTCGGCTCCTAAAGAATATCCATATCTTTTGGCCGACCTATCAGAACTCGTATTTAGTAAATTAACGGTTATTAATGGAAACTCCTGATAACCGGCAAAAACATTTAGGGAAGTACTTTTTGACAAAATGCGCTCCCATGCAAATTGATAAGCATTATCGTACAATAATTTGTTTGAAACATTTAATTTAACTGAATTCTTAAAATCCCTATTAACTTCTGATTCCTTTTTACTTTTTTTCTTAAATAAAGTATCTGTCAGAATTTCTCTTTTAAATGCAGACATTTCAAATCTACTTGTATTATCAGCAACATTTTTCAGATTTAACGACTCTGATTGAATCTGAGCATTTGCACTAAAAAGATTCATCCCAAAAAGAATTACTGCTAAATTTATATTTTTTGAATTAGACAAAAATAATTTCATGATTTTTAATTTAAAAAATTACGCAGAAACAGCTATACTTTAATATTTCTTTTTTAAAGAATTCATAATTTAATTATAAATTTCTGACTCTTTCAAAGTTAAAAATTATTATTTTATTAACAAATTTTTAAATCTAATTCTACAACAAAAAAGCATCTATTTTGAAAGAAAAAAGTACTTATAGTGAATCCTTATAATATAATAAAAATAAATCATAGCATTGCATATACAACTACAAGACATATCTATTAAATTTGCCTCAAAATTTTTAATAATTAAATCGATAAACTATGTCATTAGTAGGAAAAAAATTCCCAAATATCACAGTTGACGCCATCAACTCAGTAGGAGAATATCTTAGAATCAATGTTTTAGAAGAAGCTACTAACAATAACAAAAAAGTTCTTTTGTTTTGGTACCCAAAAGACTTCACTTTTGTATGTCCAACAGAATTACACGCATTTCAGTCAGCTTTAACCGAATTCAACAACAGAAACACTATGGTAATTGGTGCTTCTTGTGATTCAAACGAAGTACACTTTGCTTGGTTGAACACTCCTAAAAATCAAGGTGGAATTGAAGGTGTAACTTACCCTTTGATTGCTGATACTACAAGAAATCTTTCTGCTACATTAGACATCCTTGATGCTGAAGTGGGTGAATACAATGAAGATGCAGATACTTATTTAGTTGAAGGATCTAATGTTACTTTCAGAGCTACTTACTTAGTTGACGAAACTGGTAAAGTTTTTCACGAAAGTGTAAATGATATGCCACTAGGAAGAAACGTAGCTGAATACTTACGTTTGATCGATGCTTACACTCACGTACAAAAAGTTGGTGAAGTTTGTCCGGCAAACTGGGAAAAAGGAAAAGAAGCTATGAATGCTGACAGAAAAAGTACTGCTGAATATTTAGCTGCTCTATAATCTTTCTTTCAAAAAAGATTAAATTTACAAAACAGTCGTAAGAGAAAATCTTACGACTGTTTTTTTTATACCTAACCGCAAAAAACCATCCCTTTTTTATTGTAATTTTAGAATAGTCAAAATATTCACACTCTTAATCTATTTTAAAAAGCATAATCATGAAAAACAATAAAAAAGATAATAAAAAGAGATTGCGGGAAATTGAGAATCTCAGCACAAAAGAACTTGTAGAACGAGCAAAGAAGTTTTCTAAAAAATTCAATGTTGGAGACGGAAAAAATTTTGATCTAAAAAAATACGACACCAATGCTCATTTTGATTTAGACAAAAAAGACAAAAGTCTAATAAAAGAAACCCTTCACATAGGAATCAATGCGATGGCAAAAATGCAGGACATACTTTATGCCCAAGACAAATGGTCGTTACTTATTATTTTTCAGGCAATGGATGCAGCAGGCAAAGACGGCGCCATTAAACACGTAATGTCGGGCGTAAATCCTCAAGGTTGCCAGGTATCCAGTTTCAAAGCTCCCAGTTCTGAAGATTTAGACCATGATTTTTTATGGCGTTGTCACAAACATTTACCAGAGAGAGGACGCATTGGAATCTTTAACCGTTCTTATTATGAAGAAGTTTTAGTAGTACGCGTACATAAAGCTATTTTGAATTCTCAAAAAATACCTCAAAGCCTGGTTGATAAAGATATTTGGGAAGATCGATTTGAAGACATTACAAACTTTGAAAATTATCTGTACAAAAACGGGACAAAAGTCATCAAGTTTTTTCTGAACGTTTCGAAAGACGAACAAAAGAAACGTTTTATAGAACGCATTGATGATCCTGAAAAAAACTGGAAATTCAGCATCAATGATACAAAAGAACGGGAATTTTGGAACGACTATATGAATGCTTACCAAGATTTAATAAAACATACTTCTACAGAAAAGTCTCCCTGGTATGTGGTTCCGGCCGACAATAAAAATTATGCACGAATAGTAATTGCCTCGGCTATCATCAATGCTTTAGACGAAATGGATTTGGAATACCCTAAAATAAATAATGATAAAATTGCTGAATTGAATAACATTAAAGATTTATTGCTTTCTGAAGACGAAGATGAATAATCCTATTTTGTTTTCTAAAAAACATCCCGATAATTTCGATTAATTAGAACGAAAAACACAAAAGAAAAATCCGATAACAAAATATTTGTTATCGGATTTTTCTACTAATATTCAATCTAAAATCTATTCAGTTTTAGCAGTGAGCAGTGAGGCAATTACCGAAATCCCTAAAACACTACCTATTACCATCAGAGAATAAATAGATCCCAGATGATAAAATGGAGAAATAATCATTTTTATTCCGATAAAAGCCAAAATTACAGCCAAACCATATTGTAATTTACTGAACAGATGAATAAAATTATCCAACAGAAAAAACAAAGCTCTCAATCCCAGAATTGCAAAAATATTGGAAGTGTAAAGAATAAACGGATCTCTCGAAATAGCAAAAATAGCAGGAATAGAATCGACCGCAAAAAGCAAATCGGTAAACTCAATTACAGCAACTACTACCAACAAAGGAGTTGCAAATCTTTCACCATTTTTATAAGTAAAGAATTTATCACCATCATAATCTTTGGTTACTTTAAATATTCTTCTAACTAGTTTTGCCCCTCTGGTATTATTATAATCCTTGTCATCATCATCGTCTCCTGCCGACCATGATTTGATTCCGGCATAAACCAAGAACAACCCAAAAACAGTCATTACAAGATTAATATCATATTTTAATTCCTGAACCCCTATGGATTTCAAAAGAACATTCAGATGTGTCATCTGAATCAGATAGGAACCCGAAAAAATAAAAATGGCTCTTAATACAAGTGCACCAATGATTCCCCAAAACAAAACCTTATGCTTGTTTTGATTTTGAACTTCGAAAAATTTAAATACCAGAATAAATACGAATAAATTGTCTACCGAAAGTGCTTTTTCAATCCAATAGGCCGATTGAAATTCATAAAATTTATCGGCTCCTGCATAATAATAAACCAATCCGCTAAAGCCCATGGCAAGTGAAATCCAAACTACCGACCAGGTTAAAGCTTCTCTGTTTGAAACTTCATGACTTCTTTTATTGAATACTCCTAAATCTAAGAGCAACATAACAATTATTACTACTGCAAAAAACACCACCAAACCCGGATGTTCATTTATAAGAGGATGTTGATTCATCTGTTTTATTTACTAATTTCTTTATGATTTATGGTTGAGTTTACTGTTTTTGCGACTATAACTAAAATAAATTACTAGGCCTATTGTCAGCCAAATTCCAAAATAAATCCAATTCCAAACACTCAATTCGGCCATCATGTACAAACAACTGATTAATCCTAAAAGAGGAATTAGAGAAAGATTTTTTCTGTAAGCCCAAACAGTTAAAAAAGCCAAAACTACAAAAAATATCCACATTGGAATTTTGTGTTTAAAAAGACTCAAACCTGTTTCATACTTTTGACTTTCCAAAACAGGTAATCTTTTTACCAATTGTTCATATTTATCAATATTCTGATAATAATTACTTAAAATTTGTTCTAAATCATCATTAGATTCACTTTTATTCAAAATACCAGCTTCTTTCAAATAATCATTAACTTTTTGAATTTGATTATTATTCAGAGAGGTTACTATTTCTACCGGAGTTTTTAACTGTTTTTCATTGGTCAAAAAATCAATAACATTCTTTTGATTATAATTCAATGAAATTATTAATCCTAAGATTAATAAAACAGGCATGATATATTTTGCATTGACATAAGGAGTTTTAAATTTTCCTTTCGGAATATCGGTTTGATTTTGCAATACTAAAACACCGGCACAAACCAAAACAAAAGCAAAAAGAGTTCCGATGCTACACAAATCAGTAACCATGGTCAAATTCATAAACAATGCGGGAATTGCAACCACAAAACCTGTAACTATTGTTGCAAAAGAAGGAGTTTTGAATTTTGGATGTATTCTGGAAAAACTCTTTGGCAACAAACCATCACGACTCATGCTCATCCAAATTCGGGGTTGTCCCATTTGAAAAACCAATAATACGCTCGCCATAGCAATTACGGCACTCACGGCAATAATGCCCGACATCCATTTTAAGTTTAATTTTTCAAAAACAAAAGCCAAAGGATCTCCAACATTTAAATAAGAATATTGTACCATTCCTGTTAAAACCAAAGCGATGGCAACATACAAAATGGTACAAATTATAAGAGCCCACATCATTCCGCGAGGTAAATCACGTTGCGGATTTTCGCATTCTTCGGCTGTGGTAGAAATAGCATCAAAACCAATATAAGCAAAGAAAACCGCCGAAACTCCTTTCAAAACCCCGGAAAATCCATTTGGAGCAAAAGGATTCCAGTTTTCAGTATCCACATAAAAAATCCCGACAGCAATTACCAAAAGAATTATGCAAAGTTTTACAACCACCATCAAATTACTGGCGTTTCGGGATTCTTTCATACCGCGATAAACCAAAGCCGTAATAGCAACAATAATAAACAAAGCAGGCAAATCGGCAACAAAATGAAAACTCCCAATTGTAGGTGCGGTTGTCCAGGCCGTATAAGCAGTTTGAATTCCGGTATCTAAATTCTCGAAAGATTTTCCGCTCTGCATCAAAGCCGTTGCGTCTTTAAAACCATTTGAAGCCGATAAATAATCCATTTGAATCCACTCAGGAAGATGAATTCCTCCGCTTTCGAGTAAACTTGTAAAGTAATCACTCCAGGAAATGGCAACGGTTATATTGCCAATTGCGTATTCCATTATCAAAGCCCAACCAATAATCCAGGCAATGAGTTCACCAAAAGCAACATAAGAATAAGTATAAGCACTTCCGGAAACCGGAACCATAGAAGCAAATTCAGCGTAAGCGAAAGCCGCAAAACTACAAGCCACAGCAGTGAAAATAAACAGAAAAATTACAGCAGGACCTCCGTCAGCACTAGCTTTTCCTATGGTACTAAAAATTCCAGCTCCTATAATTGCCGCAATTCCAAAGGCAGCCAAATCTCTTGTTTTGAGATGTTTTCCTAAAGATTCATGACCTTCAGAAGAACCACTTTCTACTTGTTTTAATATATCATAAACAGATTTCTTTCTGAATAAATTATTAAATTTCATTATGTGTTATTTGATTTATTACTGTCTTCATACCTGTTCTTTTTTTATTTAAAAAGATAAACACCCATTTTTGACAGTTAAATTTGAAAAAGAAAGTAAAAGTAGATATTTTCTTTATAAAACCGAGATTCTAAACACAATATCGATGACAATATCAAAATTCAAATTTACAAAATCATAAATATTATCCCAACCAACCTCCTCTACTCCTTCTAAATTTACAATGGTTCTGGAAACTTAAATTACACAATTTCATTTAGCAGTTTTATAAAACTATGTAGATTACAAATAAGAACAAAAAAACCACTCTTTTTGAGTGGCTCTGTTATTCGTAAATTCTTTATTCTACTTAAGATTAACGCAAAGAAAATTATAAAAAATGTCATTTCAATTACTATTTAGCAGGTCGGCGCACGCAGATTTGAGTAATGGTATGTGTCCACAATTCATTATTATAAATAGAGGTAGTTGTATTCCGCAAAATGAGTTTCCCTTTTTCCAATTGAACATCATATACAGAAGATTCTGTTTTTGAATTAGCTATTGTAATTTGATTCTTTTCTGAATTAAATGTCCCTTGAAAAATATTCCATTTTTCGCACGAGAGAAATTCCGTTAATTCAACATAATTACCAGAAATATTATAATGAGAATCTGCCTCACAACCAGGAAAATTACCGGTACTAGATATCATACTTTCTGAATTCCAAGATGTATAGATAATTTGTTCATAATACCATCTTCCTACTAAGGGATTGATATCGTCATCATCTTTACTGCAACTTAAAAAACAGCAAGTAAAAAGAATTAGGATTGATATCTTTTTCATCTTAAATTAGTTTTTGGTTGCATTGAAATTGCCTACAACTTTGTGTTTTACAAACTTCGTTGTTTTTGCCTGTGTTCTTCTTTTAAAAATGTAAACATTAGCAATTACTCATTCGTTAACTACATCCTGAATCTTTGAACCTAATTTAGACCAAATACTCATCATAATTTCTAAAACTCGTTTAGTAACAAATTAATCTGATTAACAATAATCAAAAACACAAAATACTACAAATCAATAATTTAACAATAATTTCAAAAAACCTCCTATTCCGGACAGTTATTTAATAAAATTATCCTAACCAACCTTCTCTGTCCAGACTTCTGTATTGAATTGCTTCCGAAATATGGCTGGAGCCAACATACTCTTCTCCTTCCAAATCGGCTATGGTTCTGGAAACTTTTAAAATTCTGTCGTAGGCACGGGCTGAAAGATTTAATCTGTCCATCGCAGTTTTGAGTAACTGTTTGGAATTATCGTCCAATTTGCAAAATTCTCTAATCTGCTTGGTATTCATTTGGGCATTATAATGAATATTTTCGAAATCATTGAACCGGGAAGTTTGAATTTCTCTTGCTTTTGTAACTCTTTTTCTGATTTCGACACTGCTTTCAGCTTTTCGGTCATCAGACAATTTTTCGAAAGGAACCGGAGTTACCTCTATGTGAATATCGATTCGGTCAAGTAAAGGTCCGGAAATTTTACTTAAATATCGTTGCATTTCATTTGGAGAAGAAGTTACCGGAGAATCAGGATCATTAAAATACCCACTCGGACTTGGATTCATACTTGCAACCAACATAAAAGACGACGGATAAGTTACAGTAAACTTGGCTCTCGAAATGGTTACATCTCTATCTTCAAGTGGTTGACGCATTACTTCAAGTACATCTCTTTTGAATTCGGGCAATTCATCCAAAAATAAAACGCCATTGTGCGCCAAAGAAATTTCTCCCGGCTGAGGAAAACTTCCGCCCCCGACAAGCGCTACATTTGAAATTGTATGATGTGGACTTCTAAAAGGTCTTTGATTCATGAGTCCCACCTCTTTCATTTTTCCGGCAACGCTGTGAATTTTGGTGGTTTCCAAAGCTTCTCTCAAAGTCATTGGCGGCAAAATACTGGGAAGTCTTTTGGCCAACATTGTTTTTCCGGCTCCGGGAGGACCAATCAAAATAATATTATGACCTCCGGCAGCCGCAATTTCCATACAACGTTTGATGCTTTCCTGTCCTTTTACATCACTAAAATCAAACTCAGGAAAATCCAATGTTTTATAAAATTCGGCTCTGGTATCAAAAAATGTAGGTTCCAAAGTTCCCTTTCCTTCAAAAAAATCTACTACTTCCTGAAGTTTTTCTACACCATAAACTTCCAAATCACTTACAATAGCAGCTTCTTTTGCATTTTCTTTTGGCAAAATAAACCCTTTAAAACCTTCTTCTTTTGCTTTTATGGCAATCGGCAGAGCTCCTCTTATTGGTTGTAAACTTCCATCAAGAGAAAGTTCTCCCATTATAATATATTTATCAACTTCTTGGGTTATTAATTGTCCGGAAGCAACTAAAATCCCAATTGCCAAAGTCAAATCATAAGCCGAACCTTCTTTTCGTAAATCGGCCGGAGCCATATTGATGGTGATTTTCTTTCCCGGAAGTTCAAGATTATTATTCTTCAAAGCAGCTGCAATTCGGTAACTGCTTTCTTTAATGGCATTATCGGGCAAACCAACCAAATGATAACCGATTCCCTTGTCAATATTTACTTCAACGGTAATTGTGGTGGCTTCTACCCCAAAGACAGCACTTCCAAATACTTTAACTAACATAGCCTGTTGGATTTTGTTCTCTTAAATTTAACAAAATTTATTATTGAATTTAATACTATCAGTAAATTTTGAACAAACTCATGGAATTACACCTAACAAAAAAGCCACTCTTTTTGAGTGGCTTAGCAATTTATTTTTTGAATTTTGAAATTCCGGCTTTCAGCCAGCTTTCATATTCTTTTACATTTGGTGTGTAACTGATTGTTGGAATCTCTGAATTCAGATTATTTCCTTCTAAATCTGTAATAACATACAAAGGTTGTGTATTGGTATTGTATTTAGAAATCATAAAATCAGTCCATTTGTCACCAATAGTTGTCATTATTTCTCCTGAAACTTTAGAAACTGTTTGTTCAGATTTTGGTAATTCTCTTTTGTCATCAACATACAAAGAAATCAAAACGACCTCGTTTTTCAATATTGATAAAACCGAAGATTCAGACCATACATTATTTTCCATTTTACGACAGTTAACGCAAGCACGTCCTGTAAAATCTAACATAATTGGTTTGTTTACCGTTTTAGCGTAAGCCAAACCTTTATCATAATCATCAAAAACAACCAATCCGTGAGGGCCTTCGATGGCTCCTGTTGGCAAAACAACCGAAGCTTCCGCACTTCCACCTGTTGCTCCTACTCCTTTCGGGCTTTCGCTGTATTCCATTGGCGGAGGGAATGCGCTTATCAATTTAAGCGGTGCTCCCCAAAGTCCTGGAATTAGATAAATTGTAAAGGTTGAAACTAATAAAGCCATCATTAATCGTCCTACAGAAAGATGTGTTAAAGGACTGTCGTGTGGCAAAGTAAGTTTTCCGAAAAGATAATATGCTAAAGTTCCGAAAATAACAATCCAGATTGCGATGAAAACTTCTCTTTCTAATAAATGTAATTGTAATACTAAATCGGCATTTGAAAGGAATTTGAATGCCAAAGCCAATTCAAGAAAACCTAAAAATACTTTTACTGTATTTAACCAACCTCCTGATTTAGGCAATGAATTCAACCAACCCGGGAACATGGCAAACAACATAAAAGGCAAAGCTATAGCGAATGAAAATCCTAACATTCCTACAATAGGAGCAATTCCTCCTTTTGAAGCCGATTCAACAAGTAAAGTTCCTACGATTGGTCCTGTACAAGAGAAAGAAACAATTGCCAATGCCAATGCCATGAACAAAATTCCGATAATTCCTCCTCTGTCTGCCTGACTGTCCACTTTGTTTGCCCAAGAATTTGGCAACATAATTTCGAAAGCTCCCAAGAATGAAGAAGCAAAGAATACCAATAATAAGAAGAATATAATGTTGAACCACACATTGGTTGATAGAGCATTAAGCGCACCGGCACCGAAAATACCTGTTACCAAAATACCCAATAAAACATAAATTAAAATGATGGAAACACCGTAAAAAATGGCGTTTTTAATTCCTTTGGCTCTGGTTTTACTTTGTTTGGTAAAGAAACTCACCGTCATAGGAATCATTGGGAACACACAAGGTGTTAAAAGTGCTGCAAATCCTGAGAAAAAAGCAATAAAGAAGATGGTAAACAATCCTCTTTTTTCGTCTTTTACCGGAACTTGAGTTTCTGTAGAAACCGAAGCTACTTCTGTTTTTTCAGAATCAGTCGTTGCAACTTCGGCAATAGCTTTTGTAGTTACAGTATCGGAAACAAGCTCAGTGGTTTCTGTAGTTTTTGTAACTGCTGCAACAGTTGCTGTAGTAGTAATTGCAGGAAGCGTGAAAGTGAACTTTTTGTTCAGATTCAAACAAACCTCTTTACATGCCTGATAATCGATATTAGCAACAATTGCTTTTACATTCGGATTCGTGATTTTTACTTTTTGTTTCAAAACCGCTTTCTTTTCAAAGAAAATCTCATCTACTCCAAAATCACTATTAAATTGCTTTTTAGTAGCACTTTCAAGAGTTTTCCCAACTAATGTAAAATTTCCGTTAGCCTCTTTAAAAGTCACTTCTGTAGGTAGAGGACCACCGTCTGGAGTAAATTGAGAATAAACATGCCAACCTTCTTCCATAACGGCTTCAAAAACCAAATTAAATTCGGTATCTGATATTTTTTCAACTTTAGATTTCCATTTTACAGGATCAAGAACTTGTGAATTTACTTTGACAAAAGTCAAAAGCATTAAGAATACAAAAATTATTCGTTTCATGTTAGTAATATTTGTTTTTTATCAGTCAATGCAATTTCTGTTTATTTAATGAAATCGCTATTTTAAAAGGGTTATTTGTAATATATTTTCTGTTAAATTATTCGCCTTAAAGCGTTCGTCCTGACGGATTCCTACTACCCAAACCACCTTAGAATCAGAACACAAAAGCCAGGTTTGTTCTTTTTCTAATAAAGACATTTTCTGGTCTTTGAAAAATTTACTTACTTTTTTCGATTTCCCTCCCATTCCTGATGGCTGAAAAACATCTCCTTCCCTCCATTTCCTTAAAATCAAAGGAAAGATAATTTTTTTTCGGTCGACAAATATAGACATATTTGAATCATTTGCATACGAATTTGATTCACTTAAAGATATATTTAACGGTTTGAGAATTTCCTGTTGATTTTCGAAGATAAAATACTCTTTTTCTTCTGTACAGACTGTTTTTTTGCTTAAAATCAAATTTGACCTGTCTTTCAGTAGGCGATATTCATCCGAAAAAACCTGTTTCCCCGACTGACTTTCAACCAAATTGTAAATATCTTCCCACGCTCTAAATCCATACGGATGTAGCCATTGATATAAATAAAACCGAAAATTATTCTGTTTTTTAAGTTTATTTATATCAAAATAAATCTCATCATTTTTCTCTTCAACAACCTGATTATAAACCAAACGGGCAGCGTCCTGAACCAAACTTTGAGATTCCTGAAGATATTCCTGTGTTTTTTGAAAAGAATCAAGAAAATTCGGATTCAATTCCTTTAAAACAGGAATCAAATCGTGACGAATTTTATTTCTCAAATATTTATCAGAAGCATTGCTGCTGTCTTCCCGCCAAAGAAGCGAATTTTCCCTGGCATATTTTATAATTTCCTCTCTGCTGAAAACCAACAACGGACGAATAATTTGGCTGTTTTGAGCCGGAATTCCTGTTAAACCTTCCAATCCGGTGCCACGGGTAAGATTTATTAAAAAGGTTTCCAAAGAATCATCGGCATGATGAGCTGTCAGCAGAAAATCATATTTATTTTGATCTAAAATTTCCTGAAACCAATTATATCTCAATTCGCGAGCTGCAAGCTGAGTCGATAATTTATTGTTTTCGGCATAGATTTTTGTATCAAATCGGGTAACAAAAAGCGGAATTTTATTCTCTTGTGAATATTGCTCAATAAATAGTTGATCTCCCTCACTTTCTTCTCCTCGAAGCTGAAAATTGCAATGTGCCAAAGCTATTTCATAACCCAAATTCCCGAACAAATGAGTCATCACCATACTGTCCAATCCTCCGCTCACGGCAAGTAAAAGCCGTTTCCCTTTCAAAAAAGGAAAATTTGATGATAAATGATTTGAAAGTCGAAAATTGAAAGTCATAAAATCTTTTTAGTTATTCATTTCCAAAACGCTACGCATCGCTTTGGCTTTCAACAAACATTCTTCATATTCCTTTTCAGGATTTGATAAAAATGTAATGGCACTTCCCACAGAAAAAGAAACATACTGATTTTCTGAATTATAGAGAATACTTCTAATAACTACGTTGAAATCAAAATCTCCTTCGGGAGTGAAATAACCAACCGCTCCGCTGTAAAGTCCGCGCTTGGTTTCTTCTAGTTCTTCTATGATTTTCATAGCCGAAATTTTAGGAGCTCCTGTCATACTTCCCATCGGAAAAGTAGATTTTATAGCATCTACAGCCGAATATTCCGGTTTCAATTTAGAAACAATTGTAGAAATCAAATGATGAACCTGCTTAAAAGTATAAATTTTGCAAAGTTCTTCCACTTTTACAGAATCTCTCTGAGCCGTTCTCGACAAATCATTTCGAACCAAATCGACAATCATAATGTTTTCGGAACGTTCTTTCTCATTCAGAAAAAGTTCGTTTTTGCAATTTTCATCTTCTGTTGCATCCAAACTTCTTTTTATAGTTCCTTTTATAGGCTGAGAAATAAGCTTTTCTCCTTCTTTTCTGATATATCTTTCGGGCGAAGCCGACATTAAAAACTGTTTATTATTTTTCAAAAAAACAGCAAACGGAGGTTCTGAAATGGCATTCAGCTTTTGATACACATCCAATGGATTGATTTGAGCATTTTCTGCAAAGAATTCCATACAGAAATTGGCTTCATAAATATCGCCCCGATGAATATAATTAAGCATAGAAGTCACTTTTTTCAGATACTCTTCCTTTGAAATTCGCGCCTGAATTTGCAATGGTTTTGATTCTAAATCTTGAAAAATTGTTGTATTTAAAATAGCATCCAAATCTTCATCAATTTCATCATCGCAAAGATGAAGGTATTTTATTTCAAATGAATTTCCTTTCAGAAGAAACAACTTTTTGGGCTGAAAGAAAAACAAATCCGGAAAATCAAGTCCGTCAAAATTATAAGATTCTAAATGCTCTACATCGTTTTTTAAATCATAACTCAAATACCCAAAAATCCAGTCTTTGATAGATTGCTGATAGCTTTTTAAATCTTCGAAAGCAGAATGATAATCGGTTTTGATTGAAGTAAACGCATCAACGGCCAAAAGACAGTCAAAATTGGAATATTCCTGTGGATAATTGTTGCTGTCCAAAAAAACGACTTCACGAAATTCCTGGCTCCAAGCCAACAATTGCTGTTTGAAACCAGCCGGATTTTCTATGTTTATGGTAACTGAAGTTCTCAAAAATTCTAATAATTTGCCCAAAATTAGCACAAAAAAGCGAATGTTTCCATTTGGATATTAAAACTTGCACCAAAATTAAAATCAAATTACCTTTCGATCCTGAAATTTTCTACATTTTAAACGCTTAAACAGAACATTTATAATGATTCCTTTTTTGAAATTAATACGTTACAAAAACCTTTTGATGATTGCTTTCACAATGCTGGTTTTACATTACGGATTCCTAAAACTGCAAAATATTCCATTGGTTCTCAACAATTTGAAATTTGCGTTTTTGATTTTGGCAACACTTTGCATTGCTGCCGGAGGTTACATAATTAATGATATTCTTGACCAGGAAACCGACCAGATAAACAAACCAAACAAAGTTCAAATAGGGAATGTTTTTCCGGAAAATTTGGCTTATTATATCTATGCGGCACTAAATATTGTAGGAGTTGGAATTGGTTTTTATCTTTCAAACATTATTGAAAAACCAATGTTTTCATCAATTTTTATATTCATTTCATTCGTCTTATACATTTATTCTTCCAGTTTCAAACAAAGCCTTTTAATTGGAAATATAATCGTTTCGGCATTGATTGCGTTTGTAATTATCCTTGTCGGAATATTTGATTTACAGCCAATGATTACGCCGGAAAATCAACCAATATTGGCAACTTTTTTCAAAATTATATTAGATTATGCTCTTTTTGCATTCATTTTGAACTTTATAAGAGAAATTGTAAAAGATTTGGAAGATACCAAAGGCGATTACAATATGGGAATGAATACTTTGCCAATTGTGTTGGGAGTTGAAAGAACCGCAAAAGTTGTAGCTGTTTTGAGCCTGATTCCTAGTTTATTGTTATTTTATTACACTTATAAATACTATTTCAACAACAATTTGTACATCAGTGCATTTTATAGTTTTGCATTTCTTATTTCGCCTTTGATTTATTTTACTGTCAAATCGACCTCAGCAAAAAAACAAAAAGACTTTAAACACCTGAGTTCTGTCTTGAAATTAGTTATGCTAATGGGAATCATTTTCATCGCCGTTGTTGCCTTAAACATCAAATACAATGCTTAAAGAAAAACTAAAAAACTACAATATCATTTTGGCTTCGGGTTCTCCAAGAAGACAACAATTTCTGAAAGATTTAAATTTGGATTTCGAAATCCGATTGAAAGAAGTTGAAGAAATTTACCCCGAAGAACTAAAAGCCGGGCAAATTACCAACTTTCTGTCAGAATTAAAAGCAAATGCTTTTGAAGGAACTTTGCAACCAAACGATATTTTGATTACAAGCGACACTATTGTTTGGCACAATGGTAAAGCTTTGGGCAAACCAAAAGATTATAATGATGCTTTTGAAATTCTGAAATCTTTGTCCGGAAATACCCACGAAGTAATTACTTCTGTTTGCTTTAAACTCAACACTAAAACAACCACTTTTCACGAAGTAACGAAAGTGACTTTCAAAAATTTGAACGATGAAGAAATAGATTATTATATCAACAATTACAAACCTTTTGACAAAGCCGGTTCTTATGGAATTCAGGAATGGATTGGATTTATCGGCGTTTCAAAAATAGAAGGAAGTTATGCAAATGTAATGGGCTTACCGGTTGACCAAGTATATGAATATCTGAAAAATTTATAATTACAAAAAAAATCCCGTTCGGTCGAACGGGATTTTTCTTAAATATTCTAAGGAGAGAAATTATTTCTTACTCCATTCGTTTATGCTTTCTTTATTGAGTTTTATATATTCAGCATCTTTTGCAATTTCTGCTGCTGCCAATGATATTTTTGCCGTATCGATTGCTCCTTTTTTATCGCCCAATTTATATTGAATTAACGATTTCAAACGGGTTTCATAAAACGGTTTGTCAGCACTTAAATCCAAAGCTTTATTAATATATGCCAAAGCTTTTACCATATCTAAATTTGAATTATAATAATAAGTCGCCGCATTATAATAATCTAAAGTATCAGGACCGGCAAGTGTTTTATCAATAGTTTTAAGAGCTTCTGCCTGTGTCGAAAAATCAATCCTAACCGGCAGATAAGTTCTTTCCCAAGTTAATTCTAATACTGCCGAATTACTATCCATATTATTCAATCCAAGAGTAAAATTTTCTACCGAACGAGACAACATTTCAGGTTTGGCAGTTGTTTTCAAAACAATCTTACTTTCATCCCATTGATCTGGCGTACCCCAGTTGTTTGTGGTGGCATAAAAATAAACTTCCCAAATATCGGCCTTTGGCAAAGTATATAAACCGTATTTTCCTTTTTTCAGAGGTTTACCTCCAATAGTTACATCTTCGCTAAAAGTAATTATAGTATTCTCATTCGCACCCGTTCTCCAGATTTTTCCAAAAGGAACCAAATCTCCAAAAATAATCCTTCCTTTTACTGCCGGACGAGAATATTCTAAATCAACTTCGGTAAAACCAACCATCTGGGTCACGTAAGCTCTGGGACTCACTTTGGGAATTTTAATTTGTGCATTTGCCGACAAAGCTCCCAAAATCATAATAAAAATTAATGTTACCTTTTTCATCTAATCTATTTATTTGTTTAATGAATAATTAAAACCAATATTATAATTGCAATAATGTCTTAGAATTTATTTCGCCAAAATGACTGATAACCATATCGGCAAGAGAATAATCCTGAGCTTTTGAGTTCACGCTATCGTAACCAATACAATAAATTCCGGCAGATTTTGCAGCTACAATTCCGTTTGTACTGTCTTCAATGACCAAACAATGTTCTTTTGGAGCCACAGAAAGCGAAGCAGCATGCTCAAAAATAGCAGGATGTGGTTTCGATTTAGGAAAATCTTCGCCTGAAACTACGTGCGAAAAATATTGATGTAATTTAAATCTGTTGAAAATGCGCTCAATAGTTACTTTTGCTGCCGAAGATGCCAAAATAAGTTGCATTTTGTTTTGGTGCAAATCTCTGATTAACTCTTCGACTCCTTCAAGCAAAAACAAATCTTCTTTATTGTCGAAAGCATCGTTAAAAATACTTCTTTTAGCATTTACCAAATCCTGAACCTCATGCGGAAGATTGAATCTTTCTTTAAGCGTTTGATAAACATTTTTGGTCGAATTTCCCGTAAATGTAGTGTACATTTCATGGCTTACTTCAATATTCAAAGCCGAAAAATGTTGGAAATAAGCATATTTATGAACCGGTTCGGTGTCAACAATTACACCGTCCATATCAAATATTATTGTTCTTTTCATTTGGTATTTTAATGTTGTTTTAAAAATTGTCTGGATTCAAACGGCAAATTTACAAAGATTAATCTTCGAACCTTCAGATAATTTCGATTTCTGATTGAAGATTAACGTTTTTTGATTTTGACTTTATGACTTTAATAACTTTATGCTTTCGATTAAAATCTATTTTGCATTTTGTTTAAAGTAAACTTCGGTAGCTCCCAAACCATATTTTTGGTAATTGGCATCCTGAAATGTTACATTTTCATATCTGCCCAATAAAAAATCAAGCTCTGCTTTCAGGATTCCTTCTCCTACTCCGTGAATGAAAACAATTTTCGGAATTCGGTTTTTTATAGCAAACTCAATATGTCTTTTGGCAGTATCTGCTTGCAGAGTAAGAATATCATAATTACTCATTCCTCTTTTATTGGGAACGAGTTTTTCAATATGTAAATCAAATTCAGGAACACCAATCTCGCCTCTCGATTTTTTTTCCTTAACAAAACTTCTCGGCTTAGATTCTTCTTTTTCCTTTTTAATTTTATTGGTATCAAAATTGGTCATTGAATTTCCAAAATCGGCAGAATCGCTTATTTTGATTAATTCATTAGACTGAAAACTCATCACAAAACCTTCACTGGTTTCAATTGTAACTTCGTTTGTTTTTACCGAAACAACCACTCCGTCAATAGCATCGTCCAGTACCGAAACTTTATCTCCTTTTTCAAACATGCTCATCTTCTTTATCTTGATTTTTACCCGGAATTTTCGAACTTAGATTCATCATTCCCATCATGAAAATTACTATTGAAGGTATTAAAATAATCAACTTGTATTCCGGTTGATATTGTGAATAGATGATGGCTATAACGGCCAAAATCATTATTGGAATTTGAAATTTACTCATCGTTTTTGAAAATTGAATTCCAAAAATAGGAAACTTTAAATTAAGAAGCTTATTATTTTCCTTCTGATTTTATTTTCGTAAAATTGCGAAAATAAAATCAGCCATTTTGGAAATAGAAAAATACATGATTCCGTGCATGAACAAAAAACTCTTTGGGTTTGATTGTATGGGTTGTGGTACACAGAGAGCATTGGTTTTATTGATGAAAGGCGATTTTTGGGAAGCTTTTCAAATGTTTCCGGCTATTTACACCACTATTTTACTATTTGTCTTTATTGCACTTCATTTTATTCACAAATCCAGAAATTACAAAAATATCATTATCATCCTGGCAATTGTAAACGCCATCATCATGATTGTGTCTTATTTCTACAAATTATTTAACTAAACAAACCCTTTTATATTATGGAAAACAGAAAATTACCCAATGCAAACACGATCTTAATTCTTGGAATAGCATCAATAGTCACTTGCTGTTGTTATGGAATTGTGGGATTAGTTTTCGGAATTGTTGCTTTGGTTTTAGAAAACAAAGATTCTAAACTATATGCCGAAAATCCTGAAATTTACACCAATCACAATTCTCTTTTCATCGGAAAAATATTGGCTATCATTGGAATTGTACTTAGTGCAATCTATTTAATGTTTACTATTTATTTCTTGAGTTTAGGTGAAGAAGGAAGAAAAGAATTTCAGGAAAACCTAATGGAGAAAATGAAACACATAGAAGAAAACCAATAAAAGGTTACAAAGATTCTGAGAGTCTTAAACCTAGATGATGTATTAGAGATTATTTCACAGTCCCGAAGATTCAGGACACAAAGGAAACTCAAAGGATCACAAAGAAAAAAGCTTACTACTTTTGTGGTTCTCTGTGTAATCTCCGTGAATCTCTGTGAAACAGCTCGGCTATCACAGATTCTGAGTTTAAAATATCTAATAAATAATTCAACACAAGATATTCTCTATTATTCAAATAAAAAACCATTAAGAGTTTAAGTCAAATTGTCTTAAATCTCTTAATGGTTTTATTCTAAATTCAGAAATCTGAATTCTTATTTCTCGAACTGCTTCAAAGTTTTGATGATAATTGAAACACAATCCAGCAATTGCTCTTCGTTCATTACCAATGGCGGAGCAAAACGGATAATGTTACCATGAGTTGGTTTTGCCAACAAACCGTTATCACGCAAAGCTATGCAAATATTCCAGGCCGTGTCGCTTTCTTCTGTATCGTTAATTACAACGGCGTTCAACAAACCTTTTCCGCGAACCAAAGTTGCAATATTTGATGTTTCAATAAATTCTCCCAATTTGGTTCTAAAAATTTGTCCTAAACGTTCTGCATTTTCAGCAAGTTTTTCATCGGTAACCACTTCAAGAGCAGCCATTGCAACCGCAGCAGCAATCGGATTTCCTCCAAAAGTAGATCCATGTTGTCCTGGTTTTATTACGTTCATGATCGAATCATTGGCCAAAACAGCCGAAACAGGATAAACTCCGCCAGAAATAGCTTTTCCTAAAATCAGGATATCCGGTTGAACATTTTCATGGTTTACAGCCAGTAATTTACCTGTTCTTGCAATTCCGGTTTGAACCTCATCGGCAATAAACAAAGCGTTGTATTTCTCACAAAGTGCTTTGGCTTTTGCCAAATAACCTTCGCTCGGCACATAAACTCCTGCTTCTCCCTGAATAGGTTCTACAAGGAAACCGGCAATATTTTTTGAAGATTGCAATGCTTTTTCCAAAGCATCCAAATCATCGTAAGCTATTTTGATAAATCCTTCTGTGTAAGGACCAAAGTTTTTACGTGCATTTTCGTCATTTGAAAACGAAATAATAGTTGTAGTACGACCGTGGAAATTGTTTTCGCAAACAATAATCTGTGCTTCGTGCTCGGCCACACCTTTTACTTCATAAGCCCATTTACGGCAAAGTTTCAAAGCGGTTTCTACGGCTTCTGCTCCTGTATTCATTGGCAAAACTTTGTCGAAACCAAAATAATTAGTCACAAATTCTTCATAAGGACCTAACTGGTCGTTGAAAAAAGCACGGGAAGTCAAAGTCAAAGTTTGAGCTTGTTTTGTCATGGCATCCACAATTCTAGGATGGCAGTGTCCTTGATTTACGGCAGAATAAGCCGAAAGAAAATCATAGTATTTTTTTCCTTCAACATCCCAAACATAAACACCTTCTCCTTTGCTCAACACAACCGGAAGCGGATGATAATTATGCGCTCCGTATTTATTTTCTAAGGCCATTATGCCTTCTGAACTTGTTTTTTCTATTATAGACATAGTTTTTGTTTTTATATTTTTTAATAAAAAATTCCTGCTTTTATGGAGAGAAATCATCCTAATTGATTGCAAAAATAAACTTTAAGTATCAAAGTTTAAAAAATAAATTCAGTGAAAAACAAAAAAGCATTTCAATAAATTTATTGAAATGCTTTTTTTATACTTTTTAAACATTGATTAAATATAATCAGGAAAATGCTTAGCTAAAACATTTTTTAAAACTTCTACAGTTAAAATTTTATTTCTAAAATCGGCTATTTCTGCAAAAGTATCTGCTTTTGATTTATCATCAGGATTTAAAGAACTGGTCAACATAACAATAATGATATTTTCTTTTATTTCCGGAGATAATTTTTGATATTCCTGTATAAATTCCCATCCATCCATAACAGGCATATTAATATCCAAAAAAACCAATTGTGGTTTAGGAAAACTTTCCTCCGATTCAAATTTTCCCTGATTGGTAATATAGTCTAATGCTTCCTTTCCGTTTAAAACAACCTGAATATGTTCGGCTACGCCTTCTTTATTTATAATTGTTTTATTTATAAAATTGGTTGCAAAATCATCATCAATCAATAAAACACAATTCAATTTTTTTTTCATACTTTGGATAAAATTTGGGAATAATCATTCTAAAACAAGGTTTTTTTTATCTTATTTTAAAAATACTTCAGCAAAACTAATTTAAATTGATTTTGTCTGCAACAAAAACATTTAAAAATTTTCAAAACACAAATCAAACTTCTACAATCGGAATTGTGTATTTGAATTTACTTCCCTGATTCAATTTTGATTCCACCCAAATTTTACCTCCGTGAGAGTCTATAATTTTTTTACAATTTGACAATCCTATTCCGGTTCCCTGATATTCTTCTCTGTTGTTTAATCTTTTAAAGATCTCAAAAACTTTGTCTTTATCTTTTTCATCTATGCCTATTCCATTGTCTTCAACGGTAAACAGCCAGTTATTATCTTCGCAAATTGCCGAAATATGGACTTTAAGTTGTTGATTTTTCTTTCTGAATTTAATGGAATTTCCTATCAAATTCTGCAAAAGAAGTTTCATTTCCAGCAAACTTGCGTAAACAACCGGCAAATCATCATAGGTAATTTCGGCTTTTGTTTCATCGATCAAAGGTTTCAAATCAGAAATCACTTCAGGCATCAACTGATTAAAATCAACTTCTGTCAATTCGCCTTCTTTACCTATTCTTGAATATTCCATAAGACCTTTTACAAGCTGCTGCATTCGGGTGCTTGACTGCTCAATAAAATCAATGTATTGTAAATCTATATCATCTACTTTTCCATCTAAATCTTGTTTTAACTGATGTGTACAATGCAATAGTGTCATCATAGGTTCCTGCAAATCATGAGAAGCAATGTAAGTAAACTGTTCTAACTCTTGATTTTTGTTTTCGAGCATTATATTCTTCTGGGTAATTTCTGCCGATGACAGCACCCTTTCGTTTATATTACGCCAAGAACCTTCTATATTTTTCGGATTTCCTTCTTCATCGTAAATAAATCGGGCATTGATTGAAAAATAAATTATTTTCCCTTCGGCATCTGTAAACCTGAAATCTAAATCTTTTATGCCTCCGTATTTCTCCAGTTTTTCACGAATTAATCCTCTGTCTTCGGGATCATAATACAATTTATAAACAGAATTCCCTATGGCTTCTTCTCTTGATTTCTTAAAATGCTTTTCAAACGAAGGGCTTATTTCTAATAATATGCCATTCATATCGGTAAGAAAATAGACGTCTTCAAAATTTTCATAGATCGAACGGAATTTTTCTTCACTTTCTTTTATTCTTTCATTGGCTAATTTAATCTCCAATTCATTTTTCTTTCTCTCACTAATATCACGCATTGAACCCTCAATATTGACAGGAACTTTGTTTTTATCATATACAAATTGGGAATTTAAAGAGAAATATATAATGCGGCCGTCTTTATCTAAATAGCGAACTTCAAAATCATTTAAATATCCTTTGGTTTTCAGTTCATTAATTATCTTCTCTCTATCGGCCAAATCATAATAAAGCTCAGAAACATTATTTCCCAGAAGTTCTGTTCTTTTATATTGGGTATATTTTTCAACAGCCGGACTTATTTCTAACAGAATTCCATCAAGGGTAGAATAGAAATACACATCTTGCGAATTATTAAAAATAGAACGAAATCTCTCTGCTTTCGCTTCTTTTTCCTTCAATATTGCTAACATGATTAAAGCCGAACTAAAATTGACAAACAAATAAAATTGCAATCCGAAGAAATCAAAACCTACACTATCAGTAGCAAATGAACCCTGACCATGACTGGTAAAATAGACACCTATAAGCGTAAAAATAAGACCTACAAAAGTAACTCCTCTCATTCCAAAACGGAAAACTGCCCATAAAAAAACAAAAATGATAATATCTTGATTTCTGATTTTAGTTATAAAAATAATAACGGTTGCTAAAACAGTTATTATAATAAAAAGAAACAATTCAATAAATCTACGAGAAGACATCTCTTTTTTTGCATTTATCTTATAAGCCCACGACAATACAAACGGTGTAAAAACAATAGTTCCCAGCATGTGAGAACTAAACCAATAACTCCAAAGCATTAAAAAATGATTTGTTGAAACAGAATCGAAAAAAAACAACGGCAATAATCCGAATGTAACTACAAAAAAGATGACTATAACTGAAATGAATACAAATTTAAGAACCTGAATTCCTGATGTAAACGGATCACGGGTAATAACTATCTTTTGAATCAGGAAATCGGTCAGCAACGCACACAGAACGGCAAAAATGAATCTGGAGAATACAAACAAAATCTGAATTAACGATTCAAATGATTCCATTTCTTCAAAATCTTTTATAAAAAAGATCACTAAACCATAAATCAAACTTCCCATCCCTATTCCCGCAACAGCTCTTTTACTAAAAATATAAACCATTGCAATACCAAAACCGGCAGCCGGAAAAAAAGGAATCTGATCAATCTCAGTAATCAACACAAAACGGGATATAATTGCCAAAATAAAATAGACTATCCCTATAAAAAAAGTAAGATTAAGATTTGAATTTAAAAAACGAGGAATATAATAACTTCCGCTATAATTACTGATGTTCATATATATAAATAGGATTTTGAGAAATACTTTTCTTACAATAAAAACAAATACAAAAAAATAAAACACAAGATAATGATATAAATACTACTAATCAATCATTAACTATTCTTAAATTTTGCTCTTACTAACTTTTTAATCTAAATTTGCGCCACAATAAAAAAACTACACACAATGATTCATTTCTTCGGAAACCAAACAAACACGGTATATGCGGTACAATCGCAAGACCAACTTTCTACAGAAGATATTTCAAAATTGAATTGGCTTTTTGGCAATGCAACTAAAATAGAAAAATCAGTGTTGTCTGATTTTTTTGTTGGACCACGAGCAACAATGATCACTCCTTGGAGTACCAATGCTGTGGAAATCACCCTGACTATGGGCATTTCCGGAATCATCAGAATGGAAGAATTCCAAAGAGTAGCGGAAGATTTCTCTGATTTCGACCCTATGCTTTCGCAAAAATATACTGAGTTAAATCAGGAAATCTATACTATTAATGTTCAGCCGGAACCTATTCTAAATATTGAAGATATTGCTGCTTACAACAAACAGGAAGGTTTGTCTTTGAGCGACGAGGAAGTTGAGTATTTGAATAATTTGGCAACCAAATTAGGCAGAAAATTAACTGATTCTGAAATTTTTGCTTTCTCACAAGCTAACTCAGAGCACTGCCGTCACAAAATTTTCAACGGAACTTTCGTGATTGACGGAGTTGAACAAGAAACTTCTCTATTCAAATTAATCAAGAAAACATCTCAGGAAAACCCTAACGATATCGTTTCGGCATACAAAGACAACGTGGCCTTTTTAAAAGGACCAAGAGTGACTCAGTTTGCTCCTAAAACTGCCGACAAACCTGATTATTATGAAACAAAGGAATTTGATTCTGTTATTTCATTGAAAGCAGAAACTCACAATTTCCCAACGACTGTAGAGCCTTTCAACGGAGCTGCGACAGGATCAGGTGGAGAAATCCGTGACCGTTTGGCTGGTGGACAGGGTTCTTTGCCATTGGCAGGAACTGCGGTTTACATGACTTCTTACTCTCGTTTGGAAGAAAACCGCCCTTGGGAAGAAGCTATGGATGAGAGAAAATGGTTGTACCAAACTCCAATGGATATCTTGATCAAAGCTTCAAACGGAGCTTCTGATTTCGGAAATAAATTCGGGCAACCTCTAATTACAGGTTCTATTCTAACCTTTGAACATCAGGAAAACAGTAACCCTATCAGGGTTTCAGACCCTGATAGGGTTGATAACAGAAAGTTAGGTTACGATAAAGTGATCATGCAAGCGGGTGGAATTGGTTACGGAAAATTAGATCAAGCTATTAAACACAAACCACAAGTGGGTGACAAAATTGTTATCCTTGGTGGAGAAAACTACAGAATCGGAATGGGTGGTGCTGCAGTTTCATCTGCAGATACCGGAGCTTTCGGTTCAGGAATTGAACTAAATGCTATTCAGCGTTCAAACCCTGAAATGCAAAAGCGTGCTGCTAACGCCATTCGTGGTTTGGTGGAAAGCGACGTGAACCCAATTGTTTCCATTCACGACCATGGTGCAGGCGGGCATTTGAACTGTCTTTCTGAGTTGGTTGAAGAAACAGGAGGTTTGATTGATTTGGATAAATTGCCTGTTGGCGACCCAACTCTTTCTGCGAAAGAAATCATCGGAAACGAATCTCAGGAAAGAATGGGATTGGTTATCGCTCAAAAAGACATCGACACTTTACAGAGGATTGCCGACAGAGAGCGCGCTCCTATGTACCAAGTGGGTGACGTGACGGGAGATCACCGTTTCACATTCGAATCAAAAACTACAGGTGCTAAACCGATGGATTATGCTTTGGAAGATTTCTTCGGAAGCTCTCCTAAAACGGTTATGACCGATAAAACTATTGACTACAAATATTCTGAATTGGAATATGATGTAAAAAATATTTCAACTTATTTAGAAGAAGTGCTTCAACTTGAAGCAGTGGCTTGTAAGGACTGGTTGACAAACAAAGTTGACCGTTGTGTAAGCGGAAGAGTAGCAAAACAACAATGTGCCGGTCCATTGCAATTGCCGTTGAACAACGTAGGTGTTATGGCTCTTGATTATAATGGTAAAGAAGGTATCGCAACATCTATCGGACATTCTCCTATAGCGGCTTTGGTTGATCCTGCTGCGGGAAGCCGTACTGCGATTGCAGAAGCTCTATCTAATATTATCTGGGCTCCGATTAAAGACGGAATCAAAGGAATTTCACTTTCTGCTAACTGGATGTGGGCTTGTAAAAACGAAGGTGAAGACGCTCGTTTGTACAAAGCGGTTCAGGCTTGTTCTGACTTTGCAATTGAATTAGGAATCAATATCCCAACAGGAAAAGATTCTCTTTCAATGAAACAGAAATATCCAAACGATGAAGTTATCGCTCCCGGAACGGTGATTATCTCAGCTGCCGGAAACTGTACGAACATTACTAAAGTTGTTGAGCCTGTTCTACAGAAAAACGCCGGTTCAATCTATTATATTAACCTTTCTCAGGATGAGTTTAAATTGGGCGGATCTTCATTCGCGCAGACATTAAACAAAATCGGTACTGAGGTTCCTACAATCAAGGATTCTGAATTTTTCAAGAGAGCATTCAACACTGTTCAGGATTTAATCAAAGACAGACAAATTGTTGCCGGTCACGATATCGGAAGCGGTGGTTTGATCACGACTTTATTGGAAATGTGTTTTGCTGATGTGAACTTGGGAGCTAAAATAGATTTCTCTGTTTTCGAGGAGAAAGACATCATCAAATATCTTTTCGCTGAAAACATCGGTATTGTTTTCCAAGCTAAAGAAGATGCAGTTCTTGAAAGCAAATTGAATGCTGACAATGTTTCTTTCTACAAATTAGGAACTGTTACTTCAGAAGAAACTTTGGATTTCGGTCCTTGCGGATTGAATATCCCTAAGTACAGAGACATTTGGTACAAGACTTCTTACTTGCTTGACCAAAAACAATCTAAAAACGGAACTGCAAAAGAGCGTTTTAACAATTACAAAAACCAACCTTTACAGTTTAAATTTCCTGCTCATTTCACAGGTAAAAAGACTGAAATCTCGAGCGAAGCCGAGAGACCTAAAGCTGCTATCATCCGTGAAAAAGGAAGTAACTCTGAGCGTGAAGTTGCAAATGCAATGTACTTGGCAGGTTTTGATGTAAAAGACGTTCACATGACCGACTTGATTTCAGGTCGCGAAACTTTGGAAGACATTCAATTCGTTGGGGTTGTTGGAGGATTCTCTAACTCTGATGTTTTAGGTTCTGCTAAAGGTTGGGCTGGAGCTTTCTTATACAACGAAAAAGCAAAAATGGCTTTGGAGAATTTCTTCAAACGCGAGGATACTTTATCAGTTGGAATCTGTAACGGATGCCAGTTGTTTATGGAATTGGAGTTGATCAACCCTGAGCACGAAGTTCACGGAAAAATGCTTCATAACAATTCTCAGAAACACGAAAGTGGCTTTACATCTGTGTCTATTCAGGAAAACAACTCTGTGATGTTGTCTACATTGGCTGGTTCAACTCTTGGAGTTTGGGTTTCTCATGGTGAAGGTAAATTCAACTTGCCTTACTCAGAAGACAGATATAACATTGTAGGAAAATATGCTTACGACAGCTATCCTGCAAACCCTAACGGATCTGCTTACAACACAGCAATGATGTGTGATACAACAGGTCGTCACTTGGTGATGATGCCGCACATCGAGCGTTCTAATTTCCCTTGGAACTGGGCATACTACCCGGAGCAAGGTCATAAAGACGAAGTTTCTCCATGGCACGAAGCGTTTGTTAACGCAAGAAAATGGATTGAAAACAAGAAATAATAAAACTGTAATTCTTGCAATTTTTCAAAGCCTCCGGTAAAAATATCGGAGGCTTTTTGTTTAAAATATTTTCCCCTTTTAGAAACAATAAATAAAGTAATTTTACGTGTACAACCTATCTCTATCAATACAATGATACATACATATACAATCTCCAACATGACTTGTAATGGTTGCAGAACCAAAGTAGAAAATGCTCTCAACGAAATAGAAGGAATAACCGCTACCGTTACGCTTGATCCTCCAATTGCCACAATTACTTCCGAAAATAAAATATCCCTTTTCAAACTCCAAAAAGCTTTATATGCTAAAGGGAATTACATTATTACCGAAATCACCGAAAATGAAATACCTGTTGTAAAATCATGTTGCAATACCTCAACTTCTTCAACAGTAAATCCTAATCTAAGCAGCAAATCAGGAAAATATTACTGCCCGATGCATTGCGAAGGAGATAAAGTGTATGACAAACCCGGCACTTGTCCTGTTTGCGGAATGTATTTAGTTCCGCTTGAACCTGTTGAAGGCGAAGAAGACGAAATCTACAATGAGCTGGTTTTTAAATTAAAAATAGCAACTGCCTTTACTATTCCGATATTCCTAATCGCAATGATCAGCATGTTTCACCATAATCCGTTAACAGAAATCATGTCTGAAAATTATTGGAATTGGATTCAACTCATTTGCTCTCTTCCTGTTATTTTTTATGCCGGCTGGATATTTTTCCAAAGAGCCTGGCAATCAATCTTAACCTGGAATCTCAATATGTTTACTTTAATCGGGCTCGGAACCACAGTGGCATTTTTATTCAGCATCTTTGCAATGTTTTTCCCTTCATGGTTTCCAGCCGAATTCAAAATGGAAAACGGTCTGGTGCCGCTTTACTTTGAAGCCACAACCGTAATTCTCACATTGGTTTTATTTGGTCAGGTTCTCGAAGCCAAGGCTCACAATAAAACCGGCAATGCTATTAAGCAGTTACTTCAATTAGCTCCCTCAGAAGCTACTTTGGTAATTGAAGAAAACGATCAAATTATTTCAATCAACGAAATAAAAAAGAACGATGTTTTGAGAGTGAAACCCGGAGAAAAAATTCCCGTTGACGGAAAAATCATCGAGGGAGAAACTACCGTTGACGAATCCATGATTAGCGGAGAACCTATTCCTGTTGACAAACAAGCGGGAGACAACGTGATTGCCGGAACCATGAACGGAAATAAATCGTTCTTAATGATTGCCGAAAAAATCGGGTCTGAAACGCTACTTTCACAAATAGTAGAAATGGTCAATAAAGCCAGTCGTTCTAAAGCTCCCATTCAAAATTTGGCAGACAAAACAGCACACTATTTTGTTCCCATTGTAGTAATTATTTCAGTTGTCACGTTCATTGTCTGGTCACAATTGGGTCCCGAACCTACTTTTACTTATGCTTTGGTCAATGCCATTTCAGTTCTTATCATCGCCTGTCCTTGTGCCTTAGGTTTGGCAACCCCCATGTCGGTCATGGTGGGAGTTGGAAAAGGAGCTCAATCAGGAATCTTGATTAAAAATGCCGAATCTCTGGAAAACTTAAACAAAATCACAACCTTAATTATTGACAAAACCGGAACGCTGACCGAAGGAAAACCTACGGTCGAAAACATTGTTTCTGTCTCAGACGATGAAAATAATCTTCTGCATTTTGCCGCTTCTCTCAACCAGCACAGCGAACATCCATTGGCCAAAGCCGTTGTGAATTTTGCCAAAGAAAAAAACATTTCTTTTTCGAAAGTTCAAAACTTTGAAGCTCTGACCGGAAAAGGAGTTATTGGTATAATTGATGCTAAAAATATAAGTTTCGGAAATAAAAAACTGATGGAACAGTTGAATATTATTGTTCCCGAAAACCTTGAAAACAAAATTTTATCTGAACAGAAACAAGGAAAAACCGTTTCAATTGTGGCTGTCAATAACGAAGTCTTAGGATTTATTTCTATTGCCGATACCATAAAACCCAGCTCTGCTCCTGCTCTTACTCAATTGAAAGAACAAGGAATTGAAATTATAATGCTCACGGGCGACAATGAAAACACTGCCAAATCGGTCGCCAACCAATTGAAAATAGATAATTACAAAGCCAACTGCCTGCCGGAAGACAAGCTTGAAATTATCAGACAACTTCAGTCTCAGGGGAAAATAGTAGCAATGGCAGGAGACGGGATTAACGATGCTCCGGCTTTGGCTCAAGCCAATATCGGAATTGCCATGGGAACCGGAACTGACATTGCCATTGAAAGTGCTGATATTACCTTAGTAAAAGGCAATTTGCAAAGTCTGGTGAAAGCAAAAAAACTAAGCCATGCAGTAATGAAAAACAGCAAACAAAACCTGTTTTTTGCCTTTATATACAACATTTTCGGGATTTCTATCGCTGCCGGTGTACTTTATCCTATTTTCGGAATACTGCTGTCTCCAATGATTGCAGCAGTAGCTATGAGTTTTAGTTCCGTTTCTGTAATTGCAAATGCTTTACGATTGGGAAGATTGAAACTTTAACAATTAAGATCATTTTTCAGAATCCGGTTAGTACGGATCTGTAATACATTTAAAACTTTTAAAACTTTACCGGGTTGACACCAAATGCCGGAATTGTAACTCCGAATGAAAGAGTAATTTAAGTTTCCTGGAAAGAAATTTCTTTTATCTTTGAAAAGAATAACACAAAACATCCTTTCGTATATACACCCGAATTGGGGTGATTATGTGATATTTTGTAACGAATACTAACACGTTACCTAAAATGTTTAAAGAATGAAAATTAGCCACAAATTTCTATTGACAACCTTGCTTTTGCTATTGTCCCAGATTACAGAAGCTCAGACCGAAATTCCTATTAAATCCAGCGCCTTAGTGGAGCAGATAAGCTTGCCAACCTTTAAAAAACATGGTGGCAATCTGGGATTTGGATTTAATATTGGAAGTGAATTTAAGTATAAGACCAAGCCAAAAATAGAACTTGCTCAAACTGGCGAA
>CAZWAF010000039.1:0-30417 GCA_964631795.1 uncultured Flavobacterium sp. | reverse complement strand
AACCTGTTTCGGTTTTTCCGTCCAATAAATGGATTACGTAAAAATAAGTCCCGTCAGGCAAATCAGACCCACTGTTAGACTGGCCATGCCACTCGTTCTTGTAGTTCTCTTTGCTGTAAACTTTGGTGCCGGATCGGTTGAAAATTTCTAATTTATTTATGTTTAAAGTGGTAAGATCTAAATTGTCGTTTATTCCGTCGTTATCAGGAGAAAGTCCTTTTTGAATAGAACAGGTTATATCTTTGATTTGTTTAGTTGCTTCAGCAGTACATCCTTGAGAATTAGTTATTTTAACTTTATAAGTGCCAATGCTTTTTACGATAATCGTATTTGGTTTTTCAGTAGCAACAAAAGAAGCTCCGTCATCAGCGATCCATTCAAAAGTAGAAGCAGCCGGATCAAAAGAACCATCAACAGGCAGTGCTTGCAGTTTGAAATCATTCGTTGTACAGCCCGATTCGAAAGCAATAGCTATTTGAGATACGTTTTGGGTTATAAGATTAAAAGAAACAATTTTATGACATTTGGTCTCCGTATTGTTTATTCTCGCATAAATAATCTGCGGGTTAGTTGTGTTCTGAAAAGCGGTTGGTGTTGAAATAACATTTGTTTCACTTTCGGCATCTTCTGAAGATGTGTAATAGCTTACCTCAAGAGGACTTAAAATCTCTGTTGAATTTTGAGTTAAATCAAATGTAGAAACATCGGAAGTACTGCAAGCAAACATATCAGTAATAGTTTCCGGAACTATTTCAGGATAATATTCAATAAGAACAGAATCGGTAGCTTCGCAAGTAGAATTATTGTAATGTGCTTTAACAGTATAGGTTCCGGGTTCTGATATTTGTAAATCAGCTCCCGTTTGATTCGGGATTTCAATATCGTCTTTCAGCCAGGAAATGGTATATGCTTCAGGGTTTAAACCCGATTGAATAGTATGAAGATTTCCGGGACAAATAGCTGTATTGTTAGATTGAAGCAAATCGGCACCCAAATCGACATTTCCTACATCAAAACTTCCTCCTTCAATAAATACGGCCGAATCTTTACCGGAATATTGATTGTCGGCAATTACCAGTTTTATGTGATAGGTTACCCCTGGAATTACTGTGCCTTCTGCTTTCATAGGAACAGTCAATCCATTGAAATCAACAGGAGCACCGCGAGGATCTAAACCATTAGGGCCATAATATTGTCCGAAATAATTCGCATGTTCTGAACTGCAATATTCTTTGTATTTTTTATTTCTTACCGTGATAACGGAAACCGGTATGTTGGTGTTAGGTATCAGTGCCAAATTGGTAGTGACATTGGTTTCCTTGTTGGTCAGGAAAAAAGCGAAAGCATCCGAAAGACCGCATTGGGCATCTCCATATTCTTCTGAAGCAAAAAGATAATTGAAACTGATTTTATCGGTTATAGGGATAAAATCAAATTCTAATTTTGTTGCATTGTAGGATTTTGAAGCAACGCTGCCCGGTACATTATAAACAATCTCTTCTATGTCCGGATCGCCCGGCCAGTATAGAGCACCTTCGTTTTGTTCGGTTAAATTAGGGCCGGGTGCTCTTCTAACGCTTCCGGTAGATAATATAATTCCTTCTTTAAATGGAAAGGCAGAGTAAGATTTGTTAAAATAACCAATACCGTTAACTGAAGAGAAATCGGTTCCTGTAGAAGAGGTAATATTACTAATATTTACACATGGGGATCCAAATAAAATATTTTGTATCAACTCTTCTTTGGTATATTGAGTGATACTGGTGGTAATTGGAGGGGCTAAAGTACCAATGGCTATTGTAAAATTGATATTTAGAGGCTCCGCAGCATTCGACCAAACCCGGACATAGTAAGTGTCTCCTATAACAAAAGTGTTGTCGTTTCCTGTAAGCGAACTGACAGTACTACAGTATTTAAGACTCAAAGAGTCGCAATTACCGGAATAAACAGCATGATTAAGGTCGGTAGATCCTCCTGTGACATTTTCTAGCTGTACATAATGAGTGTTTGATTTAGCAACAAATTTATACCATACATCGTCATCGGCGTTTCCAATACAAGTAGAAGCAGGTAAGGAGGCAGTGGCACCTGCTACAGATCCTGCTGTTGAGACAGTAGTTACCAAGTCGGGATTAACAGTCAAATCAACCGCTGAGAAACATTCATCGTTCGTAATAGTTGGAGGAGTGGTTATACATATATCAAAAGTAGCCGATTGATTGACTCCGAATGCATTAGTATAAACTCTGACTTTATAAGTATTTCCAATAGTTAAATTGGTAGCTACACTGGTATTCGGATTACTGCAATACAGTTGTGTCAACGTACCGCAATTGTTTCCTGAATACAGGGTATGATTCAGGTCGGTCGTAGTTCCTGTTATATTGATTAAGTTGATAGTGTGAATTGTAGATGTTGCCGTAAAACTGAACCATACATCATCATCGGCATAACCCTGACAAATCGGATTAGTTGCCGGTTGAGTAGCAGTAGCTCCTTTTGTAGTTTTTCCTGATACGGTTTGCAGACATTCTGTAGTTGAGTTTACAGGGACAACAATAGAAGTATTGCATTCGTCATTTTCCGGTGTAGTTATGAATGTTTTAAAAGTCAGTAAAGTCCAGGTGCTGATGTCTGAATCTGAACATAATGCTCTTACATAGAAGTCGTATGTAGTACTAGGTTCTAATCCTTCTACTGTAAATGGATTTTTATCGGTAATATAATAAGGGGCTACTCCACTTTTTGGAGTGTTGTTTGCCGGAGGAGTAGTTCCTGTGGGTACAAGATATACTTCCCATTGGGTTGCACCTCCAATTTCCGACCATTCTAAAACAGCCGATTTAGGGTTGGTGGTTTGAACTTTTAACGATGTAGGTTTAAGACAGGTAGGTGCAGTACAATTTCCTGTATAATTAAATAATACGCTAAGAGGTGTACCGTCTCCCGGTAATTTGGTATAGATAGGATCTCCAAACGGATCTACTATTTTTATTCCAACTTCTTGTGGTGCTATGCCGGGACTACTCCAGTACAAATCAAATGGGGTGTCTTTACATATAGCCACATTTTTCTCAGTCATTGAAAGACCAAGTTCGTATATGTTGGTATCAATTTCAATTGGAATTCCGTTTTGTCTTATCTGCATACGGGCTCCGTCCCAGCCATTGTTTGCGCTGTCGGTTAAAATAAACTTATAATTACATTTGTTTGCTGGTTCACAAGTTACAGTGTTAAATTTAGTAGGTCCTGCCCAGGTACTTTTATCTGTTGGTGAGCAAATTGTTCTGATATAATAATAATAAATGGTCGCCGGATCTAAACCTGTCATAAGATAATTTGAAGTCGATGACAGTGATTCAACTATTGCTAATTTGTCCCCTTGTTTTAAAACAGGATTTATAGTTGGAGCAGAAGGCACTCCATAAGTAGGTGAAACAGCTTTGACTAATAATATTTCCCATTTGGTATCTGTGCTAACTCCGTTAGTCCAGGATAATTTAGCTTGTGTGGTGGTAATATCTGTTTTTGGCGCCAGCAAATTGAATGGTTTTGGACAAGTTGCTATAGTGGTAAATGTGTAACCCGCAGACCAATCAGATGGTGAAGGAGAACAAACTACTCTTACATAAAAAGTATAAGAAGTATCGGCCAACAGACCATTACTAATAGGAAAAGTAGTAGTGGTAACACCGGCATAAGTAGGTATTGTTGATGAAGTAGGCAATGGAGATCCTGCCGGTACAAAATAAATATCCCAAGCGGTTGTAGCAGGAGCATTCCAATTCAAGGTGGCAGCATGTGGTCCAACAGAAAGCGTGTTCAGGTTATTTGGAGCGATGTTGCATCTTGGAGTATCGCAACTGACAACATCATTATAAATGGTAGTACCAACCGGGTTTATTCCTGCTGTTTTGGTAAATATTGTTTGGCTGAATGAATTGATAACGGCAACAATGCATTCTGCGGGTTTGGTTCCAAGAACATTCCAATACAAATCAAATGGAATATCTTTACATAACGGTACGGTAATGTCAGCAAAACTGGCTCCGGTAGTAAAATCAGAACCAATAGTTTTTACTACTATTCCGTTTTGTCTTATCTGCATGGTAGCACCATTCCAACCGTTTGAACCCAAATCAGTCATCCTGAAAGTATAAGTACATTTGTTTGTTGGTTCATCTTCACAGATTAATGTGGTAAAAGGGTAAGGTCCGGCCCAGGAGCTAAACTCTCCGTTAGGGCATACCGATCTTACATAATACTGATATTGGGTACTGGATGATAATCCTGTTACTACTGTATTTGGATTGGTTATTATTTTTGTTCCTTCAATAGTTGGTACCGCAGAGCCTAATGGTTGTACTGCAATTCTCCATTCAGAAGCTCCCGTTGGGTTTGTCCAGGATAATTTAGCTGTAGTAGTTGTAATATCAGTTTGTGCAGGTAGAGATCCTACCGGAGCTAAACAATTTTCTTCCTGAACAACAAGAGTATATCCTATTTGTGGATTGACTGAACTGGAAGATATTACAATAGTATAAGTTTTTCCTTCTGTTCCAAGAAAATCATTGATGACTCTTTGGGTTGAGTTATTATTTGCAGCACCGGCAAGACAAGCACCCGAAACAGGGCAGGTGTCATACACAAAAAGCGACGAATTAGATGCTGTAGGAGTCATTTTTATACTGATAAGTCCGGTTTTGGTAGCGGTATAACTGTAAAAAACGTCATTTCCTGCAAAATAATTAGTACTCGACGGTGTAGCCCCACAAGATGAAGAAGGACTTTGCGGACCATTAAAGGTGCCGGGAAAGTTGGCCGTATTGGAAGTGGTTTGAAAAGGTAATGATGTAATCTTGAGAGGAGCATCGCATACAGAACCAAACGGTAAGGTTTTAAAATCAAAAGGTCCTATCCAATTACTGTTTGAGGCAGGACAGGAAGATCTTACATAATATTGGTAGGATGTATCGGGTTGTAGATTTTCTAAATTATAAGGTTTTGAAACACTTGTATAGGTTGGAAATCCTGAGGGATTGGTTCCTTTTACAATATGTTCAATGTCCCATAAAGACCCGGAAGTGTCTGTCCAACTCAATTTAGCCGATGTTGCCGATACACTACTGATGATTCCTGCGGAAGGATCAAGGCATTTTGAAACAACATTAATTTTGTCAATCCACCAAGCATCTCCTGATCCATTGGTTGAAGTTTTGGTACAGGTTCTCACAAAAGCCAAATAAATCTGCTGACCCTGGTAAGCCGAAAGATCTACAATTTGTTCCTGACAAACATTATATACCGTATTCATTTGGATTTCATCCCAATCTTTGATTGTAAGATATTTGTCCAATCGACTTTTGTCCGGAAAAGCAGAGATCATTACTTTATAGGTAGTTTCCTGATCACCGGCTTTTTCCTGACGGGAAAAAAAACGAAGTTGCCCTCTGATTGGAACGGTAAATAGGGGAGTTATTAAGTAATCGGCAGATTCTTCGCCATTTTGAATCGATATATCTTTGTCTATAAAAGCAGAATTTAATCCGTCACATGCAGATGAAAGTTGGGTGCTGATTTCCCATGTTTTGCCTAAACCAATATTGTTTTGGTATTGGTTCCAGTTTGTAGGTAAGTTGGAGGCTGATCCTTCAAAACCTTCCGGAAATTGACAGTATCCGGAGATGGAATACAGAAAAATCAATAACAGGCTAATTTTTTTCATGAAATGCAAGGGTTTGGTTGTTTATTAAATATTTCTAAAATTTTAAAAATCAGTAAAATAGAAACGAAGTGTAATAATACGGATTTAGCACATATAAAAAATATTTTTGCATAAATACGATATTTTTATAAATAAAAAAACAAATAAAAAAAATTAACGATGAATGGGGTTTCTTTAAAAAAAGGTTTATTGTTTCTTTAAAAAAAGGAGAAATCACATTTTTAAATGTTAAATCTTCAGGATGAATGATTGTGATAGTATTGATTTGTTGAATCACTTGGATTTTAACAATAGTTGATGGCTTGTTTTATTAAAAACAATTTATATTTGGCTACTTAATAAGATTCAATGAAGAAGATATTTTTTGCTATACTGTTTTTATTTGCTGTAAATACTTATTCTCAGCTAAGTAAAACTCACTATATTCCACCACTGTCAAATTCTGTTCAACTGGCGCCTAAGTGGCAATTTATGTATATTTCTACTCCAAGTAGTACTGATGTTCATTTTAAAATTACCAACATTGGTGGAGAAATAATTAAAGGAACAGTTTCCAGAGACCAACCTTATGCGCTCGATTTGGGTACAGGAACCGATACTCAGTTGATTGTTAATAAATTTAATGTTAGCAAGGTGCTGAAAAACAAAGGATTTATTGTAGAAGCCGAAGATTTGGTTTATGTAAATGTGAGAGTTACGGCAACTCCTGAGGAATATCATGCCAGTAGTGTGGTTTCAAAGGGCTTGGCGGCTTTGGGAACAAAATTTAGAATAGGTGCTTTTACGAATAAAAGTGTGGCTTCAACATCGGATGCTCATTATACTTTTGCTTCTATTTTGGCGACCGAAAATAATACGATTGTCTCTTTTGGAGATATTAAAACGGGTGTTTCCTTAGTAAACAATGCAAGTGTGGGGAATTTTCCACCTCAGATAACGCTCAATAGAGGGGAAAGCTTTGTAATGGCTGTTGAAGGAACTAATGTTGCCAACAGAGACGGATTGATTGGAGCTTCTATAAGTTCAAATAAACCAATTGCGGTAAACTGTGGTTCTTTTGGAGGTACAAACGGAGATCTAAATAATTTGGATTTAGGTTTTGACCAAATTGTTCCGGCTGAAAGAATAGGTGATGAATACATTTTTGTAAAAGGGAATGGTGTTGAAATAACCGAAAAACCTTTGATTATTGCCAATGAAAATAATACTGAAATTTATGTAAACGGGAGTTATTTTACTACTCTCGATGAAGGAAAGTATATTACTCTTGAAGGTAAATTTTCGGCCGAGAAGAATTTATATGTCAAAGGTTCTAAGAAGTTTTTTGCCTATCAGGGTTTAGGTGGTACACCGAGTCAGCCAAATCAAAATATGCATTTCATGCCTCCATTGAGTTGCGAAACTCCTAAAAGTATTAATAATATCCCTTTAATCAATGAGGTAGGAAACAATAAGGATTTTATAGCTACAGTGAATATAGTTACCGAAAAAGGGGCGGTTTTGAATTTTTTCATCAACGGAAATTCATATACGTTAACTACTTTGCCGGCCGGTATTACATCCAAAGGGCCTTCGGTAGTGACCGGAAATGATAAATATGTGACTTATACTCTTGGTGGACTAAAGGGAAATGTATCGGTTCTTGCAGACAAACAGGTGTATTTGTCTTATTTCGGTTCAAGTGAACATGCCACTTATGGAGGATATTATTCGGGATTTGCGTATAATCCGGAAATAAATTTTGGCAAAGCAGTTGTTAATGAAGCCAATTGTCTTCCAAACGTTAAATTATCTGTAAATGCATTATCTTCTTTTGAAGAATTTCAATGGTTTTATAATGGAGATCTTATAAGCGGAGCCACAACAAATAGTCTTACTCCTGAAAACCCTGGTTTTTATCATGTGAAAGCGAATGTCAAGGGTTGTGCTCCCAGATTTTCCGATAGCATTCCGGTAAGTGTTTGTTTAGAAGATAGTGATGGCGATGGAGTTAATGATTATGTTGATATTGACAATGATAATGACGGTATTACCAATTGCGATGAATCGTTGGGTAGTGTAGATTTAGATTTAACAGCCGATACAGGTTCTGTTAGCAAGGGAGATTATTTTAATTCTTTCAATAGAGTTGTTTCTTTCAATGGAAATTCAAACTCTATGACTTTTGGAGGTGATGACGGAACTATTATAAGCCAGGTTTCAGCAGGACTGGCTAATTCCCTTACTCAAACTTTCACTTTTGCCAAACCGATAAGTTTAGTGTTGGAATATGTGAAATTTGTAGGAGCAACCAATTTGTTGAATTCTAATGGAGATTTTGTTCTTGAAGTGCCAAATGGTAATATTATTATGGTTTTAAACCCCGATGATCAACTATTAATAGATACCAATTATGACGGTGTTTATGAGAGTGGAGTTACGGAATATTCTTCATTTCAGATACGATTTAGATTAAAAGATTTAACTAATCCGTTGGCTGCCGGAACGGGTACATTTAAATTTTTAACCAATTTGGTAAGTAGTTTTTCTATAACTCATAAAAACCTGTCTGAAACAAAAAACAATAATGCCGCTTTTAAACTAAGTACTTCTTGTTTGCCTAAAGATTCAGATGACGATGGTCTTATAGACGAAATGGATGATGATGATGATAATGACAGGATTCCTACTTTGGTTGAAGTTTTGGGAAAAGATTATAAAGTTGTTCCTTTTATAGATGCCAATAAAAACGGGATGAACGATATTTATGAAACAGGTTTGGGAACCTTGGATTCAGATAACGATGGTGTGGCCAATTATCTGGATTTAGATAGCGATAATGACGGTATTTATGATTTGGTAGAAGCAGGACAATCTGCCTATGACACCAATAATAACGGTGTGATAGATGGAAGTGAAATTGTTGCTCCGTTGAATACTTCTTTTCCTGATAATGATTCGGATGGTTTTTCCGATTTTATTGATTCAGATAGTGATGGAGACGGTTGCTTTGATGTTGTTGAAGCCGGTTTTACAGATCCTGATGGAGATGGTTATTTAGGAAACAGTCCGGTAACGGTAGATACTCAGGGCAAAGTTACTTCTGCTTTCAATGGTTATACATTGCCTGTGAACGATGATTATATTATCAATGGTTCTATAGTAGTCACAAATTTCCCGGCAGATCAAACGGCTTGTGTTCCTCAAAATGTAAATTTTACGGTTACTGCAAATGCCGATACTTATCAATGGCAGGTTTCTGTAGATGGAAATAGTTTTTCGGATATTGCAGATAATGAAATTTATTCAGGAAGTACCACATCGACTTTGCAGCTAACCAATGTAGCTTTGAATATGAATGGTTACAAATACAGGCTTGTTTTAAATAAAAAAGGCAATTCTTGTGGTTTTATTTCTCCTGAGGTTTCACTGACGGTGGTAACTTCAAAACCAATTAAAATAGAAAATATAGCTGTTTCAGATTTGAATGATAATATTCAGGTGATTGTTACAACCACTGGTTCGGGTAAATATGAATATGCGCTTGATAGTGTTTCGGGACCTTTTCAGGATTCGAATGTTTTTCAAAATGTAGAACCGGGAATTCATGATGTTTATGTACGCGATATAGAAGGTTGCGGACAGGCATCAAAAAGCATTACCGCAGTGGGAGTGCCGTCTTACTTTACGCCAAACGGAGACGGAGTAAATGAAATTTGGAGCATAAAGGGTATTAATTCGCAATTGTACAATAATTCGAAAGTTGAGATTTTTGACCGCTATGGAAAATTGGTTTATGTAGTGGCATCTGCCCAAAGCGAAGGTTGGGACGGTACCTTAAACGGATCTCCTTTGCCGGCCACCGATTATTGGTTTGTATTATATCTTGGAGATGGCAGAACAGGAAAAGGGCATTTTTCTTTGAAGAGATAACGGGTCAGAGATATGTTAAAGCTATAGATAGTGTATAGATAGTGTATAGATAGTGTATAGATAGTGTATAGATAGTGTATGAAAAAGATAATTTAAATTTATCATTATCCTGTCTGATTTTGTAAACTACTTGCTTTTAAAATAAAATTTAAAATTTTGCCAAATCTTTCGTTGTAGGATTTACATGAGTGTTTTTTTACTACTTTTGCCATCGTTGTCAAATTTTTTGTAAGATTTCCGGCAGTCAGTTATAATTAAAAAGAAAAAGAATGATTTTACCAATTATAGGATATGGTGATCCTGTTTTAAGAAAGGTAGGAGAGGAAATCAGTCCTGAATATCCTAACCTGAAAGAGGTAATTGCCAATATGTATGAAACTATGTACAATGCCTGCGGTGTTGGACTGGCAGCTCCTCAAGTAGCTTTGCCTATACGTTTGTTTATAGTCGATACGGCTCCTTTTGGTGAAGATGATGATTTATCAAAAGAAGAACAAGATTTATTGAAAGGATTCAAACGTACTTTTATCAATGCTAAAATCCTTAAAGAAGAAGGCGAAGAGTGGGGATTTAATGAAGGATGTTTGAGTATTCCCGAAGTTCGTGAAGATGTTTATAGACAAGAAAGAATCACAATTGAGTATTTTGATGGGGATTTCAACAAAAAAACAGAAGTTTTTGATGGTTTCATCGCACGTGTAATTCAGCACGAATACGATCATATTGAAGGTATTTTGTTTACAGACAGAATATCTTCTCTGAAGAAAACCCTTATCAAGAAAAAACTGCAAAACATTATGGATGGTAAATCCCGTCCTGATTATAAAATGAAATTTGCAGCAGTTAAAAAAGGAAGATAATCAAAGATTGTCTTTTTCTCTATTTTGAAATAAAACAGATATAAAAAATATAAATAAAACAGATATAAGATGAATTTAGATAAAATCTTAGCCATTTCAGGTAAACCAGGTTTATACACATTGAAAGTTCAAACCCGCACAGGTTTTGTTGCTGAATCTTTGATTGACGGAAAGAAAATCACCGTAAGTTTAAAAAACAATGTAAGTTTATTGTCTGAAATTTCAATTTACACTCACACAGCAGAAAAGCCGTTGGTAGAAGTAATGAGAAGTATCGCTGTTAAAGAAAACAACGGGCCTGCAATTTCTCACAAAGCTTCAAACGAAGAAATGATTGCTTACTTCACAGAAATTCTTCCGGATTACGATCAGGACAGAGTGTATCCTTCAGACATGAAAAAAGTATTCAACTGGTACAATATTTTGCAGGCAAAAGGATTGACTTCAACCGAAGCTCCTGTTGAGGCAGAAGCAGTTGCTACAGAAGAATAATTGAAATGAAAATTTAATAAAAATCCTGTTGGGAATATTTCTTGACAGGATTTCTTTTTTTATAAAAATCACAATTGAAAGATGAAGACAAACAGAGAATCTCAATTACAGGCTTTTGGACGATTATTGGATATAATGGATGATTTACGCGAAAAATGTCCTTGGGACAAAAAGCAAACTCTTCAAACTTTGCGTCATCTTACCATAGAAGAAACTTACGAATTGGGCGATGCTATTTTGGATAACGATCTAACCGAAGTCCAAAAAGAATTGGGCGATTTATTATTGCATATTGTTTTTTATGCCAAAATAGGTAGTGAAACCAAAGATTTTGATATAGCCGATGTTTGTAATGAAATTTGTGAAAAACTGATTTACCGTCATCCGCACATTTATGGAGATGTTGAGGTAAAGGATGAAGAAGAAGTAAAACAAAACTGGGAAAAACTGAAACTTAAAGAAGGAAAGAAATCAGTTCTGGAAGGTGTTCCCAAGAGTTTGCCTGCACTTGTCAAAGCAAGCAGAATTCAGGATAAAGTAAAAGGAGTTGGTTTTGATTGGGAAAAACCGGAACAGGTTTGGGAAAAAGTTCAGGAAGAATTAAACGAATTACAGGTAGAAGTAGAGTCGAATTCTCAGGACAAAATGGAATCTGAATTTGGAGACGTATTGTTTTCGATGATAAACTATGCCCGATTTTTGAATATTAATCCGGAAGATGCTTTAGAACGAACCAATAAAAAATTCATCAAAAGATTTCAATATTTAGAAAGCAAAGCCGATGAATTAGGGAAATCGTTAAAAGATATGACTTTAGCCGAAATGGATGTTTTTTGGAACGAAGCCAGAAAAATGTAGTTTATAAGCCGAATTTTATTCGGCTATTTTCTTTAATTTCGATGTGTTTTTTACCACAATTTTTTTACCCACTAACTCTATTAGTTCGTCTTTTTTGAACTCAGATAATAGACGAATACAGCTTTCTGTTGCCGTACCAATCATTCCGGCCAGTTCTTCTCTCGATAATTGAATACGTAAACTTCCGTCGTTATTTGTGCCAAAAGTATTATTGAGATAAAGTAAAGTTCCGGCTAAACGTTGTTTTACAGTTTTTTGAGCCATTGAAACCATCAGGTCATCAGCATCTTTCAAATCGCTGCAAATAGATTTCATCATGTTCATCGAAAATTGATTGTTAGAGTCAAAAAAACCGATGATCTCACTTTTAGGAATAAAACAAACTTCCATATCTTCAAGAGCAATAGCACTCAAATTTGCAGGTTCGTCGCTTATCATTGATCGTTGGCCTAAGAGTTCTCCGGGTTTGATTAATTTCACAATCTGATCTTTCCCGTTGGGGCTCAATTTTGATAATTTGCAAATTCCGTCTTTAATACAGAACAGTCCATTGATGTTTTCTCCTTCTTCAAAAATATTTTCTCCTTTTTTGATGGTGTAAGAAGTTTTGCATTCGGCCATCTTTAAAAGTTCTTCTTTATTAAGGGCTTTCAAAGAACTGAATTGTCTAACGATACATTGCTCACATTTACTCATTTGTAAGGGAATAATTGATATTTTTACAAAAGTAAGCATAAATATGACAATTGTCATCCTTTAAGAGTTAAACTCAATGCAATTTTGTATTTTGGAAAAATGGGTAAATATTATATGGACAATTCAAGTTGTTTTCACTGTGGTTTGGGAATTGTAAAGGAAGAAGAAATCGTTTTTGACGAAAAGAATTTCTGTTGTAACGGATGTAAAACAGTGTATGAAATTTTTAGTTTGAATGATTTGACTTGTTATTATGATTTTGAACAATCGCCCGGAGCTACTCCCCAAGATATAGCCGGTAAATATGATTTTCTTGACAACGAAGCTATTGTTGGGAAACTTTTAGAATTTCAAGAAGCAAAGATTTCTATTGTTTCTTTAAGTATTCCTCATATTCATTGTAGTTCCTGTATTTGGATTTTGGAAAATCTGCAAAAACTACAGCCCGGAATTTCTACTTCTCAGGTTAATTTCCCGGAAAAAAAAGTTCGGATTACTTTCAAATCCGATGAGGTTTCTCTTAAAACAATTGTTTATTTATTGAGTTCCATAGGATATGAACCCTATATAAGTCTGGAAAACTACGAAGCCGGAAAGACCAATATCGACAGAAGTTTGACTTATAAATTAGGTTTGGCATTCTTTTGTTTCGGAAACATAATGTTATTGTCTTTTCCTGAATATTTTGAGGTTAATGAATATTGGATTGAAACCTATAAACCTTTTTTTAGGTGGCTGATTTTTGCTCTGTCTTTACCATCGTTTCTTTATTCTGCCAGTGGTTATTATGTTTCGGCTTACAAAAGTATTCGTTCGGGAATGTTGAATATTGATATTCCGATTGCTTTGGGAATTATTGTCATGTTTGTGCGAAGCACTTTTGACATCGTAATGGATTATGGTTCCGGTTTTTTTGACAGCCTTACCGGATTGGTTTTCTTTATGTTGTTAGGGAAAATGTTTCAAATTAAAACGTATAGTTTTTTGAGCTTTGAAAGAGATTTTAAATCTTATTTCCCAATTGCGATTACCAAAATAAAAAGCGACGGAACTGAAGAAAGTGTACCGGTTTATGATATTGAAAAAGGAGACAGGCTTTTAATCAGAAATCAGGAATTAATTCCGGTTGACGGGATTTTGATTAGCGAAACCGCTTCTATAGATTATAGTTTTGTGACAGGTGAAGCAATTCCTATCACGAAAGTTTCGGGAGATAAGGTTTTTGCCGGAGGAAAACAAATGGGGAAAGTGGTTGAAATGGAAGTTCTGCATTCTGTGTCGCAAAGTTATTTGACTCAGTTGTGGAGTAATGATGTTTTTCAGAAAAAAATTGAGCAAAAATACAAGACAATTACAGATAAAATCAGTCGTTATTTTACTCCGGTTTTGTTGTTGATTGCCTTTCTTGGATTAGGATATTGGATTCCTATTAATGCTAACACGGCTTTCAATGTTTTTACGGCTGTTTTAATTGTGGCTTGTCCCTGCGCATTGGCTCTTACGGCTCCTTTTACCATGGGAAATGTGTTGCGTATTTTGGGAAATTATAAATTTTATCTAAAGAATGCTTTAGTTATAGAACAATTGGCTCAGGTAGATACCATTGTTTTTGATAAAACGGGTACGATTACAACCAATAAAAAATCAAATATTTCTTACGAAGGTAAAAACCTTACGGACGAAACTATTTTTATGATTAAGAATGTGATTCGTACTTCAAATCATCCTTTGAGCAGAATGCTTTATGAGTTTTTGCCTGATGTAAAAACATCGGAAAGTCAGCTAAAAGTAAAGGTTGATGATTTTAAGGAAATTACAGGCAAAGGAATTCAGGCAGAAATAAACAGAAATATTGTTCTTGTAGGTTCGGCTTCTTTTGTTTTGAATAAAAATTCTGAAGAAGATGAAGATTTGTTGCAAACAGCAGTTCATGTAAAAATTAACGATCAATATTTAGGGAAATATATCTTTAAAAACCAATATAGAGAAGGTTTGCAAAAACTATTTACAGAGTTATCAGAACGTTACGATATTAAAGTTTTGTCGGGAGATAATGAGGGTGAACGTCAAACTTTAGAAAAAATGTTGCCTTTAGAGACCGAAATGGTTTTTAATCAAAAACCGGAACAAAAGTTGGCTTTTATAGAGTCATTGCAAAAGCAAGGGAGAAATGTGATGATGGTTGGAGACGGACTGAATGATGCTGGTGCCTTGGTTCAAAGTAATGTTGGTATCGCTGTTTCAGAAAATGTAAATGTGTTTTCTCCTGCTTGTGATGCTATTTTGGATGCCGGGGAATTTGAAAGATTGAATCGTTTTATGGAACTTTCTAAGAATTCGATTACTACTATAAAAATGAGTTTCGGACTATCATTATTATATAATGTTGTAGGCTTGTATTTTGCCGTTACCGGTAATTTATTGCCGTTGGTTGCGGCAATTATAATGCCTTTAAGTACAATTACTATAGTAAGTTTTGTTACAGTAGCTACAAATATTTATTCAAAAAAGCTAAAAATAAATAAGAAGTAATGTTTTTTTGTTAATTTTAACAAAAGATACAAACAATGACAAATGTCATGTTTTGAACTTAACTCATATATTACTTTTGAATATTAAAATAATGTTAAAATGAGTGTGATATATATGTTGATAGCCATAAGTATTATCGTAGCGATTGCTTTTTTTATTGCATTTATAATGGCAGTAAAGAAAGGGCAATTTGATGACGATTACACACCTTCCGTCAGAATGTTATTTGACGATGAACTCAAGAAAACTAACCCAAAATAGAGTATAAAAATCAGAAAACAATTTAATTTATGGAGATGCAACAGTTTTATTACGACAACAAAATTGTGAAAAAATTCCTCTACGCCACGATTCTTTTTGGTGTTGTGGGGTTTTTGGTAGGATTGCTATTGGCAACAATGTTTTTATTTCCGAGTTTGACCGATGGGATTTCTTGGTTGAGCTTTGGTAGGTTGCGACCATTGCACACAAATGCAGTAATTTTTGCTTTTGTTGGAAATGCAATGTTTGCCGGAGTTTACTATTCTTTGCAACGATTATTGAAAGCGAGAATGTTCAGTGATTTTCTGAGTAATTTTAATTTCTGGGGATGGCAATTGATTATTGTGGCCGCAGCGATTACTCTTCCTTTGGGAATTACTACTTCAAAAGAATATGCTGAGTTAGAATGGCCAATAGATATTGCAATTGCATTGGTTTGGGTGGCTTTTGGAATTAATATGATTGGAACCATTTTGAAAAGAAGAGAGCGTCATTTATATGTTGCTATTTGGTTCTACATAGCTACGTTTGTGACAGTTGCAGTATTGCATATTTTCAATAGTTTGGCTTTGCCGGTAAGTTTCTTAAAAAGTTATTCTGTTTATGCAGGAGTACAAGATGCTTTGGTTCAATGGTGGTACGGTCATAATGCGGTTGCATTCTTCTTGACAACTCCATACTTAGGAATGATGTACTATTTTATTCCTAAAGCTGCTAATCGTCCGGTGTTTTCATACAGATTGTCAATTATCCACTTTTGGTCGTTAATCTTCTTATATATTTGGGCAGGGCCTCACCATTTATTGTATTCTGCATTGCCTACATGGGCTCAGAATTTAGGGGTTGTGTTTTCAGTGATGTTAATCGCTCCGTCTTGGGGAGGTATGATTAATGGTTTATTGACTTTGAGAGGTGCCTGGGATAAAGTTCGTACAGAGCCAATTCTGAAATTTTTCGTAGTTGCTATTACCGGTTATGGGATGGCTACTTTTGAAGGACCAATGTTGTCTTTGAAAAATGTAAATGCTATTGCTCACTTTACAGACTGGATTATTGCTCACGTTCACGTTGGTGCTTTGGCTTGGAACGGATTCATGGCTTTTGGAATTATCTATTGGTTAATACCAAGAATGACAAAAGGATCTTTGTATTCTCTTAAATTGGCTAATTTCCATTTCTGGATTGGTACTTTAGGTATTATTTTATATACACTACCTCTTTATGTTGCCGGATTTACTCAGGCTTCTATGTGGAAACAATTCAATCCTGACGGTTCTTTAACTTACGGAAACTTTCTGGAAACCGTAACCGCTATTATGCCTATGTATGCCATGCGTGCAGTAGGTGGTTCTATGTATGTAATTGGTATGCTTGTGTTGGTTTATAATATTTATAAAACGGTTAGAGCAAACTCAGCCGTTGAAGACGAATTGGCCGAAGCACCTGCATTGCAAAGAATAAGCCCTTCAAGAATGCCAGGTGAGAAATTCCATCCATGGTTAGAAAGAAAACCGGTGCAGTTAACAATTTTAGCTTTAGTTGCTATTTTAATTGGTGGAATTGTTCAAATTGTACCAACTATTATGGTTAAGTCAAATATTCCGACTATTGAAAGCGTAAAACCATATACACCGCTTGAACTTGTAGGTCGTGATTTGTATATCCGTGAAGGATGTGTTGGTTGTCACTCACAAATGATCCGTCCGTTCCGTAGTGAAGTAGAACGATATGGGCCACAATCAAAAGCCGGAGAATTTGTTTATGAACATCCATTCCTTTGGGGATCAAAAAGAACAGGTCCTGATTTGTTGAGACTTGGAGGAAAATATAATGATAACTGGCATTATAATCACATGTATGATCCAAGAAGTACTTCTGCAAATTCGATCATGCCAGCTTACCAATGGTTGTTTGAAAATAAAACTGCTGATATTTCTGATATTGAAGAAAAAATGAATGTAATGAGAACTCTTGGTGTTCCTTATACAGATGAAGATATCAAAAATGCTAAGGCTTCGATGAAAGAACAAGGAATGTTGATTGAAACCAATTTGCATTCAGATCCTGATTTTGTGAGAGATTATGAGGAAAGTAAAAAAGCCGCTGCCGCAAAAGGAGAAGAATTTGTTCCGATGAGTCAAAGAGAAATCGTTGCCATGATTGCTTATCTTCAACGTCTGGGTACTGATATTAAAGTAAAAAAATAACTGTATGTTCGAGCAAATAAAACATAATATGGAAACCATTTCAGGGGTTTCCATATATCCGATAGTTGCACTATTGATATTTTTTATCTTTTTTGTCGCACTTGGTATCTGGGTTTTTTCTTATAAAAAAGAAAAGATTGATGAGATGAGTGAAATTCCATTGAGATAATTGTTTATAATTTAAAAATATACAAAATGAGAAAATTAAGTCCCTTAGCATATTTAAGAATTCCCATTCTTTTCTTCGCTTTTCTAGTTCTTTTAGAATATTCAATTGATTCAGGGTCTGAATATGCCTTTGTGAAATTTCCATTGGTGGGAGTGTTTTTATTGGTGTTTCTGTTTCTTTTGATTGCAATTGAATTTACATTGAAAGCAGTTAGTAATCTAAATTATACTTTACTGACAGAGGAACAGCGTAAACAAGTAGATGCCGATGAAAATTTAAGTTTATTTCAGCAGCTTAGCAAAATTTTTGTTAAACCGGATGTGGTAGCTGAAAAAGATATCTTGTTACATCATGATTATGATGGAATTCAGGAATTAGACAATAATTTGCCACCGTGGTGGGTATATTTATTTTACGCCTGTATATTCTTTTCAGTAGTTTATATAGCTCATTTCGAATTCATGGGAGGAGATACTCAGGAACAGGAATTTGAAAAAGAAATGGCTCAGGCAAAAATAGAAGTGGAAGCTTACCAAAAGTCGGCACCGGATAATACCACAGAAGAGAATGTTACTTTATTGACTTCTCCGGCTGATTTGGCCAAAGGAAAAGAAATTTATGATACAAACTGTGTGGCTTGTCACAGAGCAGACGGAGGGGGACAAATTGGTCCAAACCTTACGGATGACAGTTGGATTTTAGGAGGAGGAATCAAAAACGTTTTTCATACTGTTGCAAATGGTGGTCGTGACGGAAAAGGTATGATTGCTTGGAAATCAAGTGGTTTGAAACCAAAAGATATTCAGCTTGTATCAAGTTATGTATTGTCTTTACAAGGAAGTAATCCGCCAAATCCAAAAGCCGCAGAAGGTGAAGTTTGGGTAGAAGGTGCTACAGAATAATATTTTTATAATACTACTTTAATTATGTCTAAGATTGCAAATGATGAGATTTTTAGAAACTCTATAGGAACACTTGATGAGAAAGGCAAACGTAAGTTTGTCTTTCCCAAAAAGCCTAAAGGGAAATTCTATGAATACAGAAAGATAGTAAGCTATTTTTTACTTACTTTTTTATTTCTGGCTCCATTTGTTAAAATAAATGGAAATCAGTTTTTGTTGTTCAATGTACTGGAACGAAGATTCAATATATTTGGATTTCCGTTCTGGCCTCAGGACTTCTATTTATTTGTATTGTCCATGATTATTGGGGTAGTATTTATTATTTTCTTTACAGTCGTTTTTGGTCGTATTTTTTGTGGATGGATTTGTCCTCAAACTATTTTTCTGGAATTAGTTTTCAGAAGAATAGAATATCTGATTGACGGTGACAGAGGTTCTCAAATGCGTTTGGATAAACAAAAATGGGATGCCGAAAAAATAAGAAAACGTATCTTAAAATGGACTATTTTCTTTATAATATCATTTTTTATTGCCAATATATTTCTAGCTTATCTTGTAGGAAGCGATAAATTATTTGTTATGATTGAGGAAGGACCTGTTACTCAGCTTAACAATTTTATTGCATTACTGATTTTTACAGGTGTTTTTTATTTTATTTTCGTTTGGTTCAGAGAACAGGTATGTATTATTGCTTGTCCTTACGGACGTTTACAGGGGGTTTTACTCGACAATAAATCTATTAATGTCGCTTACGATTTTGTGAGAGGTGAGAAAGAAAAAGGTCGTGCTAAATTCAATAAGCAAGAAGACAGAGCTGCTTCGGGAAAAGGAGATTGTATTGATTGTAAACAATGCGTGAATGTTTGTCCGATGGGAATTGATATTCGTAACGGAACTCAGTTAGAATGCACCAATTGTACCGCTTGTATTGATGAATGTGATACGATTATGGAAAGTGTAAACTTGCCAAAAGGATTGATACGCTATGCATCGGAAGATGAAATAGAGAAAAAAGAACCGTTTAAATTTACCGCAAGGATGAAAGGATATACGGTTGTTTTATCGATTCTGATTGCAGTTTTAACAGGAATGCTTTTTTTAAGAAATGATGTAGATGCTACCATTTTGCGCTTGCCGGGACAATTGTATGAACACAAGGGAGATAAAATCAGTAATATTTTTACTTATAAAATTGTAAATAAAACTATTAAAGATTTCGATAATATTCATTTCGAATTGATTTCTCAGGAAGGTAAAATTATGAGAGTAGGTGGATCTGTTTTCAAACTTAAAAAAGAAGAAATTACGCAAGGAACCCTTTTTGTTGAGATAAAACAGTCTTTGTTGACCAAGGATAAAACCAAAATTAAAATTGGAGTTTTTGATGGACATACTCTTTTGCAAACTTCAACAACAAATTTCTTAGGACCCAGAACTTATTAATTTAGGTAAATTGGCTTCTTTTGAACTAAATAAATCTTATATGAAAATCAATTGGGGAACTTCTATTGTTATTGCATTTGCGCTGTTTATATCTTTTATTTTATACTTTGTTATTAGGGTACAAACCGATTCAAAGTATGATAATGAGATGGTAATAGAGGAATATTATAAAAAAGATTCTCGTTACAGTGAAGAAATGATCAAAATGCAAAATGCCATGCAACTGAATGCTAAGCCTGCAATAAAGGTTAATTCAGACGGAGTTGAAATTGTTTTTCCGGAAGATTTTGATCCAAAACAAAACTCCGGTACAGTGTCATTTTACAGACCGTCTAACAAAAAATTAGATTTCGAAATGCCTATTTCAAATTCTAAACCATATTTATTTATACCTAAATCAGATTTGGCAGGAGGTCTTTGGGGAATTACCATTGAATGGAAATATCTTGGAAAAGAATACATGATTAAAGAAAAAATCTATTTGAACTAGAAGTTAATTTGAAAATTTGCGAATTATCTAATTTGCAAATCAGAAACTTTAAACTCTTATGGTATATACAGCTTTTTTATTTGGTTTAATCAGTAGCCTGCATTGTATTGGTATGTGTGGACCAATTGCTCTGATGCTTCCTGTTGACAGGACTAATCAAGTAAAAAAAACGTTTCAAATATTCACTTATCACATTGGCCGATTAACGGCTTATTCCTTTATCGGACTCCTTTTTGGGTTTCTTGGTAAAGGTTTTTTTATGGCAGGAATTCAGCAAAAATTGTCTGTTTTTATAGGAATTATGATGATTTTGATCGCTGTGATTCCTGAAAAAACCTTTGCAAAATATAATTTTTCTAAACCGGTTTATCGATTAATAAGTCGGCTTAAATCAGCTCTCGGAAATCAATTCAAGAAAAAGAGTTATCGTTCCATTTATACTATTGGTCTGCTCAATGGATTTTTGCCTTGCGGGATGGTGTATGTAGCTTTGTTTGGAGCTTTGGCTATGCAAAATGAATTTTTGGGAGTTTTCTATATGTTTTTGTTTGGATTAGGAACCATTCCTTTAATGAGTAGTGTGGTGTATATTCAGTCATTTATAACTGTTTCTTTTCGTAATAAAATCCAAAAAATTATTCCTTTTGTGGCTGTAATAATCGGAGTTTTGTTTATTCTAAGAGGCCTCGGATTAGGAATTCCGTATGTTTCTCCTTCCAATATCAGTTTGTTTGTGAAATCACAGCCGGATTGTCATTTATAAAATATTTAATCAGCCTTCTTTTTTAAATTATAGTTTTAAATTTTGTTAAAGATTTGTAAATATTCTATCTTTAATCGATAAAAACTATATTATGTCTTCGGAAAATCAATATTCTAATAAGTCCAAATTTACTTCGTCAGTTCGCTATCGCTCGGGTGTAAAAATTGCAAAATGGACTGCTATTATTTTTGCAATACTTTTTACTCTATTGTTATTGCTCTTTACCGGAGCCGGAATTTATTTTGAAAATAATAAGACCGAGATTGTTGCCGATATTAATAAACAGATAAACGACAATATTTCCGGAGAGGCTTCTATTGGAGATGTCAATTATAAATTTATTTCTACTTTACCCAATTTTACACTGGTCTTGAAAAACCTGGAGTTGAAAGACAGCTTGATTGCTATTCACAAACGGCCGGTTTTGAAAGCAGGTGAGGTAGAAGTTCGCTTAAATGTTTTTAGTTTACTGAAAAAAGAAATTTCTTTCAATAAAATAGTTATCAATAACGCCAAAATTGATTTATTCAAAGATAAAAATGGTATCACTAATTCAAATATTTTTAAATCCAAACCTAAGAATAAGAAAGAAAAAAGCAGCGGTGCTTCTATTTCTATAGAAAAAGTAAGTTTAAACAATGTGGTTTTTATCTCTGAAAATCAAAACCGCAACAAACTGTTTCATTTTGAAGTAGCGACTTTAAATAGTACAATTGATTATTCAGATGAAGGCTGGACAACAGAAGTGTCAATTTCTACTTTGGCAAAAAGCATGGCTTTTAATCTTCGAAAAGGAAGTTTTATAAAAGACAAAGTAGTGAAAGGTGTCTTGAAAGTAGCTTTTCTGGAAAATAAAAACAAAATCAAGGTTTCGGTTGATGATTTAGATATAGGTGAAGATTCTTTTAATATTAAAGCCAATTTCAGTTTAGACAAAGCCAATCAGCTTTTTGATATAGATATTAATACAAATATCAAATGGACAAATGCTTACAAATTGTTGTCTGATAATATTGTTAGAAGACTCAAATTTTTCGACATGAGAAAGACATTGAAGGTGCGTTGTGTTATAACCGGAGATTTGAATTCTATGGGAGATCCGGAGATTGTGGTTGATGCTGTTGTAAAAGATGATATTTTAATAATTCCCGACGGAAAGTTTGATAATTGCAGTTTCAAAGGAAGATTTACCAATAATTACAAAAACGGATTAGGAAATAACGATGCCAATTCTGCGGTTTTGATTTCTGATTTTACAGCCAAATACCAGGGAATTCCTGTAATAATGCCAAAAGCAAATATTTTGAATTTTGATAATCCTATTGCTGAAGGAAGTATTCGGTCTGATTTTAATGTCAAAAATTTAAATCAGGCATTAGGAAATAAAACATTAGATTTTGTTGGTGGTACCGGAAAAATCGATTTGAAATACAATGTTGATATTGTGAATCTGAGAATCAACAAACCTCATTTTACAGGATTGATTGATATTCAAAATGCAAAACTTAAATTCAGACAATCTAATTTGGATTTTATTTCAAATGTAAAATTGAGATTTGTAGAAAATGATTTAAATATTGACAAGATTTCTTATAATAGCAAGACTTCAAATTTTAATATAAATGGCAAAATTGCCGATTTTTTAAATCTTTATTATACCAATCCGGAGAAGATGGTTGCCAATTTGGATTTGAATAGCAGTAGTTTAAACATTAAAGAAATTATTAGCATTTCGGCGGGGAAAGCAGAGGTTAAAGAAACAAATAAAAAGACTTCAAAATCAGGAATGGGAATGGAGCAGGTTTTTAAAAACAGTCGGATTACCTTTCACACGTCTGTAGATAAAGTGTTTTTTGGAGCTTTTGTTGCCCGAAAGGCAAAATTTGATATTCTTGTCCATAATAACCAATTGTTTGTAGAGAAAGGAGGATTTATGGCAAGTGGAGGTAATATTCAATTCAGCGGAAAAATGATTCCGTCAGCTAAGAATTATTTGTTTGATACTTCGGTAAATGTATCAAAAGTAAATATTTCTCAGTTTTTGAAATCGTTTAATAATTTCGGAATCAAATCTTTTCAACCGGAAGATATAAAAGGAACTCTGACTTTGAATTCAAGTATAAAAGGAGGAATGACTCCATCGGGTACATTGGTTGATAATTCAGTAAATGGAAATGTTGATTTCTTTGTTTCCAATGGTGCTTTGGTAAATTTTGAACCTATTATAAAGGTTGGTAAAATTGCTTTTCCAAAAAGAGGAGTGAATAATATTGCATTCAGCGATATTATTGGGAATATGAATATTGAAGGAGAAAAAGTCAAAATTAATAAAATGAGAGTCAGCTCCAGTGTATTGAATTTTGATTTGGTTGGGATTTATTCTTTCGAAAAAGGAACCAATTTAGGTTTGACAATTCCATTGAGAAATCCGGTCAACGATATGAAAGAAAAAGATTTGCAAAAAAGAGAAGCTTTAAGAAATACAGGAGTAGTTCTCCGCTTGCTTGCTTTTGACGGTCCTGACGGCAAGATTAAAATAAAGTTTGGCAATTATGTGCCGGCTAAATAAGAAAAGCGTGTCGAAGATTTAGACACGCTTTTGAGTTTTATATAGTCATAGAAAATAAGACTGTTTCCGGAGCTTTCCTTTTTAGAAGTAAATCAAAAGCCATACAGATATTTCTAACAAAAGGTTTTCCGGCTTCGGTTACTTTTATGCCGTTTTCTTCTATGGTTATAAGTCCGTCATTTTTCATTTCCTGGAGCTGGATTAAAACATCAGGAATTTCTTCAAAATATTCTTTTTTGTCTTCCCAGGAAGTTTCAAAATGGCACATTAAATTTAAGATGTGTTTTCTTATTTTTAAATCTTCTTCGGTTAGTTTATGACCTCTAAAGACAGGCAATTCGTCCTGTTTCAACAAATTGTAATATTCTTCTATGGTTTTTACATTTTGGGCAAAACTATACCAACTGTCGCTAATAGAAGAAACTCCAAGCCCTATCATTAATTGGGTTTTTGAAGAACTGTAACCCATAAAGTTTCGGTGAAGTTTCTTTTGACTAAATGATTCATACAAACTATCGGTTTTCAAGGCAAAATGATCCATGCCGATTTCTAAATAACCGTTTTTGCTCAAAAGTTCTTTACCAACTTCATAAAGCATTCTTTTGGTTTCGTCTTTTGGAATATCTTCATCTTTGAAACCTCTTTGCCCGTTACCCTTTATCCAGGGTACATGAGCATAGCTATAGAAAGCTAATCTGTCAGGTTGAAGGGATTTTGTTTTTTCAATTGTATCGATTACATCTTCAAGTTCCTGAAACGGAAGTCCAAAAATAATATCGTGACCTATAGAAGTATAGCCAATTTCTTTTGCCCAAAGCGTTACCTTGGCAACATTATGAAAAGGTTGGATTCTATTGATGGCTTTTTGAACTTTTGGGGAATAATCCTGAACGCCAAAACTTACTCTTCTGAATCCTAAATCATAGAATTTTTGAAGATGTTCCCGGGTAGTATTGTTTGGATGTCCTTCAAAACTAAATTCATAATGATCCGCTTTTTCGGCTTTTTCAAAAATACCGTTTATTAGTTTGTCTAGTTTATCGGCAGCAAAGAATGTAGGTGTTCCTCCACCCAAATGAATTTCTTTAATTTTTGGTTTTTCATCCAAAATAGAACAATACAAAGAAAATTCTTTCAAAAGAGCTGTGATATAAGGATCTTCTACATCATGATTTTTGGTAATACGTTTGTTACAACCACAAAAAGTACACAAACTTTCGCAAAATGGCAGATGAATGTATAAACTGATTCCTTCGCTGTCGTTACTCTCTTTAAAGGCTTTTTTTAGAGTTTCTACCCAAACAGAAAGATTAAAGTCAGCTTCATTCCAATAAGGAACTGTAGGATAACTGGTGTATCTGGGTCCGGCAACGTTGTATTTTTGAAGGAGAGAATTTTTCATTATTAATACAAATTATGACGACAAAACTAAATGAATGTGAATGATTTTGAAATGATAATTATCATATTGGAATTTAAAATGCAAAAAGCCTTAAGTTTTTGTACTTAAGGCTTTGATGTTTGTGTTAAGAATATTTTTCTATTCTTGATTAGAATTCAAATTTCTGATTTGTTTTAGTTTGTCTTTCAAAATTTCCAATTGTTCTTTGTGCTTTTGAATGTTTTTTCGAACCTCTAAAACTATTGAATTTTCTTTCTTAACATTTTTTGAATTGGTAAAAAATTGAATGTTGTTTTCAAGTTGGAAAATTTCATTTTTCACTTCCTCAATTTTACGCATCAGGAAAATCTTCTCATTGTCAATTTTTCGAGTATCATTTGCTTCGCTTAATTGATCTAATTTATTGTTGAAACGCATTAAATCAGATTCTTTTTTGCTAAGACTTAATTTTTCGAACAAAGTATCAAGTATTTTGTTGAATTTTCCGTCAATGTGTCTTCTTGCAGAAGGTACTTTTCCAATTGATTTCCAGGTTTCAATATGTGTTTTTATGGCATCAAGATCGGTTTTGTGGTTTCCTGTGAATTCAAAATCTTTCAGAGTTTCAAGATAGGCTTTTTTCTTTTCAAAAGCTTCCACTTCAACCTCATTAACTTCTGCTTTTTGAGCCTTTACTTTTTCGAAGTAGTGATTGCAGGCATCTTTGAATTCTTTCCAAATTTTGTCTGAGTATTTTCTCGGAACATGACCTATTGTTTTCCATTCCTCCTGAATTTGCTTCATAATAGGAGTCGTGCTTTCAAAATCATTGCTTTCCTGCAAAGCAACTGCTTTTGCAACTAGATCAGTTTTTTTATTCAGATTTTCCAGTTGGCTTCTTTTAATATTTTTGTAAAAAGAGTTTTTCAGAACATTAAAATTGCGAACAGCAGTTTTAAAATCAGCCCAGGTTTGTTCATTGTGCTCAGTAGGGACTTTTCCGGTTGCGAAAAATTCAGCTCTCAGAATTTCTACTTTTTCAACCTGACCTTGCCAGGCTGTGTGAGAGTTCATCTTTTCTTGTGCCAAAATTTCAATTTGAGCAATAATTGCTTTTTTCTTTTCCCAATTGTTATTTTCAGCGTTTCTCTGTGCTTCAAACAATTCTTCACGTTTATCGTGAATTTGTTTTGTTAAAGAAGAAAATTGATTCCAGATTTCTTCGCGGTGTGTTTGAGAAACCGGACCTATATTTTCTTTCCAAATGCGGTGTAAATCTTGCAATTCACGGAAAGCTTTGTTTACATCGGTTTCATGAGTTAATTCCTCAACACGAGCGATGATTTTTTGTTTTTGTTCTAAATTGTGTTTGAAATCCAAATCACGTGCTTCACGATCTAAATGTAAATAATCATAGAAATTTTCTACGTGAAAGTGGTAATTATTCCAAACGTGATTGTATTTGTCTTTCGGGATTGGCCCGGCATTTTTCCATCGTTCTCTCAGTTCATTGAAATGTTTCAAAGTATCTTTGATGTTTGCCTGAGGATCGATAATTGTTTTTAATTCTTCAACAATTTGAAGTCTGGTTTCCAGATTCTTTTTTAAATTAGATTCCAGATTTTTAAAATGTTGATTTTTTTTCTCTCTGAAATCAGAGTATATATTGTCAAATTTTGATTTTAAAGGAAAATGATAGTGAAATTCTTCGTTGCTTTCCGGGTTTTCGGCATAAAATTCATCTTTTTTCTCTTCAATAAAATGATTGAATTTGTTTAAAAATGCGGTTTTTATGTGTTCTATATGTTCTTTTACCGACATTACTTTTTCAGTTGAAACCAATGTTTCTAATTCAGAAACAAGTTCTTCCATCGAAAGAGTTTCATAATCTTTCATCGGAATATTGTGTCGGTCTTTTAAAGTTTCATCTTCACTTTCTTCTGCATTACTGTTTACAATTGCGTCAATTGCTTTCTGGTTTTCGGAGTCAATAGTAGGGACGGAATTGTTTTCAGAAATTTCAACTTTAAAAGTTTCTGTTTGTGCAGTTTCTAAATTTCCATCTGCATTTTGCAGGTTATCATTCATTTGTTCTAACATTTTGTAAAATGTTTAATGGTTAAAAAATATAGGCGTAAGTTACTAAAACGTGTATGAAAATTCAAAATAAAACCCGGTATTTATGATTTTGATACTGTTTGATACCGCTAAATGTCTGTAAAATTATGTTTTAGCAATTTATCTGTTCCAGATTTCCCAGGCTTTGTCTGCTTGTATTTCAAGCATTTCCAGTCCGTTTTTAGTAATTGCGCCTTTTTCTTTCGCTTTTTTAAGGAAAGTGGTTTCTTGGGGATTATAAATTAAATCGTAAGCGATGTGTTTCGGACTGAAAAAATCATAAGGAATTTCAGGGCAAGCGTCAGTATTTGGACTTGTTCCAATTGGAGTGCAGTTAACGATTACGTGATATTCGTTAAAAATTTTTGCATCAAGTTGGTTGTAATCCAATGTTTCCGTAGAAGTTTTTCTGGAAACATAAATAGGTTCAATGTCTAATTCTTCCAAAGCAAAAGCAATCGCTTTGGCTGCTCCGCCAGTGCCTAAAATCAAAGCCTTTTCGTGATGAGGTTTTAATAAGGGAGCTATAGATTTTTTAAAACCATAATAATCGGTGTTAAAACCTTTTAGCTCTCCTTTTTTTGTAAAACCAACAGTATTTACGGCTCCAATTTGTGCCGCTTTTTTTGATAATTTGTCTAAAAAAGGAATTATACTTTCTTTATAAGGAATAGTTATGTTGAGTCCTTTCAATTCAGGATTGTCTTCAATTATATTTAAAAACTCAGTGATATTTGGAATGTCAAAATTTTCATAGGAATACCCTTTCAATCCGTTTTTCTCAAATTTATTCGAGAAATAACTTTTTGAAAAAGAGTAACCAATGTTTTTACCTATTAATCCAAATTTGTTTGAATTCACTCACTATTTGTTTTTGTGATTGTTTATTTCTTCTTGTACTGTTTTTTTTGTCCAGACAGAAGGGAATAGTTTTTCTATAATGTCGTGCTTTTTGAATTTTAGATTCAAACCTTTTTTGAGATGTGAAATACCTTCGCTGTCATTATGAATCATAAAATACAATCCGGCCAATCGATATTCAATTTCATATTTCTGAGGGAAAAACTCTGCTGCTTGTAATAAGGTTTGTATTGCGGTTTCAAATTCGCCCAAAGAGCGTAAAGCATCTACCCAAAATAACCAGGTGCTTATTTCGTAATCACCAAATTCAACTGCTTTTCTGTAGCCAATTTCTGCTTCTTCAGGAAAATGCATTCGTCTGTTTATATTGGCATATCGTTTCCAATACATAGCATTCTGGTCGTCTATACTCAAGGCTTTGTTTAGATAAAACAAGGCTTTTTGGTAGTTTTTTTGGCGCACGTAGAAATCAGTTATGGCAATCCAACCTTTATCTAAGAGTGGATCTTCATGTACTGTTTTGTAATAATATTCCAGTGCTAAAGTTTTGTTGCCTAGTTTTTCATAACATTTTCCTATGTGAAGCAAGGCAAACGATGTTGGATCTTCCAGTTCTAATGTTCTGTTGTAGCTTTCTATGGCTTCTTCGTATCGTTCCAGTTTTTCCAGTGTTTTTGCTTTTTCCATAAAAGCTCCCAGAAATTCATCGTCGGTAAACGTAGCAAATTCAAAAGCTCTTAATGCTTCTTCGTATTTTTGCAATCCGTAATACAATCGTCCGCATTGATGCCAGGCAATTTCGCTGTATGGGTTTTTGTCAATGTAGTTGTTTAGAAAATCAATTGCTTCTTCATTTTGTTCTAAAAATTCAAAACAATAAATAACATTATACAAAGAACTTTGATCTTCAAAATCTTCTTCAAGACATTTAATGAAATTGTCTTTTGCCAGTTCAAGTTCGTCCATGAAAAGATATTCCATACCGATTAAATTATATACATCGGCATAATCATCTGTATATTTCAAGGCCGTTTTTAGCGATTTTATTGCGTTTTCGTGGTCGTCTCTTTTAGAATAAATGTTGGCTCTTTGAATATAAATTTCCTCGTTATTAGGTTCAATAGCAAACAATTTATTCAACAGTTTTTCGGCTAAATCAAGGTGGTCATCATAAATCAACATTTCTACCTGAACCAGTTGAAGACTGGTTGAATTGGGATGTTGTTCTAAAGCCAGTTTTAATGCTTTTTTAGCCAACGCAGCTTTTCCTGTGTCTAAATAGTGAAGAATAATTTCTTCAAATTCTTCAGAATCAAAAAAGAGAACCTTGTTGGTTTTCAACATCGATTCAAATTTTGATAAGGATAAGTTGTAATCTCCTTCTTCGTTACTCAATTGCATCATGATTTCGTATGTTAATTATCCTTAATAAAATTAAGCATTAATTCGTTGTTTAGGAAGGAAAAAGGAATTGTTTTGAACAATTTAATTAACAGAAAGCAGGTCTTAATGGCTTTAAAATTAGGAATGTTAGTTAGTTTAAATATTGTATTCTTTCATTACTTCATCCATTGCTTCAAGAATGATGGCGCAACCTTCTCTGATTTCTGCCTCCGAAATTGTTACCGGAGGAGTGATTCTGATGGCGCAACCTTCAAAAAGTAACCAGAAAAGAATAAGCCCTTTTTCCTGACATTTCAGAATTACTTTATCAGTAATTTCAGAAGCTTTTGTCATTGCTGCCAACATCAATCCTTTTCCTCTAACTTCCTCTATCAAAGGATGTACCAAAAGAGAACGGAAGAGTTTTTCCTTCTCTAGCGTTTGTGGCATTAAATCGGTTTCAACCAATTCCTGCAAAGTTGCCAAACAAGCTGCTGCAATTACCGGATGCCCACCAAAGGTGGTAATATGACCCAGTTTTGGGTAGTGACTCAATAAATCCATCATTTCGGGAGCGGCGGTAAATGCACCAACAGGCATTCCGCCTCCCATTCCTTTACCCATAACCACAATGTCAGGAATGACATTATAATTCATAAAACCGAATAATTTTCCGGTTCTTCCAAAACCCGGTTGAATTTCGTCCAAAATCATCATGGCTCCAACTTCGGTACAACGTTCTCTTACTTTTTTCAGAAAATTGTTTTGAGGTTGAATAAATCCGGCACCTCCCTG
>CAZWAF010000038.1:12167-31025 GCA_964631795.1 uncultured Flavobacterium sp. | reverse complement strand
CTCCGGTCTAGTCTCCCTCCCCTTTGGGGAGGGCTGGGGAGGGGCTACTATGAACCAACAAAATTTCGGGTTTGAAACCCTGGCCATACGTACACAAACGGAAAGATCTCAATATTTAGAGCATTCTGTTCCCTTATATCTATCATCTAGTTTTGTATTTGAAGATGCCGAAGATATGTGCGCTTCCTTTACAGAAGAAAAAGACAGAAACATTTACAGCCGTTTCAGTAATCCGAATACATCAGAATTTGTGGAAAAAATCTGCATTATGGAAGGAGCTCAAGCCGGTTACGCTTTTGCTACCGGAATGGCCGCAATTTATTCTACCTTTGCAGCGCTGTTGAATTCTGGCGATCATATTGTTTCTGCGGGAAGCGTTTTTGGTTCCACTCACACATTGTTTACCACTTATTTTCCAAAATGGAATATCGAAACTTCTTATTTCGATATTAATAAGCCGGAAACTATCGAGAGTTTTATCAAACCAAACACTAAAATTCTTTTTGCAGAATCTCCAACGAATCCTGCAGTAGACATTATCGATTTGGAATTACTGGGACAAATTGCCAAAAAACACAATCTGATTTTGATAATCGACAATTGTTTTGCGACGCCTTATATTCAGCAGCCAATTAAATTTGGAGCACATTTGGTAGTGCATTCTGCTACCAAATTGATCGATGGCCAGGGAAGAGTTTTAGGAGGAGTTACCGTTGGAAGTGAAGAATTGATTCGTCAAATCTATTTGTTTTCAAGAAATACAGGACCTTCAATGTCTCCTTTCAACGCTTGGATTTTATCCAAAAGTTTAGAAACTTTGCCGGTTCGCGTTGAAAGACATTGTGAAAATGCGTTGAAAGTGGCCGAATTTTTAGAAAACAACCCAAACGTAAAAAGCGTGAAATATCCATTCCTGAAATCGCACCCTCAACATGAGATTGCGAAGAAACAAATGAAACTGGGAGGAAACATAGTCGCTTTTGAAATAAAAGGAGGAATTGAAGCCGGACGCAAATTTCTGGATAAAATCCAGTTGTGTTCGCTTTCGGCAAACCTGGGAGATACCAGAACAATTGTCACTCATCCGGCATCTACAACTCACAGCAGATTATCGGTAGAAGAAAGATTGGCAGTAAGTATTACCGATGGTTTGGTAAGGGTTTCGGTAGGATTGGAAACCGTTCAGGATGTGATTAATGATTTAGAACAAGCATTGAATAAGTAGTAAAGATTTAACCCTTTCAGGGTTTAAAACCCTGAAAGGGTTAATAATAAAATATATGTCAAAAATAACAGAAGCAATAAAAGAAAGGATTCTCGTTCTCGACGGAGCCATGGGAACCATGTTGCAGCGCAATAATTTTTCGGAAGAAGATTTTCGCGGTGAGCGATTCAAAGATTTTCCTCATCCTTTAAAAGGGAATAACGATTTACTTTCGATCACCCAGCCGGAAGCAGTAAAAGAAGTGCACCGTTTGTATTTTCAGGCCGGTGCCGATATAGTTGAAACCAACACCTTCTCGGGAACCACAATCGGAATGGCCGATTACCATTTGGAGGATATAGTTTATGAGTTAAACTATCAGTCAGCTAAAATCGCCCGCGAAGTAGCGGATGAATTTACCGACAGACCTCGCTTTGTTGCCGGTTCCATCGGACCGACAAACAGAACGGCAAGCATGTCGCCGGATGTAAACGATCCGGGATTTCGTGCGGTAACGTTTGACGATTTACGAATTGCTTACAAACAACAGGTGGAAGCATTAATAGATGGTGGTTGTGATTTACTTTTAGTGGAGACCATTTTTGATACTTTAAATGCCAAAGCGGCATTATTTGCTATTGAAGAAGTAAAAGAAGAACGCAAGATTGATATTCCTGTAATGGTTTCAGGAACAATCACAGACGCTTCGGGAAGAACGCTTTCGGGTCAAACCGTAGAAGCTTTCCTGATTTCAATTGCCCATATTCCTTTATTAAGTATCGGATTCAACTGCGCCCTTGGTGCCGACCAATTAAAGCCTTATCTGAAACGTTTGGCAATGAACACTCAACTGAATATTTCGGCGCACCCAAATGCAGGTTTGCCAAATGCCTTTGGTTGTTATGACCAAACGCCGGAAGAAATGCAGGCATTAATCCGTGAATATTTAGAGGATAATTTGGTAAACATAATCGGCGGCTGTTGCGGAACAACTCCGGAACATATAAAGGCGATTGCTGATGTTGCCAAAGAATTTAAACCAAGACAATCGTAGAAGTCAAGATGAATACAGAAATAGCCATAAAAGTAACTGAGTTTTGTAATGAAATATTCGAAGATAAAAAGGAGTACGAACTTCCTTCTGAGTTTCATTACAGGCACTTGCCTTTATGTGTTATTGATTCTGTATTTTCAATAGGTGTAAAATATGAAACAGTTCAAAAGGCAGTCGATCGTTTTTGCGAACATTTCAACGTAGACAAATTTTCTGATTCGGATGAAATAACAACGTCCGATTTTCTAAAATTAATGAAGAGTCAGTCTATCGAAGAGCTAGCCGAAAATGTATATCAAAATCGACAAAGAACTTCCACAAGAAATGGTATTTTGAAATCAGAGGCGGTAGTATCATTTTTAGAGGTGTTGCAGGAATTTAAAATTGAAAGATTGAGTGATATTGAGAAAATTATTACTGACGAGAAATTTGAAATTGAAATAAAAAAAATACCTGGTCAGAATAGCGGGATTTCCTTAACCTATTTTTTTATGCTTGCTGGTTCAGACGAATTAATAAAACCTGATAGAATGATTGTTCGTTTTTTGGAGAATATTTCAGGTGAAAAAGTAAGTTTAAATGATTGTCAAGTTATCCTTACTGAAGTGTCAAATCAACTAAAAAAGAATGGTTTTAATATTACACCCAAAAAGCTTGATAATTTAATTTGGAATTACCAAAGGAATGTATAAAAGCGGAACAAACGCGATCCATAAAATGGATTAACAAAAATGCACTGCATGTTTTGAAAATGGTAGTAATAAACAAAATACATAGTGTCTTTGCGCCTTCGTGGCAAAATAAAATAAAATGTCAGAAACAAAATATTTAAGATTATCAGGTCTTGAACCTCTAATCATAACACCCGAAACGAATTTCGTGAATGTTGGCGAACGTACCAACGTAACCGGTTCGCGTAAATTTCTTCGCCTGATAAAAGAAGATAAATACGAAGAAGCACTCGATATTGCCCGTGCTCAGGTAGAAGGCGGTGCCCAAATCATCGACGTGAATATGGACGAAGGAATGTTGGACGGAGTTTATGCCATGACCAAATTCCTGAACCTTATCGCAGCCGAACCTGATATTGCCAGAGTTCCGGTAATGATTGACAGTTCCAAATGGGAAATCATTGAAGCAGGATTGAAAGTAATCCAAGGAAAAGGAGTGGTAAATTCCATTTCATTAAAAGAAGGAAAAGAAGCTTTTGTTCATCACGCCAAATTAATCAAACGTTACGGAGCTGCCGTAATAGTAATGGCTTTTGACGAAAAAGGCCAGGCTGACACTTATGAAAGACGTATCGAAATTTGCAAACGTTCTTACGATATTTTGGTTGATGAAGTTGGTTTCCCTGCGGAAGACATCATTTTTGACCCCAATATTTTTCCTGTAGCAACAGGAATGGACGAGCATAAACTGAATGCTTTAGACTTTTTCAGAGCCACAAAATGGATTAGAGAAAATCTTCCTTACGCAAACATTTCTGGTGGAGTGAGCAATGTTTCGTTTTCATTCAGAGGAAATGACAAAGTGCGTGAGGCTATGCATTCGGCTTTCCTTTATCACGCAATTAAAAACGGAATGACAATGGGAATCGTAAATCCTGAGATGTTGGAGATTTACGACGAGATAGATAAGAACCTATTGGAACACGTAGAAGATGTTTTGTTAAACAGACGCAAAGATGCTACTGAAAGACTGTTGGATTTAGCCGAAAGTTTCAAGGGCGATTTCAAAGTAAATGAAAAGGCAGTTCAGGAATGGAGAAGCGGATCTGTTCAGGAAAGACTGACGCATTCGCTTGTAAAAGGAATTGACGAATTCATAGAAACAGACATTGAAGAAGCACGTCAATTGGCTTCAAAACCAATCGAAGTTATCGAAATCAATTTGATGGCAGGGATGAACGTTGTGGGCGATTTGTTCGGAAGCGGGAAAATGTTTTTGCCTCAGGTGGTAAAATCTGCAAGGGTAATGAAAAAAGCGGTGGCTTATCTTCTTCCTTATATTGAAGCACAAAAAGACGGTAAATCTTCTTCAGCCGGAAAGGTGTTGATGGCTACCGTAAAAGGTGATGTTCACGACATCGGGAAAAATATTGTGGCCGTAGTTTTGGCTTGCAACAACTTCGAAATTATCGACTTAGGTGTAATGGTTCCGCCGGAAAAAATCATTGAAACTGCCGTAAAAGAAAATGTAGATATTATCGGTTTAGCGGTTTGATTACACCTTCGTTGGACGAAATGGTGTATTTGGCCAAAGAAATGGATAAATTGAATATTAAAATTCCGATTATGATTGGTGGAGCAACGACTTCCCGTGCGCATACCGCCGTGAAGATTGCACCTGAATACAAAGAAACAGTTGTTCACGTGAACGACGCTTCGCGTGCCGTAACAGTGGCGACTAATTTGTTGCAACCGGAAACCAAAGGTACTTACGCCAAAACAGTTCGTGAAGAATATGATACTTTGCGAGAAGGTTATTTGAGCAGAAGCCGGGATAAAAATTATCTGTCGATCGAAAATGCCCGCAAAAACAAATTGAAGTTGGATTGGGATGCTTTTACCCCTGTGAAACCGAATTTCATCGGAAGTAAAACAGTTGAGGTTGAACTTTCTGAATTGGTTCCATTCATCGATTGGACTCCTTTCTTCCAATCTTGGGAATTGCACGGAAAATATCCTGCTATTTTGACAGATGAAATTGTAGGCGAACAAGCTCAAAATTTATTTGACGATGCTCAAAAAATGTTAAACCAAATCGTTGCTGAAAAATGGTTTACTGCTAAAGGAATTCTTGGTATTTTCCCTGCTAATCAGGTTAACGATGATGATATCGAGGTAAAAGCCCCCCCCGCCCCCGAAGGGGGAGCTGTTGGAGCGGAAAAGCAAGATTGGCATACTGCGGGTTCGGAACTGTACAGTCTATTGAAAGAAAAAGCTCAAGAAATGAGAAACAAACCGACCGAGACAGAAAAAATGCTTTGGAATGTTTTGTCAAGCAAAGGCTTAGAAGGATATAAATTCAGACGACAGCATATAATTGGAGAATATATTGTTGATTTTGTTTGTTTACAAAATCGTTTAATAGTTGAAGTTGATGGTTCAGTGCATAACAATGACGAGCAAAAACAATATGATGAGCTTAGAACAAAGTGGTTGCATAGTAGAGCTTTCAAAGTGATTCGATTTACTAATAATGAGGTTTTATTTAATTTGGAAAGAGTGTTAGAGGATATAAACAGAAATATTACGCTCCAAAGATCCGCAATATCAGTAGCTCCCCCTTCGGGGGCGGGGGGGGCTGTTTTTTTAACCTTACGTCAGCAATCTCAAAAGTCAGCAGGAAAGCCAAATATTGCTTTAGCCGATTTTATTGCGCCAAAAGAAAGTGGTAAACAAGATTATATTGGTTGTTTCTGCGTGACGACCGGTTTTGGAGTTGATGAAAAAGCGAAGGAATTCGAAAAACAATTAGACGATTACAATTCGATTTTGGTAAAAGCATTAGGAGATCGTTTAGCAGAAGCTTTCGCTGAATACCTGCATTTAAAGGTACGTCAGGAAATTTGGGGTTATGCTTCGGATGAGCATCTTTCGAACGAAGAATTGATCAAAGAAGAATATAAAGGTATTCGTCCTGCACCGGGTTATCCTGCCTGTCCTGATCATTTGGAAAAACCTACGATTTGGAAATTACTAAGTGTTGAAGAAAGAATCGGCGTGAAACTTACTGAGAGTATGGCTATGTGGCCGGCTTCTTCGGTTTCAGGTTATTATTTTGCTAATCCGGAAAGTAAGTATTTCGGACTTGGGAAAATCAAAAAAGATCAGGTAGAAGATTACGCCAAAAGAAGAAACATAAGTGTTGAACAAGCCAATAAGTGGCTTAGTCCGAATATAGCAGATTAAAAAAAGTTCTAGGTTGTATGTTCTGGATTTAGAACCTACAACCTACAACCTACAACCTACAACAAAATAATATGAAAGTAACAGAACATATAAAAAATGCCAACGGAAAACCATTGTTTTCGTTTGAGATTTTACCTCCTTTAAAAGGACATCATATTCAATCGATTTATGACAGTATCGATCCGTTGATGGAATTCAAACCTCCGTTTATTGATGTGACTTATCATCGCGAGGAATATGAATACAAAGAATTGCCAAGCGGTTTATTGCAAAAAAAAGTAGTAAAAAAACGACCTGGTACAGTGGGAATTTGCGCTGGAATTCAGAATAAATACAATGTAGATGCTATTCCGCACGTGTTGTGTGGCGGTTTTTCTAAGGAAGACACAGAAAATCTTTTGATAGATTTGGATTTCCTAGGAATCGACAATGTGGTTGCACTTCGCGGAGATGCATTGAAGAACGAAACTTATTTCAAACCCGAAAAAGACGGTAATGAGTTTGCTTCAGATTTGGTTTTACAAATCAATAATTTGAATAACGGAATTTATCTCGATGAAGATTTACAGAATTCAGCTCAAACCAATTTCTGTATTGGAGTTGCCGGTTATCCTGAAAAACACATGGAAGCACCAAATTTGGACAGCGATATTCGTTTTTTGAAACAAAAAATAGAAAATGGAGCCAATTATATTGTGACTCAAATGTTTTTTGACAATCAAAAGTTTTTTGATTTTGTTGCCAAATGCCGGGCTACGGGAATTACTGTACCCATTATTCCGGGATTGAAACCGATTTCGACTAAAAAACAACTAAACCTGATTCCTCACCGATTCAGTCTGGAAATGCCTGATGATTTGATTATGGCAGTTGTGAAAGCCAAGGACAATGAAGCCGTAAGACAAGTTGGTATTGAATGGTGTATTGAACAAAGTAAAGGCTTGGTTGCTGCCGGAATCCCGGTTTTGCACTATTATTCTATGGGAAAATCGGATAATATAAAAACTATTGCGCAGGCAATATTCTAAATTTTATATTTTTTTTTTCATTATTGCCCGATAAAACAATTTATTTCATTTTTATCGGGCAATATATATTTATGAGATTATTCATAACCGAAAAACTTTAGGAATCTAAAATGGAAATACTATCTTTGAGAAATTATTTTTGAAATGCAGTTCAAACACCCGGAAATTCTCTACTTTCTTTTCTTTTTGGTTGTTCCAATTCTGGTTCATTTGTTTCAATTGCGCCGTTTTAAAAAGGAATATTTCACTAACGTCCGCTTTCTGAAAGCACTTTCTATCCAAACCCGAAAAAGTTCTAAAATCAAAAAATGGTTGCTTTTGGCTACCCGAATGCTTCTGCTTTCCTGTTTGATTCTTGCTTTTGCCCAACCTTTTTTCAAAGCCAAAGACAGCAATAATGCTTCAAACGAAATGTATATTATCTTAGATAATTCATTTAGTATGCAGGCCAAAGGGCAAAAAGGCGAATTACTCAAAAGAGCCGTTGAAGATTTATTGGAACACGTTCCTGAAAACCAGACTTTCTCTTTGATTACCAATTCGGAAACATTTTGGAACACCGATATAAAATCCATTCAAAAAGAACTTCAAAACCTGAAATACAGCGCGCTTCCTTTTCAGGCTGAGCAATTAATTTCGAAAGTAAAATCACATAAATCGCCTTTTAATAAAGACATTGTTGTAATAACCGATGCGGTTGGATTAAAACAAAATCAATTCAAAGGACTTGAAAAAGAATCCAATACTTATTTTATTGTGCCTAAAGCCGAACAGAAAAAGAACATTGCTATCGACAGCGTTTATATCAATCAGGTTTTAGATAATTTTTACGAAATCGGAGTGAAACTTTCGACTTATAACAATGAAAAAAGTGAAACATCAATTGCGCTTTATAACCAAAACAAACTGATTGCAAAAACCATAATTTCTCTTGAAGACAAAGAAAAAACGGTAAAATTCACCATTCCGAAAGAAAATTTTAATGGTTATGTTTCCATAATTGACAATGGTTTGGACTATGACAATACTTTGTATTTTAATATTTCGAAACCCGAAAAAATCAAGGTTTTGAGCATTGGAGATCCGGAGAAAAGTATATTTCTGTCTAAAATTTATACCAAAGACGAATTTGTTTACAACAATTATCCGCTTTCTGCTTTAGATTACAATTCTCTTGAACAACAGGATGCAATTGTGTTGAACGAATTGAAAGATATTCCGCAGGCGTTGCAAACTACATTGAAGAATTTTGCAGAGAAAGGCGGAAATTTGGTTATAATTCCGTCAAATGAAAGCAATGTTGCTGATTTGAATAAATTCTTTAGTATTTTTGGCAATTTTCAATTCCTTAATTTGGATAAAACCGAGAAATTAATCACCACAATTTCGTTCAATCATCCTTTATATAAAGGAGTTTTCGAAAAGAAAATCCAGAACTTTCAATATCCAAATGTTCAAAGTTCCTTTCTGGCTAAAACTTCCAATTCGGCAGTTTTGCGCTTTCACGATCAGAATTCTTTTCTGACTTCTATTCCAAATTCTTTGTCATCAGTTTATATTTTCAGTGCGCCAATAAACAAAACCAATTCGAACTTTCAGAATTCTCCTTTGATTGTTCCTACTTTTTACAATATGGCGCAAAACATTCAAAAAACGGGTGTAAATTCTTTAATTATTGGAGAAAATCAACCATTTTGGGTTGATGCATCAATTTCGAAAGACGAAATTGTAACAGTAAAAAACAATACAGAAAAGTTTATTCCTATTCAGAAAATACTCAGCAGCAAAGTAAAACTGACTTTTAACGATTATCCTCAACAAGCAGGGAATTTCGGTATTTATGAAAAAGACAAACTTCTGAAAAATATCAGTTTCAATTATAACAGAACCGAAAGTAACTTAGAATCAAACAAAGAGATCCTTTCCGATTTCAAAGTAATTAACAATATAGAAACTGTTTTTGACACCATACAAACCACCAGAACCGACAGTGAAATCTGGAAATGGTTTGTAATTTTGACCTTATTATTTTTAGTTACAGAAGTATTCATACAAAAATTTGTAAAATGAGCCTAATCATCAGAGAAGCTAAAATCATTGATCCTCAAAGTCGTTTTAACAACCAAATCGTTGATTTGGAAATTGAAAACGGTATAATCAAAAAAATTGGTGCTAATCTTGCCAATACATCCGATTTTGAAGAAATAAAACTGGACAACCTTCATCTTTCTCAGGGTTGGTTTGACAGTAGTGTTTCCTTTGGAGAACCGGGTTTTGAAGACCGGGAAACCATTGCAAACGGACTAACTGTAGCAGCAAAAAGCGGTTTTACCGCCATTGCTTTACAGCCTAATTCTTTGCCTGTTATTGACAATCAGTCTCAGATTCATTTTGTAAAAAGTAAAGCACAAGGCGCAGCAACCGAACTTTTCCCTATCGGAGCTTTGACCAAAGAAAGTCAAGGATTGGATTTGGCCGAAATGTTCGATATGAAAAATGCCGGTGCGGTAGCTTTTGGAGATTATGGCAAGAACATGGAAAATCCTAATTTGTTGAAAATTGCTTTGCAGTACACTCAGGATTTTGATGGCTTGGTCATCGCATTTTCCCAGGATGCCAGCATCAAAGGAAACGGAGTTGTGAATGAAGGTATTGTTTCTACCCGATTGGGATTGAAAGGAATTCCGGCTTTGGCAGAAGAAATTCAAATTGCCCGAAATTTATTTTTATTGGAATATACTCAGGGAAAAATGCATATCCCAACGATTTCAACTGCAAAATCAGTCGAAATGATCAGAGAAGCTAAAGCAAAAGGTTTGAACGTAACTTGTAGTGTTTCTGTTCATCATTTAGCATTGACCGACGAAGTTCTTGACGGTTTTGATACCCGTTACAAAGTTTCACCTCCTTTGAGAACCGAAACCGACAGAAAAGCACTAATTGCCGGAATTTTAGACAATACAATCGACATGATAACTTCAGACCATAATCCGATTGATATTGAACATAAAAAAATGGAATTTGATCTGGCCAAAAACGGAACTATTGGTTTAGAAAGTGCTTTCGGCATTTTGCAAACCGTATTGCCTCTTGAAATTATTGTTGAAAAACTGACTTCAGGAAAATCTATTTTCAATATCGAAAAATCAAGCATAGATGAAAATACTAAAGCTAATTTTACACTATTCAATCCTGAAGGAAACGGAATTTTTACCAGAAATGCTATTTTGTCAAAATCAAAAAATTCAGCATTTTTAGGAAAAGAAACCAAAGGGAATGTGTACGGAATATTTAACCAAAATCAATTAATCCTTAAATAATGGAAAATAATATAGTTGAAGAAGGAAAAAGAACTGCAATAATAAGCTATATGACCGCTATAGGAGCAGTAATTGCCGTAGTCATGAACAGTGAAAAGAAAAATACATTTGCCGCCTTTCACATCCGTCAGGCATTAGGAATTTTCCTTTCATTTTTTGCGCTTGGTTATTTTATAAGTGGTATCGATAGTTGGATGGCAACTGCTTCTTTTTATATTTTTTATTTTATTCTTTGGATTTTCGGATTTACAGGAGCTCTACAAGGAGAAACAAGATTAATACCTTTGGTTGGGAATTTTTTCCAGAAACTTTTTAAAGGAATATAACAACTAAAGACAAATACAAATGACTTTACACCACCTCGTTAGAGAACCAAAAATAAAATTAGACAAAAACCCATTGCTTTTATTACTTCACGGTTACGGAAGCAATGAGCAGGATTTATTTTCGTTTGCAAGCGAATTGCCCGATGAATATTATGTAATTTCGGCACGAGCTCCTTACGATTTGCAATTTGGAAGCTATGCCTGGTATGCTATTGGTTTTGATGATGAAGGAATTAAATCTTCTGACCACGATCAGGCAAGAAGTTCCAGAGATACAATTGCCGGATTTATAGACGAATTGGTTGCCAATTACCCTATTGATGCCAATAATGTTACACTCATTGGTTTCAGTCAGGGAAGTATCCTGAGTTTTGCAACAGCTCTCTCCTACCCTGAAAAAGTTCAGCGAGTAGTGGCTATGAGCGGTTATCTGAATTTAGATATTGCTACGGAAGATTTTCAAAATAATGATTTCAGTAAGCTGAAAATGTTTATTTCTCACGGTACCGTTGATCAGGTTATTCCTGTGGAATGGGCAAGAAAATCACCTGCTGTTTTAGATAAATTGGGAATTTCAAACGTTTATAAGGAATATCCTGTGGGACACGGTGTGGCACCGCAAAATTTCTACGATTTCAAAAAATGGTTAGAAGAATAGTCTTTTAAAACATCAATAATCAATTATTAACATAGCATTCTAAAAAATTAGGAAACCTAATCAAAAGACAGTCTGTTTTTTTCTTAATTTAGACAGTTAATTCATACTTTATTTTTATGTCAGTCTCTCCGTTTACGAAACAACAACTTCTTCCACAAGAAGAAAAACTTGAGGTATTCAAGCAGCGAAGCCAGCTTTTTATTGGAATTCCAAGGGAAACTTGTTTTCAGGAGCGTAGAATTTGTCTTACACCAGATGCGGTAAACTCATTGACCTCTAACGGACACAGGGTAATGCTTGAAGTTGGAGCAGGAATCGGATCTGGATTTTCTGACAAAGAATATAGTGAAGCCGGAGCCGAAATTACATCGGATACAAAAAAAGTTTTTGGCTGTCCTATTATTCTAAAAATAGAACCACCTACTTCAGAGGAAATTGAATTACTTAACCCAAAGACAATAATCATATCGGCAATTCAGCTCAAAACCCGAAAATCTTCCTATTTTGAAGCTTTACATAAAAAGAAAACAACCGCTTTGGCTTTTGAATTTATCATGGACGAAGGAGGTTCTTTTCCTGCAATCAAATCCTTTAGCGAAATTGCCGGAACTGCTTCAATACTCATAGCAGCCGAATTGATGATAAACAATCATCATGGTAAAGGATTACTTTTTGGAAATATCATCGGGATTCCTCCTACTGATGTAATGATTTTAGGAGCCGGAACCGTAGGTGAATTTGCTGCAAAAACGGCAATAGGTTTAGGAGCAAATGTAAAAGTATTTGATAATTCGTTAAGTAAACTAAGACGTTTGCAGAATGTTTTAGGACAACACATATCTACATCTACTATCCAACCTAAAGCTCTGCTAAAAGCAATTCAACGATGCGATGTCGCTATTGGCGCATTAAAAGGCAAAGACAGATGCCCTGTTATTGTTTCTGACGGTATGGTTCAGCAAATGAAAAAAGGTGCCGTAATTGTTGATGTAAGTATTGATACGGGTGGTTGTTTTGAAACATCTGAAGTTACTTCTCATGAACAACCTACTTTTGAAAAACACGGAGTTATTCACTATTGTGTTCCTAATATTCCTTCTCGCTATTCAAGAACAGCTTCGGTTGCCATCAGCAATATATTCACTCCATTTTTGCTGAATATTGCAGAAGACGGTGGTATTGAGAGCTCTATCCGTCGCAATAACGGACTGAAAAGTGGAGTTTATCTTTATCACGGAATTTTAACAAATAAAGTAATTGCCGATTGGTTTGATATTCCGCATAGCGATATAAATTTAATTGTATTTTAAAAATACTTTACAATACCTTTACCTCCAAAATATATAAAATGAAATTTCATCAGCGTCTTGCCTATTATTTAGGCGGTTTTTCAATAGGATTATTCTTCCTTTTTTCAGTTCTCAACGGAAAAGATACCAGTTGTAGCTATTTTCCAAATGCAAGGGTTTTAAAAGACATCAGAAGCAAACCTTTTCATTATTCGGAAATTGCCACAAAAAAATTATCAGAAAAATGGGTTGACACCAGTGATATCAGAAAAACACTAACCCATGGAGATGTCGATTTTGACAAAAGCAATATAAAAACAAACGGAGGTAAACTTTATGTTATCAAAGGAAAAACCTCTAAAAATCAACCTATTGAAATTACAATTATCAATTCTTCTGACAAAGCACTTTTGAAAGACATCGTGAAAAAATAATTGATTTTCTAAATAGGTTTTCAAATAAAAACGGTACATTAAACTATAAGGATACTGAAAAAATCCTTAAAGAAAATTAGATTTCAAATTGTAATTTTAATTAATTATTTAAAATCTATAATAAATGAAAGAAAAGTTTTTGATTTTATTGCTTTTGTTTTTTTGTACTGTAAACGGACAAACAACCATTGATAGCTGCCAGAAAAAAGCCATGGCAAATTATCCTCTGATTAAACAATATGATTTAATTGCAAAGTCGTCTGAATATACTGTTTCCAACGCCAATAAGGCATATCTTCCTCAGATAAGCCTCACGGGAATAGGCGGATATATATTTGGCGGCTTACCTGAATTTTCGATTCCCGGTTCAACTCCTGCTGAACAAAATAAAGCTCAGTTTATCGGGATTGCCCAAATCAACCAGACTCTTTGGGATGGTGGTGCCACAAAAAATCAAAAAAATATTATAAAAACAACTGCCGAGGTAGAAAAATCCAGTGTAGATATTTCTTTATTCTCAATACGTGAACGAGTAAACCAAGTGTATTTCGGGATTTTGATAATTGACGAACAAAACAAACAACTGGATATTCTTTATGAAGATTTGAAACTCAGGCTTAACAAAGTACGGCTTTCAAAAGAAAACGGACTTGCCTATTCATCAGATGTGGATCAGGTTAAAGCAGAAATGCTCAATTTAGAACAGAGAAAAATAGAATTTACTTATACCCGCAAAGGCTATATCCAAATGTTGTCATATCTGATTGGGCAGCAACTTGATGAAGATATAAAACTAGAGAAACCTGCGATGTACGATTTTGTAGAAAATCTCGAAAACAACAGACCTGAGCTGAATTTGTATTCCAATCAGTTAAAACTTATTGAAAGTCGTTCTGGTATGAATCAGGTTTCAAATATGCCAAAAATAGGTTTAATAGGCGCAGGTGTTATGATACAGCCGGGAATGAATTTTGGTCCTTCAAGTTTCAACGGATTGGCTCTTGCCGGGCTGAGTCTATCCTGGAGCACCGCCGGACTCTATAAAAACAGTAACAACAAAGATTTGGATAAGGTTGAAATTGCCAAAATCAACAATCAAAAAGAAACCTTTTTGTTCAACAACAAACTACAATTGACCCAAACCAATAGTGACATTGAAAAACAAAAAGCAATTATTGCTAAAGATGATGAAATAGTTAAACTGAAAAGCGGAATTAAAAAATCATATCAGGTAATGTATGACAACGGAATGTGTGCCATGAATGATTTGATTTTGGCAATGAACAAAGAAAACGAGGCAATTGGGAATCAGGCATTGCATCAAATACAGTTGCTAATGAGCATTTACAACTATAAAACGATAAGCGGAAACTAATTTAATCATACAAAAATGAATTTCAATTATCATAAAATAAGTATCATAACTTTTTCTATCGCTCTTTTTTCTTGTGGTAAAGACGAAAATGAAAACCGTGCCTCAGGAACATTTGAAGCTACAGAAACAATAATTTCTGCTGAAGCAAATGGAAAGATTTTGAAACTGAATATTAATGAAGGTGATTTTTTAGAACAAGATCAAAAAATAGGCTACATAGACAGCACTCAATTGCATTTGTCAAAACTGCAATTAAAACAAAATGAAAAAGCCATTTTATCGGGTCGTCCCAACAGTAAAGTCCAAATTGAGGCTTTACAAAAGGAACTTGAAAATGCTATTAAAGATCAAAAAAGAATTGAAAATTTAGTAAAAGGAGGTGTAGCTTCGCAAAAACAACTTGATGATGCCCACGACCGAATTACCATCCTGCAATCTAAAATTGATGTTTTAAAAAGTCAGTTGGCTACCACTACCACCAATCTTACCGAACAAAGCGGTACTGTTGCTGTTCAATTGGCACAGGTTGAAGATCAACTTAAAAAATGCAAAATTGTCAATCCTATTTCAGGTACAGTCTTAGCCAAATATGCCAATGTATATGAAATGGCTACAATAGGAAAACCGATTTATAAAATTGCCGATTTGTCGGTTATAAAATTAAGAGCTTACATAACTGCCTCCCAATTTGCCAAAATCAAAATCGGAGATACTGTTAAAGTAAACGTGGACACGGAAGACGGTAAATCAAAAACATATTCGGGAACTGTAGAATGGATAAACAGCAAAGCCGAGTTTACTCCTAAAACCATTCAAACTAAAGACGAAAGAGTTAATCTGGTTTATGCCGTGAAAATACGTGTAAAAAATGATGGAACTTTAAAAATAGGAATGTATGGCGACCTTGTCTTTTGATAAAAAATCTTGTCATGAACAATCCCAATAATAGCATTCCCATTAACGTAAACCATATCAACAAATCGTATGGAAACGGAAAAATAATGGCTGTTTGCGATGTGTCTTTTCAGGTTAATAAAGGCGAAATATTTGGGTTGATTGGTCCCGATGGCGCAGGCAAAACCACTATTTTCCGCATTCTGACTACACTCTTGAAACCCGATTCGGGAAACGCATCTGTGGACGGATTTGATGTTATTAACGATTTTAAGGCAATCAGGCACAGAGTTGGTTATATGCCGGGTAAATTTTCGCTCTATCAGGATTTGACCGTTGAAGAAAACCTCAACTTTTTTGCCACCGTTTTTAATACTACGGTCGAAGAAAATTATGATCTCATAAAAGATATTTACCAACAAATCGAACCTTTCAAAACCCGAAAAGCAGGCGCGCTTTCGGGAGGAATGAAACAAAAATTGGCTTTGTCTTGCGCTCTGATTCATAAACCATCAGTCTTATTTTTGGATGAGCCAACAACTGGTGTCGATCCGGTTTCCCGAAAAGAGTTTTGGGAAATGCTCAAAAAATTAAAAGAGCAGGGTATCACGATTTTGGTTTCCACGCCCTATATGGACGAAGCCACTTTGTGCGACCGCATTGCCTTGATTGCTGAGGGTAAAATACTTAAAATCGATACGCCTCAAAATATGGTCAATCAGTTCGGAGCGTCTCTTTGGTCGGTACAGAGCAATGATATGTATCAATTATTGAAGGACATAAGGCAGTTTCCAAATATAAAATCCTGTTTTGCGTTTGGCGATTCTCATCACGTTACTTTCAAAAGCGAGTCAATTTCAACAGATGAACTGAAGTCTTTTTTGATTGAAAAAGGACATACAAATGTAAATATCCATCCAACCCAACCAAAAATAGAAGATTGCTATATGAGTTTGGATTTTGAAAAAGATTAAAGCGAGACTGAAAAATTAGCCACAGATTAAAAAGATTAGCACAGATTTCTTTAATACCACAAATTAAATCTGTGAAAATCTGTGTAATCCGTGGCAAAAAAACATTAAAAATGAAAGCTATTATTGTCAACAATCTTGTGAAACGCTTCGGTAATTTTACTGCTGTCGATGATGTTACATTTGAGGTAAATCAAGGAGAGATTTTTGGATTTCTAGGTGCAAATGGTGCCGGTAAAACCACCGCTATCCGTATGCTCTGCGGTTTGAGTAAACCGACATCGGGCAAAGGGACTGTGGCTGGTTTTGATATTGATAAAAATCCGGAACAAATCAAAAAAAACATTGGATATATGAGTCAGAAATTTTCGCTTTACAATGACCTTAAAGTATGGGAAAATATAAGACTCTTTGCCGGGATTTATGGTATGCCCGAAAAGGAAATTGCCTTAAAAACAAATGAGTTACTGAAAACCTTAAATTTTGAATCGGAAAGAAACACCTTGGTTAAAGACTTGCCATTAGGATGGAAACAAAAATTGGCTCTTTCAGTTTCGATTTTCCACAACCCAAAAATTGTATTTCTCGACGAGCCTACGGGTGGTGTTGACCCTGTGACCCGAAGACAATTTTGGGAACTCATTTATGAGGCTTCTGCTCGAGGCATCACGATTTTCGTAACCACGCATTATATGGATGAGGCCGAATATTGTGACCGCGTTTCCATTATGGTTGACGGAAAAATAGATGCATTAGACTCTCCAAAAAACCTCAAACTCCAATATTGTGCCAATGATATGGATGAAGTATTTCAACAATTGGCAAGGAAAGCTACACGAAAAGCAGATTGAGATGAAATTAAAAAAGAGACACGAATTACACGAATTTACACGAATTTGGATACGTTGAAATTAATTACACTTATAATATTTACCATTTCAATTTGTGAAAATTTGTGTCAAAAAAAACTATATGAAACAGTTTAGAGCATTCGTAAAAAAGGAATTTCTGCATATTTTTCGCGATTTGCGAACAATGCTTCTGCTTTTGGCTATGCCAATAATCCAAATTCTTCTTTTTGGATTTGCCATTACCACCGAAGTCAAAAATTCTAAAGTGGCTGTTTACGATCCTTCAAAAAGCAATCCTTCAAGAAAAATAATAGAGCGAATCAATGCCAGTAACTATTTTGATGTTGCCAAATACCTCAATGATCCTTCCCAAATAGAGCACGAATTTCGGGAAGGCAAAATTGAATTGGTAATTATTTTTGATGAAAATTTCGAGTCCAATTTACTACATTCAGGAAAAACCTATATTCAGTTAATTGCTGATGCCACCGACCCAAATACGGCTACTGCTCTAACCAATTACGCCAGAGCAATTATAATGGATTACCAACAAGATTTAATGCAAGGCATCAAAGTTCCTTTTCAGATTGTCCCAAATGTAAAAATGCGTTACAATCCCCAAATGAAAGATGCTTATAATTTTGTTCCGGGAGTTTTAGGACTTATCATGATGCTGATTTGTGCCATGATGACTTCTATTGCCATAGTGCGGGAAAAAGAAATGGGGACAATGGAGATATTACTTGTTTCACCTCTCAAGCCTATCTATATCATCCTTGCCAAAGCGGTGCCTTATTTTTTATTGTCTTGTGTCAATACAACATCAGTATTGTTGCTTTCAGTCTATGTTTTAGGAGTTCCCGTGGCGGGTAGCCTGTTTTGGTTACTTGTACTTTCAGTGCTTTTCATTTTTGTTGCGCTTTCCTTGGGGCTTTTGATTTCAACCATTACAGAAACCCAAATGGCCGCCATGCTGATTTCGGGAATGGTTTTTATGATGCCCATAATGCTGTTGTCCGGAATGATTTTTCCTGTAGAAAACATGCCATTGCCTTTGCAATTGCTGTCCAATGTAATACCGGCAAAATGGTACATCATTGCCGTCAAAAACATTATGATAAAGGGAACCGGAGTTTCTTCCATTTATAAAGAATTGATAATATTGGGATTCATGGTTGTAATAATTATTGGTATAAGTTTGAAAAAATTCAAAAACCGTTTAGAATAGCTATGCTAAAGTTTTTATTAGAAAAAGAATTCAAGCAGATTGTTCGCAATTCGTTCATACCCCGGATGATTTTATTATTCCCGGTCATGGTATTATTGATATTCCCGCTTGCTGCCAATTTTGAGATTAAAAATATAAATCTCTGTGTGATTGATAATGATCACAGCAGTTATTCCAATCAATTGATACAAAAGGTTATATCTTCCGGTTATTATAAGTTAACTTCGGTTGTTGATAATTCCCAAAAAGCACTTCATCAAATTGAACTAGACAAAGCGGATATTATTTTGGAAATTCCTGCCAATTTTG
>CAZWAF010000038.1:0-12157 GCA_964631795.1 uncultured Flavobacterium sp. | reverse complement strand
TTAGTGCGTGAACAAGCAGTGCATCTTCTAATTTCTGCCAATTCGGTCAATGGCACCAAAGGAGGATTGGGAAGTGCCTATCTTTCGGGAATAGTTACTGATTTTTCTTCTGAAGTACGTGAAAAATGGTTTCAATCGGCAACGCAAACCAAATTTCCGGTTATAGAAATTGTTTCCCAAAACCGATTTAATTCCCATTTGAGTTATAAAATTTATATGATTCCCGCTTTGATGGTTATGCTACTTACGATGCTCTGCGGTTTTCTTCCGGCTCTGAATATTGTAGGTGAAAAAGAAGCGGGAACGATGGAACAGCTGAATGTAACTCCGATTCCGAAGTTTATTTTTATAATTTCAAAATTACTTCCTTATTGGATAATTGGGTTTACGGTAATTACCATCGCTTTTGGTTTGGCTTACGTTGTCTATGGCTTGTCTCCTGCAGGCAGTTTGGGAACCATTTATTTTTTTGCGGCACTTTATATTTTGGGAATTTCAGGTTTTGGACTCGTTATATCAAATTATTCCAATACCATGCAACAGGCAATGTTTGTAATGTATTTTTTTATGTTAATTCTGATATTGATGAGTGGATTATTTACTCCAATCAACAGTATGGCCGAATGGGCACAGTACATAACCATTTTTAATCCGTTGAAATACTTTATGCAGGTAATGCGCATGGTTTATCTCAAAGGAAGCGGAATTTCAGATCTTGGGACACAATTTTTCGCCTTGTCTTGTTTTGCCGTGTTTTTCAATATTTGGGCTATTTTGAATTATAGAAAAACAATGTGATCCCAATTATTTAGATTATAAAAAAGATTTTATTGTAATCAATTTTACTAATAATATCATAAAATATTAATATACGTATCAAATAAATTTGTTAAATTAACTAATTAATTTCGCTAATAGTTAACAAAATTATTTTTAATAAATTTTTTATGATATGAAAAAAACTTTAGTAACACTTGGTGTTTTAGTGGCATATTCATTAAATGCCCAACCTGCTATGGAGAGTAAAGGGAAATGCCCTTTTGGATTTTTAAGTAGCAATAAATCCCAAACAACTACAGTTGAGAGTACTCCAACTGTTAGCAGCAAAGGGACAGACAATCACGACTGGTGGCCTAATCAACTTGATTTAAGCGTTCTTAGACACAATTCTGCGTTATCCAACCCTATGGATAAGAATTTTAATTATGCTGAAGAATTTAAAAGTCTGGATTTACAGGCTGTAAAAAAAGACCTTCATACGCTAATGACCCAATCACAAGACTGGTGGCCGGCAGATTTTGGACATTATGGTCCCTTTTTTATTCGTATGGCCTGGCATAGTGCCGGAACTTACCGTACCGGAGATGGTCGAGGTGGCGCACGTGCGGGACAACAAAGATTTGCTCCTTTGAACAGTTGGCCGGATAATGCCAATTTGGATAAAGCAAGACGACTGCTTTGGCCAATCAAACAAAAATACGGTAGTAAGATTTCCTGGGCCGATTTGATGATCCTTACCGGAAATGTGGCTTTGGAAGATATGGGATTCAAAACCTTCGGATTTGCGGGAGGAAGAGAAGATGTTTGGGAACCGGAATCGAATGTATATTGGGGTTCGGAAAACAAATGGCTGGAAGACAAACGCTATTCCGGTGATCGAAAACTTGAAAATCCGTTGGCTGCCGTTCAAATGGGACTTATTTATGTAAACCCTGAAGGGCCAAACGGAAATCCTGATCCTATTGCAGCAGCCAAAGATATCCGTGAAACTTTTGGACGCATGGGAATGAATGATGAAGAAACGGTAGCACTTATTGCCGGAGGACATACTTTTGGAAAAACACACGGAGCCGGAGATGCTTCATTAGTTGGACCGGAGCCTGAAGCAGCAGGTATCGAGGAACAGGGATTAGGCTGGACCAGTAAATACGGTACCGGAAAAGGAAAAGATGCCATTACCTCCGGATTGGAAGTGACGTGGACTTCTACTCCAACAAAATTCGGACATGGATTTTTTAAAAGCCTGTTTGAAAATGAATGGGAGTTAACAAAAAGCCCCGCCGGTGCACAGCAATGGGGTGCAAAGAATTCAAAAGTAACGGTACCAGATGCCTTTGATGCAAATAAAAAGCATTTACCAACGATGTTAACAACAGATTTATCATTGCGATTTGATCCTGTTTATGAAAAAATATCAAGAAAATTCCTTGAAAACCCTGAACAATTTACTGATGCTTTTGCCCGTGCCTGGTTCAAATTGACACATCGCGACATGGGTCCTCGTGCCTCATATTTAGGTTCGGAAGTTCCAAAAGAAGAATTGATCTGGCAAGACCCGATTCCTGCGGTAAATCATAAATTGATTGACGAGAAAGATGCCTCTGATTTAAAAACAACACTGTTGAATTCAGGTCTTACTGTAAGCGAAATGGTTTCTACTGCCTGGGCTTCGGCTTCAACATTCCGTGGTTCTGACAGAAGAGGTGGTGCCAATGGTGCCCGAATTCAATTATTGCCTCAAAGAAAATGGGAAGCCAACAATCCTAAACAATTGGACAAAACGTTAAAAGCACTTGAGAAAATTCAAAAGAATTTTAACGATAAAGCAACTAACGGTAAGAAAGTATCCATGGCCGATCTTATTGTACTGGCGGGTAATGCGGCAGTAGAAAAAGCAGCAAAAAATGCCGGCTATGAAGTTCTGGTTCCTTTTACTCCCGGGCGTATGGATGCTTCGCAACAGCAAACAGACGTTCAGTCTATGACGGTTCTTGAACCAATGGCAGATGGTTTCCGCAATTATTTAAAAACGAAATACACTGTACCTACAGAAAAATTATTGGTAGACAAAGCCCAATTGCTTACCCTGACTGCTCCTGAAATGACTGCACTTGTTGGAGGTATGCGTGTCTTGAATGCCAATTACAACAACTCAAAACAAGGTGTTTTTACTACCAAAAAAGATGTATTAAATAATGATTTCTTTGTTAATCTTCTTGATATGAATACCGTTTGGAAAGCCGCTTCAAATTCAGAAGAAGAGTTTGAAGGAAGAGACAGAAAAACAGGAAATCTAAAATGGACAGCTACCAGAGCAGATTTAATCTTTGGTTCAAACTCCGAATTGAGAGCATTGGCCGAAGTTTATGCAAGCAATGACGCAAAAGAAAAATTTGTAAAAGACTTTGTTGTGGCATGGAACAAAGTAATGAACCTTGACCGCTTTGATTTGAAATAAATTTAGAATCATAACCAAAAGTCTATTTAAAAGAAAACCTGATCAAATACGATCAGGTTTTTTTTATGTTTTTAGAATTCTGAATATAAAACTATAATACTCCATAATATTTACAATTTTTCTCTGCCAATTCGTTTTCACTCAATTGGGATGTCAAAAAACGTTATGGGTAGAATTTAATAATTTCCATCCTTATCGCTTTATTTCTCAAAACATCAACAGTAAACTAATAATGTATTTCAACTTCTCTCAATATGACAAAAAACAAAACAGACTATTTATATATCTAATTGATATTATCTTCATCAACTAGAAAAATAATCACAAAAAAACCTCAAACTTTCATTTGAGGTTTTAAAAAATATCTTTTATGCAAAAAATTACATATCCTTAAAGATTGTATGCATCAAACGTTTCTTGTCGTTAATGCTTTCTTCCAGAGAAATCATAGTTTCTGTTCTGTAAACACCATCAATATCATCCAACATAAAGATAACATCTTTAGCGTGTTTAGTATCTTTGGCTCTAATCTTACAGAAAATATTGAATTTACCGGTTGTAACGTGTGCAACTGTTACAAAAGGAATTTCGTTGATTCTCTCTAAAACAAACTTAGTTTGCGAAGTATTTGTCAAGAAAACCCCAACATAAGCAATAAAAGAATAACCTAATTTCTCATAATCCAGTGATAATGTAGAACCTTTGATAATCCCGGCATCTTCCATTTTTTTAACCCTAACATGTACTGTTCCCGCAGAAATAAGCAATTTTTTTGCAATATCTGTAAACGGAACTCTGGTATTGTCAATTAACATTTCCAAAATTTGGTGGTCAACCTCATCTAAACGAAACTTACTCATAACTTTTTTTTTAAATTAATATTTGGGGAAAACAAAAATTTCCTTTTAAATCAATTCTATTTTACCATTCACTGCTTTGATGCGATTTCCGATATTAAAATTGGCTTTTTGACCTACTTCCGGATAATTCTGATTGCCATCATTATACAATTCAAATTCTCCGTCAATTTCAATATGACCAAAACAATCTTCTAAATCATCAATCCTAGCAATATAAGCAACAAAATCGATTTGGTTATTATTCAATTCTTCTCTATATTGAGTTGCAAAATTGATACTTTTTTTCGAATTATCATAATTTAGATTGACATTTTTACAAACAAAATCGTAAAAATTAGGATTATTTTGAGGAATCCGCATATATTCATCTGTTTTTTTATCATCTGCACCTCCGTTACGTATAGATTCAAAACTCAACAATAAAGATATAAATATGTATTTTCGGGTTTCTTCTCTTTGATAATCATTCGGAAAATGCCCCGCTTCAAATAAAATAGTAGGGGCTCCTAAACTCTGAAACATATCTCCAATACAATTGATATTAAATCCATCGTCAAATCGCCCTATTTGCCCCGGAATAAACTCTTGCAACCCACTATTCATATCTGCAATTATCGCCATTGCTTTTTTACGCACTTCATTTATATCCCTATTTTCATTATAAGAAGGCGATAAAAACGACACCGTTGCGGTCTTACCTGTAGTTCCTACTCCAAAAATAGTGCGCTGATCGTGCAGATTATAACAATAATCAGGTTTGAATTGTTCGTAAACAGATCTCAATAAGCGACTTTCCGGCTGAGTAAGATTTAACGAATCCCGATTTAAATCAACTTTATTAGCGTTCTCTCTCGTATACAATCGAGCTCCGTCAGGATTAAGCATAGGAATAAAGTAAAACGTAAACTGGCTTAATAAATTGTTTGCCAAATCTGTTTCGCTTTCCAATAAGTTGAATAAATCAAAAAGAGCCTTTGTGGTGGTACTTTCATTTCCGTGCATTTGTGACCAAAACAAAATCCTGATTTCACCGGTTCCTTTTTGGTAACTGTAAATCGGTTCTCCCAAAACAGATTGTCCTATAATCTGAACATCACTTTTTTGTTTCAACCTTTCGATCAAAGGAGTTATATGATCCAAATTTATATAACGTCCGGAGATGGTTTGTTCTTTAAATCTATTGAATAATTCTATCAAATTCATGGCGTAATTTTTAATGTTACAAAAGTAAACAACTTACTATTTACAATTGTAACCACAGGAAATCAACCTGTAATTTAATTTTGTAAACAGTTTTGATTCGTCTTGCAAATTCTTTTGTTTACGGCTTGTAAACAAAATTTTTACAGTTTAATTATTTGTTATTATTTACTTAATTACCAACTACTTACATATACTTATATAAATTGATTAATTATGTTATTTAGACCTAAATTTACAATTTACAACTGTAAAATTAGCTTGTTTAATTATATTTGTTACATTTGTAAAATCTTATTGAGATAAAAATAGTTACAATGGTAAACACAGAAGATTTCATCAAAAGACTTGAATATTTATTGGATTATTACTCTCTCAGCGCCTCTTCTTTTGCCGATAAAATCAGAGTGCAGCGTTCCAGTATCTCCCATCTTTTGTCCGGAAGAAACAAACCTAGTTTGGATTTTATATTAAAAATAATCGACGTTTTTCCCGATGTAAATCTCTATTGGATGTTGAACGGAAAGGGAAATTTTCTCAAAAGTGATACAACTGAGTTACCTCCTACTTCACCTCAAATTGAAATTCAACCCGAAAATATTTCTTCTGAAAATGATTTTCAGTCGAGTTTATTTGATACCGAAATAAACAATCCTGAGATTGAAATTCCGGAATCAAAAAACACCTCCTTACCTATTTCAGAGAATTTCATCAACTCAAACAACAGCGATATTTATAAGATTGTAATTTTTTACAAAGACGGAACTTTTCGTGATTTCAATTCCAGAAAATAATTTTTTCGGAATATTCAATTGTCAGCATCGTTTTTCAATTAAAATGAAAATGACTAAAATTGGGATTAAAACTATATTCGATTAATTTTGACTAAAAATTTTCGAATGTTAAAAAAGATTCTCAGCTACCTTATTCCGATAAATGTTTTCCAAAAAAAATCGGTTTGGAGTAAAAATCTCGAAATTACCTGGAATAACGGTCAATTGGTTTTGGATTCTAAAAACACCAATTATTCTTACGGAAGTTTACAGCGTATTCTCAGAATTGGACTCAAAGAAATTGGATTTTCTAAAATCGAATCCATGAATACTATTTTGGTTTTGGGAGTTGCCGGCGGAAGTGTCATAAAAACGCTTGTTGATGAAACAGGCTTTAAAGGAAATATTACCGGTGTCGAAATTGACTCAACTGTAATTGAATTGGCCAACGAATACTTTCAACTAAACGAAATTCCGAATTTAGAAATCATTTTAGCCGACGCACAAGACTATATAGCTTCTTGTCAAAAAAAATTCGATTTAATCATCATAGATATCTTTCAGGACAAAGAAATGCCCAAATTCTTATTTAAAAGTGAATTCATCAACCGAATTGCTTTTTTGGTAAACCCAAAAGGGGTGGTTTTGTTCAACACCATGATTTTGGACAAAAATGATGCTCTGAGAAATCAGGAGTATATTTCTCATTTAAAATCCAACGGTTTCAATTACGTTGCGCTTCCTAAATTGGAACAATACAACGAATTAATCATTTCTAAAAAAGGAAATTAAAAAAACAAACTAAAAGTCAATTATAACATCATTTTTCGGGCTTTCGCCAAATCTTCTTCAGTGTCAATTCCAATTCCCACATGAGAAGTTTCAACCATTTTAATTCGCTTGCCAAATTCAAGATAGCGCAATTGTTCCAGTTTTTCGGAAGCTTCGAGCGATTTCATCGGTAAAGCATAAAAATCAAGCAATGCTTGTTTGCGGAAAGCATAAATCCCGATATGTTGCATATAGCGAACTCCTACGTTTTTCTCTCTTGGATACGGAATTACCGAACGCGAAAAATAAAGCGCAAATCCGTTTTGATCAGTTACCACTTTTACATTATTTGGATTATTGATTTCATCTTCATCAGTAATTTCACGCATCAAGGAAGCTAAATCGACTTTCTTATCAAGATCATTCCTAAAAACATCAATCACTTTGGCCAAAGGTTCGGCATTGATAAAAGGCTCATCTCCCTGAACATTTACCACTATATCCACCTCCAAATTTTCAACAGCTTCAGCAATCCTGTCACTCCCCGACTCGTGTTCTTTGATACTCATAATGGCTTTTCCTCCATTAAGAACAATTTCGTTGTATATCAAATCAGAATCCGTTACAACAAAAACATCGTCAAACAACCGTGTATTTACAGCCGCTTCATAAGTTCTTAAAATAACGGTTTTACCGCACAAATCCTGCATTAATTTAGCAGGAAAACGGGTTGAGGCATATCGGGCAGGAATTACGGCTATTATTTTCATTTTTTGAGTAGCTAAATTTTGAAAGCGGCTAAGTTAGTAAGTTTTGATATTTTTCATTTGTCAATTCCAACAAAAAAAGCCGTCATTAAACAACAACAGCTTTCTCTATTAATTTTTCGTTTAAAAACTACTTAACTTCTCTGATTCCCTTTATAAACAACCATTTCATAAACAATTTCTCTCCTTCTTTGGTTTTTACAGCCATAAATTTAGGAGATAACACTGTCCCTATAATAAAGGCTAGAAATGGAACCCAAAGCCCGGTTAGATTAAAAAATTCTCCGATTAAATATCGGAACAGAATAAACAAAATAGAAAAACAGATTAACTGATATACGAAAGCTCTGATTTGTAACTTAGTCATGATTTTTGAATATAAAACACAAAACTACGGTTTTAAATTTTGATTGAAAAACTTTTATAAATTACCCTAAAATTAAACGAAAAGTTCGCTTTTACACGCTCTTAAACTTTGTACCTTTGACACTTTTCAACTACAAAAATGACAAAAATCCTTTTACTTTCTGACACTCATGGTCATATTGATGATACTATTTTGAAATACGTTCAACAGACCGATGAAGTTTGGCATGCCGGAGACATTGGAGATTTGAACGTTACCGACACCTTAAAAAAACTGAAACCTTTGCGAGCTGTTTACGGCAACATTGACGGCAATAAAGCCAGAATGGAATTTCCGTTGAATAACCGTTTTATGTGTGAAGGTGTTGATGTCTGGATTACCCACATTGGTGGTTATCCCGGAAAATATTCTCCGAATATCAAGGCAGAACTTGAGTCCAATCCGCCCAAATTATTCATTTGCGGACATTCTCACATACTGAAAGTTATATTTGATAAAAAACACAATCTATTGCACATGAATCCCGGAGCTGCCGGAAAAAGCGGCTTTCACCAAATGAGAACAATGCTCCGTTTTGTGATTGATGGCGATAAAATAAAAGATTTGGAGATAATTGAAATCGGGAAGAAGTAGGAAAGAGTGATTAGTGATTAGTGATTAGCCAAAAAGCAAAAAGCAAACAATCGAGCAATCGAATTAAACGAAAAAAAACCCGAACAAATGTTCGGGTTTTTCTTCGCACTAAATAAACTAAGTTTATAGGTTTATCTCAATCGGTCAACAGATTTTACAAGATCTTCATCCTTTTTGATGGCTTTATTGGCAAGAGCCAAAAAGACGATAGCACCAATAGGAAGAAACATCCCAACACCTTTCTCAGAAATTTCAACGACTTCTCCAGATGTATTTAGCGAACGATAAATAAATAATCCTAATAAAATTAAATTCAATATGATGTTCAATCTGTTCATCACAAATTGATTTTGTCTCTTTTTGAAAGAAATAATACTTAAAAATGATAATGTAGTACTCAATCCGAATAAGGCTACATATTTCATATCAAACATAAAATAAAAATCCTTCATGTCATTTGTTGTCCATAAAGGAAAAACAAAAGGAAGAATCCCTGTAATAACAAGGGCCAATATTAGATAGACAGTTTGTATTCTCTGAATCATTTTTAATCTTATGAGCCACAAAAATATATTTTTTTTCCAATAAATACTACGTCTTGTTAAATTTTATTTGTATTATTGCATAACGAAACAGTTAAATACTTCATTCTTCGAAGTATCCGAAACAAAAATTCTACCACATACTAGACTACCCCTACTAACTAAATTCAAATAATATTCATGTTTGATATTTCTGCGTTAAAAGAAATGAAGCTTTCTGAGCTTCAAGAAATAGCTAAATTGGCTAAAACAATAAAAATTTCCGGTGTAAAAAAGGATGCTCTTATTAATGAGATTCTTGATTTTCAGGCAAAATCCCAGAATGAAACTCCTACAGAGGACGCTACTTCTGTAAATAATACTCAACCCAAAAGGGAGAGAATAACACCTGAAAAGAAAATAAAACCGGTAAAACCTCAGACAGATTCTGTTTCTGCTCCAACCGAAGTTACTGTTACCGAAAACCAATCTGAAAATACAGCAGCTCCCGTTCAAAATGAACGTAAATTGATTAAATTCAATAAAGCTAAGTACGAGAATAAAATCAATAAAAACGTTCCTAGAGAAACAACTGATAAAGAAACAATTCCTGCAACAGAAACAGCAATTTCTCAAGAAGTTCCGGCAAAAACTTTAAATACAGAGACAAAAGGACCGGTAATTGCCAAGCAACAAAATCCGAATCAGAATAAAAACCAACAAAATCAAAATCATAAAAACAAAAAATCCGGATTCAGGGATTCCGATTTTGAATTTGACGGAATTATAGAAAGTGAAGGTGTTCTTGAAATGATGCCTGACGGATACGGATTCCTGCGTTCTTCAGATTATAATTATTTGGCTTCACCTGATGATATTTACCTTTCCACTTCCCAAATCAGGCTTTTCGGACTTAAAACCGGAGATACTGTAAAAGGAGTGGTTCGTCCGCCAAAAGAAGGCGAGAAATTCTTCCCCTTGGTAAGAGTTTTAAAAATCAACGGACACGATCCACAGGTTGTTCGCGACCGGGTTTCTTTTGAACACTTGACTCCTGTTTTCCCTTCGGAAAAATTCAAATTAGCCGAAAAACAAAGCACTATCTCCACCCGAATCATCGATTTATTCTCTCCTATCGGAAAAGGACAACGTGGTATGATTGTAGCTCAGCCAAAAACAGGTAAAACCATGTTACTGAAAGACATTGCCAATGCGATTGCTGCCAATCATCCTGAAGTTTATCTAATTGTTCTTTTGATTGACGAACGTCCTGAAGAGGTAACTGATATGATTAGAAACGTTCGTGGTGAAGTAATTGCTTCTACTTTTGACCGTGAACCGCAGGAACACGTAAAAATTGCGAACATCGTTTTGGAAAAAGCAAAAAGACTGGTAGAATGCGGACATGATGTAGTGATTTTATTGGATTCGATTACCAGATTAGCCAGAGCTTACAATACCGTACAACCAGCTTCAGGAAAGGTTTTAAGTGGTGGTGTGGATGCTAATGCTCTGCAAAAACCAAAACGTTTCTTTGGAGCGGCTCGAAATGTTGAAAACGGTGGTTCTTTGAGTATTATTGCTACGGCATTGACTGAAACCGGTTCTAAAATGGACGAAGTTATCTTTGAAGAGTTTAAAGGTACCGGTAATATGGAATTGCAATTAGACAGAAAAATTGCCAACAGACGTATTTTCCCTGCCATTGATTTGACATCTTCAAGCACACGAAGAGATGATATGCTTCTTGATAAAGAAACATTGCAAAGAATGTGGATTATGAGAAAATATCTTTCTGATATGAACCCGGTTGAAGCTATGGAATTTATCAACGACCGTTTTAAGAAAACCAGAAACAACGAAGAGTTTTTGATTTCGATGAATGATTAAAACTACATTTTCAAATAGACACAATAAAAAAAACCGTTCATCTGAACGGTTTTTTTAGTTTTATAGAAAAACAAACTAGAATGCTACATTCCATCTTGGTAATCTTCCGTTTTCATTAAGGAAGTTTTGCAAAACCTGTCCTTCTACAGAAGTAGGAATTCCTTTGTTTTTATCATTGAAAGTCTCGTACCAAACCACTTCCAGTTTGTCAATATTTTCCAATTTCATTTGCGCAGGCCAAGAATATTTTCTTCCTGTTTTTGCAAATTGGTGTCCGTTTACGATTTTGTCATACAAACCACCGTTTTTAATTTTTAGATCTCCATTGTTTTGAACTGTTCCGGTAGAACCTACCATAATCAATTCTCTTGCATCTCCATTCTCTGCATAAACCAGGAAAACACCGCTTCCTGCTTCTGGTGCATTACAAACTACTTCTAGACTGTCTTCCTGAGTAAAAACAAAACAATTACTGATTTCAAACTCTTTTAATTCTGTGTACATATTTTTTATTTTGTCACCAAAACCTAAATTTTTAGTGATATTAATAATTGTCATTCTTTAGAATGACCTAAATCAAGAAAAAGCTCCATCTCGTTTATTCAACTAGACGGAGCTTTTAAATTTGTTATTTAAAATATTGGAAATTATCCAACTACTTCTTTCACTTTTTTACCAATTTCAGCAGGAGAATCAACTACGTGAATTCCACACTCTCTCATAATACGTTTTTTAGCTTCAGCTGTATCGTCAGCACCACCAACGATAGCACCTGCGTGACCCATTGTACGTCCTTTTGGAGCAGTTTCACCAGCGATGAAACCTACAACTGGTTTACGGTTACCGTCAGCTTTTATCCATTTAGCAGCATCAGCTTCTAATTGACCACCGATTTCACCAATCATGATGATACATTCTGTTTCCGGATCGTTCATCAACAATTCAACAGCTTCTTTAGTAGTAGTTCCAATAATTGGATCTCCACCAATTCCGATAGCTGTAGTGATTCATAAACCTTGTTTTACAACTTGATCAGCAGCCTCATAAGTTAAAGTTCCTGATTTAGAAACGATTCCCACTTTTCCTTTTTTGAAAACGAAACCTGGCATGATACCAACTTTAGCTTCACCCGGAGTA
>CAZWAF010000037.1:0-31191 GCA_964631795.1 uncultured Flavobacterium sp. | reverse complement strand
AATGCACCGAAGAACAACACCAACAAAACAGACGTAGTGAATTTATTATTTTAGCTTTTTGAGAAAAAAATAGTTGAATAAAAATAACGGGACATATTTCAGTCCCGTTATTTTTTTAATCCTTATTAACTTTCTTTAAAGTTGGCTTTGATAAAATCAGTAACCAAATAACCTATTAATTTTCCTATCAAATGATTGTTTTTATCTTCGGATAATTCAGGGGCTCCTTCACAAATATGCAAATAGGCAGCATTGTTGTTTTGAGCAAAATAATTAATAAAATAACGGACTTCTTCTACAGAATATCCGCTTAATGTCATTGCACTACTGGCAACATTTGGTAAAGAATCGAGATCTATTTCTATTCCGAACGGATCATTTTTGATAAAATTAAGTGAGTTCAAAAGTTCTTGTTCAAAAATTTTAGTATTACGTATTTTAACTTCATCATACGTATTAAACCGAACTCTATCATCAGTTTTCTTAATTATATCTAAAACACTTTTAGAAGTATAACTTTCGTGTAAACCAAAAATGAAATATTTTTTTAAAAAACCTTCTTCATAAGCGTATGAAAAGCCATTACCGCTATGTCTTCCTTCTAAAATTCTAAAATCGGAATGCGCATCAAAATTAATAGCATTTATAGGTTTTCCTTTAGCAAGCGCAGCACCTTTTATATTACCATAAGAATTATTATGTCCTCCTCCTATTATGATTGGAGTTTTTCCGGCTTTCACAATGGTAAAAATAATATGAGTTACTTCTCTATCTATTTTCTCTACTAATCTGCTCAGTTTTGCTCTTTGTTGAGTATCATTAAAATCTAAATCTTTTACTTCTTCCATCTCAGCCTGTACATCAAGATGGCCTAAAACAAGAATTTTACTGCCTTTGCAAAAACGATTGTGTTGAATATTTGCAATACTTTTAATGGCGCTTTCCCAGGCAGAAGCTGCTCCGGGACGACCAAAATTAGCCCTAACTCCTATGTCTTCCGGAATTCCAAAAAGTACAAACTGCGTATCACAGTTTTTTATAAATTCTTCAATATTAGTTCCTTTTGGAACTGTATGCATTTTTTCTCCAAATTTTATTTCACCATTTCTGAAATTGGTAATTTTAGCCAAATCAGATTTTGTAAAGGGTATCAATTTTTCCATAATATAAAATATGAGTCAAAAATACTACAAAAACTTTAAAAAAATAGGCTATTAAAATTGTGTACAATTAATATTATTTTAAATTTGTTAAAATTAATTTTAACAAAAAACAATAAATCATGGAAAATCAAAAGACTAATTCTAGTTTAAAAGCGGTTATAGCTGTATTAGCAATATTATTAGCCGGAAGTTTGTTTTATATCTTTTCATTAACAAATGAAACAAAAGAATTAAAAACAGAAATGACTACAGTTAAAACTGAAAAAGAAAACGTTTTAGATTCATTAGCAGTTTTAAAAGCAACATACGATAAAGCAATTGAAGAAAATACAGCTATGTCGGATGAATTGAAAGCGGAACGTGAAAAAGTTGAAAACTTAATGGCTGACTTAAAAAAGTCTAATGGTGATGCAGCATCTATGCGTGAGTATAAAGCCAAGTACAACGCTTTGCAAAACAACATGAAAGTGTTAATGGCCGAAAACGAAGAACTTAAAAAACAAAATAAAGTCCTTACTACTCAAAGAGACAGTACCATTGTTGTACTTGGAGAACAAAGAAAAGCCAATGATACTTTAGTAGCTAAAAACACTAATTTAAATAAAACTGTTGAAAAAGCTTCTAAACTGGTAATCTTAAACCTAAAAACACAAGGTATCAAACAGAAAAAATCAGGAAAACAGGTTGAGACTGACAAAGCCAGTAGAGCCAACAGATTGAAAATTTGTTTTACAATCGCTGAAAATTCTGTTGCCAAGTCAGGAGAGAAAACTTATTACGTACAAATTATCGACAGCAAAAACAATATTGTTGGTGAAAACAAAAAAGAAACTTTTGGATCTTTTGTTTTAAACTACAGTTTTACCTCAAAAGTTGCCTACAGCAACAAAACTGTTGATATTTGTGAACTAATTGGTAACTCTGATAAAGATTTTGAAAAAGGAACTTATTTTGTAAATATCTTCGATAAATCAGAATTGGTATCTAAAACAAGTTTTAATTTGAGATAATCGTTTTTCACTTTTAACCCCAAAGTGAAATTCAAAAATCCATAAACTCATACACATGAGTTTATGGATTTTTTATTTGGAAATAAATTCCTTTTTGATGAAAATCAAGTAAAAACCACTTTAACAAATAATAACCTATCTTTGCGGTTCTTTGTGCCCCAATTTTAAAAGGCACACAATACAATAAAATATGTTATTTGAAGATTTATCACTTTCCAAAAGTATACAAAAAGCGGTTTTTGAATTAGGTTATTTAGAACCAACACCCATACAACAACAAGCAATCCCTTTGGTTTTAGAAGGACGGGATTTGGTAGGTTGCGCCCAAACAGGAACAGGAAAAACAGCTGCATTTGCTATTCCTATTATTCACCAATTACACAGAATCGTTGGATCATCTAAAAAACCAAAACAGATTCGTGCCTTGATTGTAACTCCTACAAGAGAATTGGCTGTGCAAATCGGGCAGAATTTTGACGAATATGCAAAATACACCAATCTTACTCAATTAACCATTTTTGGAGGAGTTTCTCAAGTTCCGCAGGTTGATACTATAAAAAAAGGTATTGATATTTTGATTGCAACACCCGGAAGATTACTGGATTTACACAAACAAGGATTCATCGATTTAGATCATTTGCATACTTTGGTTCTGGACGAAGCCGACCAAATGTTGGACATGGGCTTTGTAAACGATGTTAGAAAAATAGTAAAATTGACACCTAAAAACCGTCAGACTTTATTATTCTCTGCAACAATGCCTATTGAAATCAGAGAATTGGCTGAGAATTTCCTAACTGAGCCTGCTACAGTTTCTGTATCTCCCATATCATCTACAGCTGAAAAAGTAGAACAACGAATTTATTTTGTTGAAAAAGGAGAAAAAAGAAATCTTTTATATCATTTGATAAAAAATGAAAACTTGTCGAATGTATTGGTGTTTTCAAGAACAAAACACGGCGCCGATAATGTTGTAAAAGCATTGCGTAAAAAAGATATTCCTGCCGAGGCTATTCACGGAGATAAATCTCAAAATGCAAGACAACGCGTTCTGGAAGCTTTCAAAAATAAAGAAGTGGGAGTTCTTGTCGCTACAGATATTGCAGCAAGAGGAATTGACATTGACCAGCTTCCTTTTATAATTAACTTTGATTTACCTAATATTCCTGAAACCTATGTTCACCGGATTGGTCGTACCGGTCGCGCCGGAAACAGTGGAATAGCAATTTCTTTTTGTGGTAAAGACGAACTTCCTTACTGGAAAGACATTCAAAAATTAATTAAAGTAGATGTAAAAACTATTTCAGACCATCCTTACCCTTGGCATTCCGGTACTCCTGAAGCACCCGGAAATACCGCTCCACCTAAAAATTCAAATAGAAGCGGTGGTGCACATAAATCGAGAAAATCAGCCAATTCAAAACAAAACAAAAAACGCTGGTACTAAATTTAGTAAGAGTAATTCTTCAAAACATAAAAATTCCGTTTATAACTTGAGTTAAATAAAACTCTTTTTATAAACGGAATTTTATTTTACCATTGACAAATTAGTAGTATTTGATATACTAATCCGTCAAAAATCAGTAAATTTATTTGAAATATGTTTTCCATTGGACAATTATAAAAAATCCAAAATGAAAAAGCCATTATCTTCAAATAGACTAAAAGTCCATTCTTTGGGAATCGACACCTATCTGGAAAACAATATTTATATACATAGCGACTCTCCTATTTGTCATTCTGAAGGTTTTACCACCTTTACCCGTTTAATGGTTCATTACAAAGGAAAACGTATCATTGCTTCCCTTAACTTTGTACATTCTGATATTCTTAAAGAAAATATAGTAAGCCTGTCTGAAATAGCGCTTAAAAGACTCAAAGTAAAAGATGGTGATTTTGTAACTATTTCTCACTTACAGCCTTTAAAATCAATGAGTGATGTTCGGGCTAAAATGTATCACGAAAAAATAAGTAAGGAAGCTTATAACCGAATAATATCCGACATAACCGAAGGTCTATATTCTGACATTGAAATCGCAGCTTTTATAGTTGCCTGCACAGGAAACAATCTTGACCTGGGAGAAATAATCTGGCTTACTGAAGCAATGATGAATTCCGGTGCTAAAATTAATTGGAATCAAAAAATTATTTTAGATAAACATTGTATTGGCGGGCTTCCCGGAAACCGTACCACTCCTATCGTGGTCGCAATTGTTGCAGCCGCAGGACTTCTAATACCTAAAACATCTTCACGTGCCATAACATCGCCTGCCGGAACCGCAGACACTATGGAAACTATTACCAACGTGAATTTATCTGTAAACGAAATAAAGAAAGTTGTAAAATCTGAAAATGGCTGTTTTGCCTGGGGGAATCTGGCAAAATTATCTCCAGCAGATGAAATTATGATTCAGGTAGAAAAAGCACTCGATATTGACAGCGAATCTCAGATGATTGCTTCGGTTCTTTCTAAGAAACTGGCAGCCGGTTCTACTCATGTGGTAATTGAAATTCCTTACGGGAAAACAGCAAAAGTCCGTACTCACGAAGAAGCTTTAAAACTTCAATATTATTTCAAAGCCGTTGGCGAAGCTATTAATCTCAATATCAAAGTTTTAATTACCGATGGCTCACAACCTATTGGCAGAGGAATTGGACCTTCATTAGAAGCCATGGATGTACTTTCTGTTTTAAAAAACGAAAAGAATGCTCCAATAGATTTAAAAGAAAAAGCTTTATTAATTGCCGGAACATTACTTGAATTATCAGGAAAAATTGAAATAGGAAAAGGTTTTGAAGAATCAACTAAAATTCTTGAAAGCGGACAAGCATTTTTAAAATTCAAAAGAATTTGTCTGGCACAAGGGCGATTTTCAGAACCCAAAACAGCTAAATTCAAAAAAGATATAAAATCGACCAAAAGTGGAATGGTGGTAGAAATCGATAATAGAAAACTGGCAAAAATTGCCAAGTTGGCAGGTGCACCTCATTATCCTTCTGCCGGAATTTATTTTAACAGCCCACTTGGAACAAAAGTACAAGAAGGCGATACATTATTCAGTATTTATTCGGAATCTGAAGGAAAATTGAATTATACAATCGAATATTTGAAATCTGTTGATGAAATAATTAAAATTATTTAAAAATGGAAAAAATATTCTTTGCTTTAAGTGGAAACGAAAAATTAGCAACATCACTTTCAAAAAAGTGTAATGCGGAATTAGGCAATGTCGTAATCCGGCAATTTCCGGATGGGGAAACTTATGTAAAAATACTTTCGGAAGTTAAAGAAAAACAAGTGTTTTTGGTTTGTACGCTCCACAATCCTGACTCAAAAATTTTACCGCTTTATTATCTGGCACAAACAATAAAAGAATTAGGAGCAGCCAATATTTGTCTTATTGCTCCTTATCTTTCTTATATGCGTCAGGACAAACATTTTTCACAGGGAGAATGTGTTACAGCTATCTGTTTTGCAAAATTTCTGTCCTCATTTTTAGATGAAATTATTACTATCGATCCGCATCTTCACAGAATAAAATCGCTTTCGGAAATTTATAATATCAAAACATATTGTCTTTCATCTTCTTTCTTAATTTCAAAATGGATTGTAGAGAATATTAAAAACCCAATTTTGATAGGTCCTGATTCAGAAAGTAAACAATGGGTCTCTCATGTGGCGAGTTTGGAGAATATTCCGTTTCTGATATTAGAAAAAACAAGAAAAGGCGATAATGATGTAATTGTTTCGGTACCTCAGGTCGATAAATATGAAGGATTTACACCCGTGCTGATTGACGACATAATTTCCAGCGGAAGAACCATGATTGAAACTATCAAACATTTAAAAAGCACCAAAATGAATCAACCGGTTTGTATTGCAATTCACGGAATTTTTGCCAATAATTCCTATGCAGATTTACTGCTTGCCGGTGCTTTTGAAGTTATAACAACTAATACTATTGAACACGAAACAAATCAAATTTTTACAGATAATTATATATCTGAAATAATTAATAATCAAATAATATAATAAGTTTACTTAAATTAATAATTTAATATAATTCTATTTACAGATGAAATTAATATCAAAAGAAGAAAAAGCACCAATTCAATTTTCAATAACAGAAATTTTATTGATTATAATTTCTGTTATGTTAATCCTTTATTTTGGAAAAACACTCTTCATTCCGTTATGTTTTTCTCTTCAAATCAGTTTTGTCTTATATCCTATTTGTAAATGGTTGGAAGGAAAAGGTTTGAAAAAAGGTTTTGCCATTTCTTTATCTATTTTACTTCTGGGTACATTATTTTTTGCTTTATTATATTTACTTGGTTTTCAGGTTTTGGAATTCATTAGCGAGTGGAATGTAATAAAATCCAAATTATTGGAAACTCTATCAGAGTTCAATAATTATCTTACAACAGAATTTGGTTTCAGTAAAGAATTGCAATTGAATTATATTAAAAATGCTTTAGAAAACTCCGGAAGTCAAGTTTTTCCGTTTTTACAAGGCCTTGCCTACTCCCTTTCGGAATCATTATTTTTCTTGTTAATGATTCCCATATTTACATCATTAATTTTATATCATCGTCAATTATTTGTATCCGTATTATATCAGGCTTTCTCTGAACAAAAAAAAGAGATAATTCATAAAATAATTATGGATACCATTGTTGAATATTACAAATTCATAAAAGGAATGCTTCTTGTTTACTTAATTGTAGGAGTTCTAAACAGTTTAGGTTTGTTTATATTAGGAATCCCCCACCCTATTCTTTTTGGTTTTTTGGCTTCAATTCTGACATTTATTCCTTATGCCGGAATTATAATTTCATCCCTTTTGCCTATAACCATTTCCTGGATTACCTTTAATTCTATTTGGTATCCGGTAGGTGTAATTTTAATATTTTTATTTGTTCAATTACTCGAAGCCTACATTATTTTCCCTTTTGCGGTGGGCAATCGACTGAAAATAAATACTCTTGCTATTTTGATTACAATTACAATTGGCGGAATTCTCTGGGGAGCTGCCGGAATGATTCTTTTTATTCCTATGGTAAGTATTTTAAAATTAATAGCAGATCAAACCGATGGTTTAAAAATTATCTCAATTTTACTTGGTGACGGAAATTCTAAAGATAAAATCTCTTAAATAATCATCCAAAAATCAAAGAGTTTTTAGGAATCTTTAAATTTGTATTTTCCTGATTTTGAAAAGAAGTCTTTTTAAGAAGTAATATATTCTGTTTTGAGACGGAATTTAGCTACTTCATTAGTTAGTAAAATCCTACAAATATTATTAATAAAAAGTTAAAATAATAATATATTTGTACCTATAACCAAACAAAAAGTTTCTTTTCTATGAAATTTATTCCTTATCTGTTAACTCTATTTATATCACAATTTATTTTTTGTCAAACAGATTCTGCCGAAAGTAAATCTAAAATATCTTCAGTACTCGAAGATTATTTTGATTTGGAACGAGAAGCTATTCATCTTCATATAAATAAAACCACATTTTTAACAAAAGAATCAATCTGGTATCAGGGTTATATTATTGATCGAAAAACAAGCAAACCATTTTATACTTCAAATGTTTTTGTCTTATTGCTGGATGAAAAGGGAAATAAATTATCTGAGAAATTAATCTATGCAAACAATGGTTCTTTTTCAGGAAAATTTGATCTCAATAAAAATCTTAATTCCGGAATTTATTATATTCAGGCTTATACCAACTGGATGAATAATTTTAAGGAAAACGAAAGTACTCTTCAGAAAATAATAGTTATTAATCCGCTTACAGGAGCCAAAAATTACAAAAAAGTAACTACAAATACTTTAGAACTTACCCTAAATCCCGAAGGCGGAAATCTAATTTCGGGCATTCAAAATAGTCTTGGTGTTCAAATTAAAGATTGCAGAGGCAATGCGCCCGCAGATTGCGAAGCCACACTTCAAACCAATACAAATGAAATAATAAGCACCACAAAACTGAATCAATTTGGTTACGGAAAATTCGAATTTACACCTACAAGTAATAATAGTTATAAAGTAGTGGTAAATTATGAAAATGAAAAAATTACAAAACAACTTCCTAAAGCCGAAATTAGTGGTTTTGCAATAAAAACAAACAATTATTCCATTGCCGGGAAAACATTAGTCAACACAAAAACCAATCTGACAACAATAAAAAAACTTGCATCAAAAAAAGTTTATCTGGTTATTCATCAGGATCAAAAACACAGTATAAATGATATTTCTATCAATGAATTAACATTAGAACAAACCTTTTCAATACCAACATCCGAATTGTCTCCGGGTATAAATACCATCCGAATTATTGATTCAGATTTGAAAGAATATGCCTCACGATTAATTTATGTCTATCCTAAGATTGAAAAATCAATAACATTATCAAAAAATACTCAAAAAAATTATCAAATACACCTAACGGGTCTTAGTAAATATCCTAACGCAACATTGAGTTCTACTTTTTTACCTGAAAAAAGTATTGCTTGCGATGACAGTAATAATATTTTTACAGGGATTACAATTAACCCTTATCTGACCGAAAATTTAGAACACGCCAATTATTATTTTAATAATCCAAACAGAATGCAATTTTATGAATTGGATTTAGTATTACTGAATCAATCCAATAATAAATACAATTGGGAATTTATGAAAGTAACAAAACCGGTCATCAATTTTAGTTTTGACTCAGGATTGGATTTAAAAGGTAAAATTGACCCAACACTTAAAGACAAGCCTTACCTTAAAAGCAAATTGATTTCATACAAAAATTTTCTTCTTTTAAACTCAGATATTTCTGAAAATGGAGAATACAATTTTGAACACGTTTTACTTCCTGATTCTAGTTATGTAGAATTATCACTGCATAAACTTCCGAATTTTGAAACAATTAATTCTAAATTGACTCCACAGGTTTTAAATCGAAAACGCCCTTTTTTAAAGGAATTCAAAATTAAAATTCCGGAACATTGCGATGATAATTTAGAAGAACTGAACTTAGATTTTTTGAATTTTATTAACAGAAGTGTCATTAAACTCGAAGAGGTAAAAATTGAAAATACAAAAAAACCGCTCCGTTATGAAAATCAAATTGGTAATGCCAATCTTATTGGACATAAAGTTCAAGAAAACGAAGAAACTCAAAGTTTACTTCAATACATACGCTTCAATGGTTTTGATGTGGATGAAAGTAATGGACATGTTGCTATCTACAGCAGGCAACGAAATAGTTTTAACGCTGCACAAACCGGTCCTGCCATATTTATAGACGGAAGACAAATTTTAGATATTGTTGAAATAGAACTAATGCAAATGAACGAAATAGATGAAATTTACCTTAATCCGCATGCTATTGTGCCTAGCATAAGAAATTTTCAGGGGATTATAAAGATTTACAGAAAAAAATTAAGATCTAATGACGTAAATAATACCAAAAATCCAAATTCATTTTACATAGCAGAAGGATTTTCTAAAAATGAAAATTTTAGAAATGCAAATTATGATTTCCTTGGAAAAAATGGATTTAATTCCCTTGGTTTATTAAATTGGTCAAACAGAATTATTACTGATGAAACCGGAAAATTTTCTGTAGAATTTACCGATTATAATCAACAAAAAGGAAAAACCATCATTCAGGGAATGACAAATGAAGGTGTACTTTTTCAGGAAGAAGCCATAATTGAATTGAAATAAATTCAATATAATTTTTAAAAGTAAACATAAAAAAAGCAGATATAAATTAATTATATCTGCTTTTGAATTTTCTAACTAAACCATGGACTGAAAGTTCATAGGTTTGATTAGCAGACTGAAAGTCTGCATGGTTGGAATATTTTTTTTTGCCACATCCCGAAATTTCGGAATCAAGATTTCCACAGATTAATCCGTTTAATCTTTTCAATGCCGTGGTTTAAATTTTTTAAAAACTAAAGTTGGTGCACTGAAAGTGCATAGTTTTAAACTATTTTTGAAACCAATAAATTTTCTCTTTAGAAAGAAACCTGATATTGTGCCACAACAGCACTTTTGCGATTTATTAAATCTCCTGAAGTATTATAAACAGGACGATTTTGATAAGCCAATGTAAATTTAGAACTGTGACCAGCCAATAACCAGTTCACACCCACATCATAATAATTCATAGCCTGATTTAATCGCTCATAATTAGCGTGTTGAACCGAAGCATAAGGCATCAAAGTGGTCTCTCCAATCAAATTGTCTTGAAATTTATAGCCTATCTGAGTATATACTACATTTCCTGTTCCATAAGCAGGAAAAGCATTTCCGGCTCCGTTCAAAACTGAAGAATTACTGTTTCCTGTAGCCGGATTCATAGGTCCGGTATTTCTTAAATAATTTTGCCCAAAATCATAATGTGCATAGTTTCCATAAACACTAATAGCCTCTCCTTTACTTCCAATTGGAGCATCGTAATAAATATCTCCCGAAAAATGAGCCATATCGCTTTTGAGAATTGAAGTTGGATCAACTGCATTTTGCAAACGCCACATAGCATCTTTTTGGTAAATAAAACCGGCTCCAATGTTGAAAACCGTTTTCTTCCCCAGATAAGTACCGGTTGCATAAGGCATCAGATTGGATTCCTGATCTTTGAATTGATACATAAAATAACCGTTCCATTGCAAATTAACAGGCTCCGCAGAAAAACTTGAATTGATACCAATATTATTAGCCGCATTGTAAGTCGCTGATTTTTGAATAGCCATAGGCTGAGCCAATGAAACACGATAATCTAATTTGCCCCATTTCCCTTTTGCATAAACAGAAAGTTTTCTTCCAAATTGATCTGTTACATCGTTAGTAGCTTCTAAAAACAACGGTAAATCCAATCCCAAAATACTGGATGTAGAAGAAGAACTAAAACGGGATAATCCGTTCCAACCACTTAAACCTGTTCCTATAGAAATTTTGGTTTTATCCAAAGCATATTCACCATAGGCATCGTGAACAAAGAAACCCAATTTTCTGTCTGAAATACTATTAAAATTATTTTCTCCAAAGTGGCTGTAAAAGAAAACCTTATCCGTTATTTGTCCGTATGCTATAAGACGATACCTTCTTATACCAACATCAACTCCGCTTGATTTGGGATAACCAAAAACAGTAGATCCCGGATTGTAATCCATACTTCTTACCCAAGCTTGTACCAGTCCGGAAAATTTCAAATAATTACTTCCGCTTTCATTCAGATTCAACTGACGATTTTTGGCAAAATCCTGCGCATTCACATTAGAAACAAAAGCTATAGAAGCCAATGTAACTGATATTATTATTTTTTTAAAATTCATTGATTTTTAAAATTGAATATATTGGTTTTGAATAATTAATAAAGAAATTTTAAAATTCAAAACTATCTATAATTATTTAAAATAATTGTGTTTTTATTTGAGGCGCAAATATACTCAGATTTGTAAATTAATAATATTTTAAAATTATCCATTTGCATTTATAAATATGGAATTGTAGTTTTGGCTTTTCAAAATTAAAAAGGTGATAGTAAGATTCTTTTTGTCTTTCTTTATTTTTCTCTTGAATGGCTACAGTCAACTGTATGCTCATTCAGATCAGCCTTTTCCACTCTATTCTGAGAACTGTACTTTTTCCGGTTCAGAATTGATCAGTTTAACAAATGTCAAAAATGACAAAATCTTTGATTTTAAATCAACGTCTCTGCCTACAGAAAAAGAAAGTGGAAGAACAGACTTCACAAAGGCAGAAGATAAAGTTGAAGACAATGAATCGATTATTTGTAAAAAGTACATAGAAGTAAGCAATTATTTTACTGCATTTTTATTCACTCAGGTAAACCGCCTTTTTTATCAAAGAGGCAAAACCACTTTTCGTTACATACAAAACTCCCTTAATTCATTTCCTTGCAGATACCTCACATTCTGCAATCTAAGGATTTGATTCTTCTTTTAATTCAAAACATTTGTTCTCTACTTTAATTAGTAGAATAAGTGTTTTTCTTGGGTTTTATCCCACTGTGTACACTTAAATTTTTAGTAAAGTGTACTCTTAATTTTATGCTTATCCTTAAAAATTCATCTCTAATCAAAGGTATTTGTATTTCAAATATCCATGAACGTGAAATAATTTCTTAATATCTAAAAAAACCTTTAAAAAATGAAGAAAATTCTCTTGCTTATGGGCTTGGGCGTATTATTGTTCAATACAAGCTGTCAATCAAAAAAAGAAGAAAAACAAGAAGAAACTAAATTTTTGGTTACCAATCCAATAAAAAAAGACACTATAATCATCAAAGATTATGTAGGTCAGGTCCGATCCATACAACATATTGAATTAAGAGCTCTTGAAAAAGGGTATCTGCAAAAGATTTTTGTAGATGAAGGACAATTTGTAAAAAAAGGACAGTTAATGTTCCAAATCATGCCTCTGTTATACAAAGCAGAACTGCAAAAAGCACAGGCAGAAGCCAATTTTGCTGAAATTGAATATAAAAATACCAAATCTCTTACTGATACTAAAGTAGTTTCGCCAAACGAATTGGCAATGGCTAAGGCAAAATTAGATAAGGCAAAAGCTGAATTATCTTTGGCTCAGGTACACTTAGGATTTACCCAAATCAGAGCTCCTTTTGATGGTATTATGGATCGCTTTCAGGTAAGATTAGGAAGCCTTGTAGATGAAGGAGATTTGATTAGTACTTTGTCTGACAACAGTAAAATGTGGGTTTATTTTAATGTTCCCGAAGCAGAATATCTGAATTATAAAATGACCTATTCAGACCAACAAAAGAAAGTAAATCTTCTGATGGCAAATAACCAGCTTTTTCAGTATCCGGGAATAGTTGAAACCATTGAAGCCGATTTTAATAACGAAACCGGTAATATTCCTTTTAGAGCAACTTTTCCTAATCCAAAAGGATTATTAAGACATGGAGAAACCGGTAATATTCAAATTAAAACTCCATTAAAAAATGTACTTCTAATCCCTCAAAAAGCCACCTTTGAAGTTTTGGACAAAAAATATGTGTATGTAATTGATAAAGAAAACAGGGTCAGATCAAGAGAAATTACCATTGGAGCTGAATTGCCTCACATTTTTGCGATAACAGAGGGACTTTCTGAAGGAGATAAGATTCTGCTTGAAGGATTACGTCTTGTAAAAGAAAATGAAAAAATCAACTACAAATTGGAAAAAGCCGAATATGTTATGTCGCATTTGGAGCTATATGCTGAATAAAATAACTTAAAAAAGAAAAAAATGTTTAGTAAATTCATACATAGACCCGTATTTGCGATTATAATTTCGATTATAATTGTTTTCATGGGTTCCCTGGCAATCAAACAATTGCCTACCTCGCAATTTCCGGATATTGCACCCACAACAGTCAATATTTTTATTGCTTATCCGGGTGCCAGTGCCGATGTATTGGTTAAGTCAACCCTTATTACATTAGAAAATGCTATCAATGGTGTTCAGGATATGAGGTATATGGCTACTGATGCAACCAGTGCAGGAGAAGCCACTTTAAGAATCATTTTTGAACCCGGCACCGACCCCAATCAGGCAGTTATCCGTGTGAAAACAAGGGTCGATCAGGTTATGCCTCTTTTGCCGGAACTGGTACAAAGAGAAGGGGTTATTATTACTCCTATCCAACCGAGTATGCTGATGTACGTTAACCTGTATGCGAAAGGCAAAAACATGGATGAAAAATTCCTGTACAATTATGCCAACGTTAAGATGCTTCCTGAAATAAACAGGATTAAAGGAGTTGCCAGATCACAAATACTTGGAAGCAGAACCTATGCTATGCGTATTTGGTTAAACCCGGATCGCATGAGAGCTTATAATGTTTCTACAGACGAAGTGATGAAAGCTTTGGGAGAACAGAGTATTGTAGGACGTCCCGGGCGAATAGGACAAAGTTCCGGAATTCAGGCTCAATCTTTAGAATATGTTTTAACCTATAAAGGAAGATATAGTGAGCCGGCAGAATATGAAAATATTATTATTCGTGCCAATTCAGATGGAGAAAGCATCCGCTTAAAAGATATTGGAAAGGCTGAATTAGGTAGTGAATTCTTCGACATTTATTCAAACTTAGACGGACATCCTTCGGCTTCCATTGTATTAAAACAAAATTACGGAAGTAATGCGAGTGACGTAATTGAGCAGGTAAAAGCAAAGCTGGAGGAAATGAAAGAAACTTTCCCTCCGGGAATGGATTATAAGATCAGTTATGACGTGTCTAAATTCCTTGATGCTTCTATAGAACAGGTTATTGACACGTTAAGAGATGCGTTTATACTTGTGGCGCTGGTTGTGTTTATTTTCCTTGGTGACTGGCGTTCTACTTTGATCCCTATATTGGCCGTTCCGGTTTCATTAATCGGTGCCTTTTTTGTCATTCAGTTTTTCGGAATTTCTATTAATCTGGTTACCTTGTTTGCCCTTGTATTGGCAATTGGTATCGTGGTCGATGATGCCATAGTCGTCGTCGAAGCGGTACATGCCAAGTTTGAAGAAGATCTGCATATAACACCTTATCAGGCTGTAAAAAAAGTATTGGGTGAAATTAGCGGTGCTATTATAGCTATTACGGCAGTAATGGTTTCGGTATTTGTACCTATTTCCTTTATGTCTGGTCCCGTAGGAACTTTCTACCGTCAGTTCTCCATTACCATGGCGAGTTCAATTGTAATTTCAGCAATTATAGCACTTACACTGACTCCGGTACTTTGTGCTATGTTATTGAAAAATAATCATGGGAAAGAAACGAAACAAAATTTGTTTACCAAAAGTATGGATAGTTTTAACCGTGGATTTGACAAATTGACCGGGAAATACGTAAACATACTAAAATCTATAGTTAGCAGAAGATGGGTTACTTGGGGAGTATTGATCGCTTTTTGTGCAGGTACATTCCTGATAAATAAAATTCTTCCGTCAGGATTTATTCCAAGTGAAGATCAGGGTACTATTTATGCCATTATTCAAACACCTCCGGGCTCTACATTGGAAACAACGAATCAGGTTTCGCAAAGGCTTCAAAAAATTTGTGAAGATGTGGATGGTGTAGAATCTGTATCATCTTTGGCAGGTTATGAAATCATGACAGAAGGCCGGGGATCTAATGCCGGTACTTGTCTTATTAACCTGAAAGAATGGTCAAAGAGAAAGCATAAGGTTACCGAGATCATGGAAGAATTAGAGGAGAAAACAAAGGGGCTTGGAGCAAAAATAGAGTTCTTTGAACCGCCTGCCATTCCCGGATTTGGTTCTTCCGGTGGTTTCTCCATGCGTTTGTTGGATAAAAATACCACTACAGATTATCAGGATTTTGACAAAATCAACAAGCAATTCATGGAAGATTTAGGCAAACGTAAAGAACTTACAGGTTTGTTTACTTTCTTCGCTGCCAATTACCCTCAGTATGAACTGGAAGTAGATAATAACTTAGCCATGCAAAAAGGGGTTTCCATCGGAAAAGCAATGGAAAATCTTGATATCCTGATAGGAAGTACTTACGAGCAAGGATTTATTAAGTTCAACCGTTTCTTTAAAGTTTATGTTCAGTCCGATCCTAAGTACAGAAGACTTCCGTCTGACATCCTGAATCTTTATATTAAAAGTGATAAGGGCGAAATGGTTCCGTATTCTGCATTTATGAAATTGGTAAAAACACAGGGACCTAATGAGATTACCCGTTATAATATGTATAACTCAGCGGCAATCCAAGGACTTCCTGCAAAAGGTTTTACTACAGCCGAAGCCATTGCTGCTGTTCGTGAAGTTGCCGTAAAAACATTGCCAAAAGGGTACGATATTGCCTGGGAAGGCCTTTCTTATGATGAAGCTAACAGAGGAAATGAATCGATTTTCATCTTTGCAATTGTATTGGCATTTGTTTACTTCGTTTTAGCTGCCCAATATGAAAGCTTCATTATTCCTTTGGCAGTAGTTTTCTCTCTGCCTGTTGGGGTTTTCGGTTCATTCTTATTGCTTAAAATAATGGGGCTTCAAAATGACATTTATGCTCAAATCGGACTCATCATGCTCGTCGGGTTGCTCGGTAAAAACGCAGTACTGATTGTCGAATTTGCCGTCCTCAAGCACCATGAAGGAATGACAATTCTCGAAGCTGCCATAGAAGGAGCCAAAGTTCGTTTCCGACCAATTTTGATGACTTCGTTTGCTTTCATTGCAGGATTGATTCCTTTGATGTTGGCTTCCGGTGCAGGAGCTATCGGTAACAAAACACTGGGTTCTGCTGCACTTGGAGGGATGCTTTTCGGAACTATTTTCGGGGTAATTATCGTGCCGGGACTGTACTATATTTTTGGCTCACTAGCTAATGGTAAAAAACTGATACAAGATGAAGACGATACTTCTTTATCAGAAGATTTTGTTCATCATAAAGATAATTTTACAACAATTGAAGAAAATGAATAAGAGATTTAATAAACATATAGTTGTAGCCTGTATCGCATTAGCGTTTACAGGCTGTAAATTGCCTAATGTTGTACAGAAAACAGAAAACAAAACTGTTCCTCAAACTTATGCCACAACTACTCAGGATACAATCAATTCAGGAAAAGTGAAATGGAAACAGTTTTTTACTGATCGACACCTGATTGATCTTATCGATACTGCTTTGGTAAACAATCAGGAACTGAACATTACATTACAGGAAATTCAGATTGCCCAAAGCGAAATCAGAGCCAGAAAAGGAGAATATTTACCTTTTGTAGGTCTTGGAGGAGCTGCCGATGTTACCAAAGCTTCACGCAATACAACACAGGGAGCATTAGAACGTAATATAAATATTGTTCCCGGTAAAGAAAATCCGGAACCTCTTCAAAATTATGCCTTTGGAGCCTATGCAACCTGGGAACTGGATATTTGGAATAAACTGCACAATGCCAAAAAAGCGGCTGTAAACAGATATTTGTCTAGTGTAGAAGGAAAAAATTTCGTGATGACTAATCTTATTGCTGAAATTGCTAATTCGTATTATGAATTACTCGCATTAGATAATCAATTAGCTATTGTAAAACAGAATATCGAAATTCAGAACAATGCTCTACAGATTGTAAAAATGGAAAAAGAAGCTACCCGTGTTACTGAACTTGCCGTTCGCAGATTTCAGGCACAGGTACTGCATACTCAGGAATTACAATACAGCATTCAACAGAAAATAACTGAGACAGAAAACAGAATTAATCTCTTAACAGGTAGATTCCCTCAGCCTATAGCAAGAAGTTCTGAAGCTTTCAGCAATCTTATACCAAATAAAATTAATTCAGGAATACCATCTCAGTTATTGGAAAACAGAACCGATATCAGACAGGCAGAACAAAATTTGGCAGCAGCCAAACTGGATGTAAAAGTGGCCAAAGCAAGGTTCTATCCTTCTTTAAGTATTTCCGCAGGCTTGGGTTATCAGGCATTCAATCCTTCCTATTTGGTAAAACCAGAATCGCTACTTTATACTTTGGCAGGAGAATTAACTGCTCCATTAATTAACAGAAATGCAATAAAGGCGGCTTATATCAGTGCCAATGCAAAGCAACTTCAGGCGGTTTACAATTATGAACGTACAATCGTAAATGCTTATATCGAAGTTGCCAATCAGTTGTCGAAGATCAATAACCTGGAAAAAAGTTATGATTTGAAATCGCAGGAAGTAGAAGCACTCACAGAATCAGTCGCTATTTCAAACAAACTTTTTACATCGGCAAGAGCCGATTATATGGAAGTATTATTGACTCAACGTGAAGCTTTGGAATCAAAATTTGATCTTATCGAAACCAAGATGCAACAAATGAATGCCATGGTAAATGTTTACAAAGCATTAGGCGGTGGCTGGAATTAATTTAGAATTAAACCGAACTGATAATTAAATTGTCTGTTCAAATAAAAAAACATCCTCATTTCACATTTTTGTAAAATGAGGATGTTTTGTTTTCAAAAACCAGCTTTTACATTAATAAAAATTTTAACTCAAATTTGCAAACTTATATTTTTCCCGCTGATTACGCAGATCTTGCAGATTTCTTAAAAGTATGTGAGCTATTATTAAATTCAAAGTTCAAATACTCTTCCCATCAGAGGAATAACTGTTTCGAAACCATATTTTTCATTGATTTTTATTCGGAGTTCATCCAAAGCTTCATTTTCTCCGTGAACCAAAAATACTTTTTCAGGTTTATTTTCTAAAGCAGAAAGCCAATTAAGCAAATCTTTTTGATCACCATGAGCCGACAAACCTTCGATCTCAAGAATTTTTGCCTTAACCTGAAAATATCTGCCACGGATTTTAATATCCTTTGCTCCTTCTAATAATTTTCTTCCCCGGGTTCCCTCTGCCTGATAACCCACAATAATTACGGTTGTTTCAGGCTTACCAATATAATTCTCTAAATAACTCAGCACTCTTCCTCCGGTAACCATACCGCTGGCGGCAATAACCACTTTTGGTTTATCATTATAAATAGTATCAAGTGTTTCCTGATAATCTGAAACAAGTGTAAACATTTTACTCATTTTAATACAATCTTCCAAAGAAAGCTTATGCCATTTCAGATTACTTTCAAAAATTCCCAATGCGCTAATTCCCATTGGAGTATCGACAATATATGGAATATTTGGAATTCGGTCCTCTTTCTTTAATTGGTAAAGTAAATACATTAATACCTGAGCTCTTTCTACAGCAAAACTAGGAATTATAACAGAACCTCCTTTTTCAACGGTATTATTTATATACATTTCCAATTCTGCTTTTACATCGGTATCAGGATGAAGACGATTACCGTAAGTACTTTCCAGAAAAACATAATCGGCTTTTTTTGGTTTTGTGGGAGCATACATTAAAATATCGTTGTCACGACCAATATCACCGGAAAAAAATAAGGTTTTACCTTCAAGTGTCAATGCAATACTGCAAGCTCCCAAAATGTGACCTGCATTTACGAAGACCGCAAAAATCTCGGCATCTAAAGGTATTTCTTCATTGGCTTTTATTACTCTGAAATGCGGAAAAACAGCTTTTGCCTGATCAACATCATAAAGCGGTTCAGCAATTTCATGTTTTGAAAATTTCCCTTCATTAGCAATCCGGGCTTCTTCTTCCTGAATTTTGGCACTATCCAATAAAATCAATTTGGTTATATCTTTTGTTGGACTCGTACAATAAATTTTTCCTTTAAAACCCTGATTGACTAATCGAGGGAGCCAGCCACAATGATCCAAATGTCCGTGAGTGAGTAATACAAAATCTATGGTAGAAGGCAATACCGGCAAAGGATCCCAATTAAGTTCCCGCAATGGTTTGATACCCTGAAATTGTCCACAATCAATTAAAATACGGATTCCATTACTCTCAATCAATGTTTTTGATCCGGTTACTGTTCCGGCTCCTCCTATGAATGTAACTTTCATCATTATTAATTTTTATTGATTACTATTATTTTAAATACCCTGACATAAATCGGAAACCTCTCTCAATACATGTTTGATTCTTAAGGGACTTAAGCCTATTTGTGCTAATTTTTCAACTTGACTGGCTATCTCTGATACTAAAATAAGATCAAGTATAAGTAACTTCTCTTTTTCGGAAATAGTTAATGTGGTTAAACAAGTTACAGGATAAAGATGCCTTTTATCGTTTTTGGTTTTAATATTATCTCCTTCGGGATAATCCCAACTCAATAATTTAAGTCCTGAACAATTAGCAAATTCTACAGCATCACTTGTAAATCTATTGTTTGTTACGATCCAGCAATTTGAAATTATATCTTTTGAAGTAAAAATAGAATATCGATTTACGTTTAAATCATTGAAACGAGATAAAATATACATTGGTACTTTTACATCAGTTGCCACATCTTTGCTCATGTGAAATTTGCATTCGACCATACTCACCTGATCGTTTTTTCTAACTAAAACATCAATCTCATGTGAAACACAAGATCCTTTCAAAGTCAAATTTGATTTTGTTTCATAGTTTTCGGCAGCAAAAATTCGAGCGATATATTTTTCAAAAAAAAATCCTGCGGGACCTAAAAGATGAATAGCTTCTTTCAAATTGTATCTGGCAGCATGGTATTTTGAAGCTTTTTTAAGTAATTCAAATGCGTGTTTGTAAATGTGTTTGGTTGTTATACCGTCATAAATTTCTTTCTCAATTTCTTCCAAAATTTTTTTAACAATCACTTCATCAGCACCCGAATTTAAAAGAGATTTTTTAAGTTTCGTTGCATCATAATCTACTATATTCCCGGAATGTTTTACAATTTTCATATTCAGAAATTTATTGTTTTTGAAATCGTAATTTCCATTTGGTTATCAAAATAATAATCAGAATTACATTCGATACTATTTTGAATACACCATTTTGTACTCACAAAATTAGAAGCTTATTTAAACGTCCATAACTCTGTTAAAGTTATAGAATATAATCTTACCTTTTGTTTTTTTGATAATAAAAAGCCGGAATAAAAAGAATTACGAATATTGGCTGAATCAGGAATCTTCTCAAATAAAAAATCATAAAAGTATTTTGATCTTTAAAAAAACAGAGAACTCCGAATAGAAAGGAAATCAACAAAATATAAATGAAAATGAATAGTAAAAATGAGAATTTAACGAAATTGAAATTCAGAAAAACAGCATAAATAATTCCTAAAGAAATAACAGAATTAAGAAAATACCTAAAACTTAAACTCAAAAATAATTTAGTCGTATCGTATTTTGGAAAAGGTAAATTGTGAAAATCTTCTTTAAAAAACAAAATAAAAGGATCATAAAACAAATTCATTTCAAAAGCTCTGACACAGGCTAATAAAAGAATGAAAACAATTATGAATGGTATTTGTATTTTATAAGTCGCTTTCATTTTTTTAAATTTAATGAAAACTTCTTAATCCAAACTATCCACAAAATCAAAACCAAGCCATAAATAATAAGTGGAAAAACCACATTATGCCAAAAATTTTGCATTTGAGGGAAATAATAGATTAACAAAATTAAAAATGAAATTCGAAGAATATTTATAATATAAATCAATAAACTCCCTCCTATTATAAACCCAATAGTGTGTTTTAATTTTCCTGTAAATGCAATTATAAAAGAAATAAAAAGAATAATTATACTCAGAACATTGCAACCTTCTGTTATGTTGGCAACATAATTATGATTATAAAAAAACTTTATATAGAACGGTGTATTTTCTAAACTGGCAACTTCTTCACCTTTTAACTTATTCAAAACAAAAGCCGATTGATTTGAAACCATTACCGAAAAATCATCCATCACCGGAATATTCTGATTAAATTCGTTAAGATACATTTTATATAAAAATGCTAAAATTACGTAACACAATATAAATTTTGTGAGAAATAACAAAAACGGCTTGTATTGAATCAGGTAATTTTTCAAAAGGAGTTTTTTTACAAAAATATATAATTTTAGAATGTATAATAACAAAACACATATTCTATAAAAAGTAAATAAAAAAACTACCTGAATTTGATGAAATACAGATAGTTTTCTTAATCTAAAAAGAATTATTTAATTTTTCACTAACTTATAAGATTCATTAATTGAATCAGAATTAACTTTTAAAACATAAACTCCGGTACTAAAACCGGATAAATCAATATTGGTATTAAACTCATTAGGTTTTAGTTCAAATATTTTATTTCCAACAATATCGAATATTGTTATTTCGCTCAATATTTCTGCTGAATCTATAAATACTACGCTATTTGCAGGATTTGGATATATTTTTAAATTGTTAAATAATTGATTTTTCAGCCCCAGATTGTTGACACTAAAATTATAAGGTCCGGCCCATGCTGTGTAAATTACATTATGATAAACTTCCCGAACATAAAAATCATAACTACTTCCGGGAATCAAACCATAAGCTTTAATTGTAGGTTCATTTGAAAACAATATATCACCCGCACCATGTGGAAATCCGGTCAATCCATATTCAATTTCAAAATAAGAATTAGATACCAATCCATTTCCTAACCAGCTAAGATTAGCAGACCCGTCTCCGGGATCAATAAAACCTAATTGATAAGGAGCTAAAAGTTTTGCAGAAGTAAGCATTGGAGAATCCATGCAAATACTCTCTAAACTATTTTCAAGATTACTCATTAAAAATCGATATTTAAAACCATTCAATTGAGAAGTAAAAAAATTAGAAATATCAAATAATAAACTCACAGACACATTATTGCAAAAATTAACACTTCCAAAGGCTCTTGACTCTAATTTTCCGTCTGGAGCAGTAATCCAATTTAAATTTTCACTATCCCAATATTGAAAAACAAACGAATCTTCCAAAACTGTATCCTTAGACATATTTAAATCCAGTTTTAAAATCGTTTCTCCTCCTGCAAATGCAGCAGACAAATCAAAAACGGGAGATTCAGCATAAAATTCTGAATGAGGATTATAAGGTATTGACAAAGTTGAATCAAACTTTAGCAAACCATCAGTAACCGGACTTAAAACCAATGAATTAGATTCATACATACCACCAACCGACCAATTTGGATTAGGCCAATTTTCGTTGCGTTCCAAAATCTGAGCAGAAACATTTATAAATAACGCAACTACAAAACCAAATGTAAAAATTGTTTTCATAGTATATTGATTTTTAATTATTTAAAGATTAATAAAGTTAGTTCATTTGTAAAAGAACTCCTTTTGATTTAACATAACAAATACAAAATCAAAGAAATATCACAAATCATCCAGATTATTAAATCTTTGATGCCAGAATAATTTTTCAATTATTTTCACATACTATAATGTATTTCAATTATTTTATTCTATTTTTGCAGCCGAATTGAGACAAACTCGGTTCATACATAAAAATCATTTAAATAATATTAGCATGTATTTAACTAAAGCGGTTAAAGCGGATATTTTCGCTAAACACGCAGGAAAAGCAGAAAACACTGGATCTGCAGAAGGACAAATCGCTTTGTTCACACACAGAATTTCACACCTTACTGAGCACTTGAAAAGAAATCGTCACGATTACAACACTGAGCGTTCATTGGTACTTTTAGTAGGAAAAAGAAGATCTCTTCTTGATTACTTGAAGAAAAAGGATATCAACAGATACCGTGAAATCATCAAAGTATTGAATATTAGAAAATAATCAATATAATAAAGAGGTGCGAAAGTACCTCTTTTTGTTTTTTAAAGCCGTAGGCAGCAAGCTCTAAGCCTAAAGACTTTTGCCTAAAGCATATTGCTCACAAAAAAGTTTGGTTTTTCATTGGGTTTACACAAACAACAACACAACACACAACATACCCATTGTATAATCAATTAAGTAAAGAATTTTTATGATTCCAAACGTAACAAAAGAAATTATCGATTTAGGAGATGGCAGAAGCATCTCAATCGAAACAGGAAAATTGGCAAAACAAGCTGATGGTTCTGTAGTTGTAAGATGTGGAGACTGTATGCTATTGGCTACAGCCGTATCTGCAAGAACTTCAAATCCGGGGATTGACTTTTTACCATTAACGGTAGATTACCGTGAAAAATTTGCAGCAGCAGGTCGTTTTCCTGGTGGATTTTTCAAAAGAGAAGCTCGTCCTAGCGACAGCGAAATTTTAACAATGCGTCTTGTTGACCGTGTTTTACGTCCGCTTTTCCCGGATGATTACCACGCTGAAACGCAGGTTATGATTCAATTAATGTCACATGACGAAAACGTTATGCCGGATGCTTTGGCTGGTTTAGCTGCATCGGCTGCTTTGGCAGTATCTGACATTCCTTTTCACAACTTAATCTCTGAAGTAAGAGTTGCCCGTGTTGACGGTAAATTAATCATCAACCCAAGCAAAGCACAATTAGACTTGTCTGACATAGACATGATGATTGGTGCTTCTTTGGATTCTGTTGCAATGGTAGAAGGTGAAATGAAAGAAATTTCAGAAAGCGAAATGGTGGAGGCAATTAAATTTGCTCACGAAGCTATCAAAGTTCAAATCAATGCTCAATTAAGATTACAGGAAGCTTTTGGTAAAAAAGAAATCCGTACTTATGAAGGAGAAAAAGAAGACGAAGCTGTTTATGCTAAAGTAAAAGCTGCTGCTTACGACAAATGCTACGCTATTGCAATGGAAGCTTCAGGAAAAGGAGAAAGAACGGAGAAGTTTGCCGCTGTAAAAGAAGAAGCTAAAGCTTTGTTTACCGAAGAAGAATATGCTGAAAATGCAGATTTATCCGGATTGGTAAGCAAATATTTCTATAAAACCAACAAAGAAGCAGTTCGTAATGTAATCCTTGAAAAAGGAATCCGTCTTGACGGAAGAAAAACAACTGAAATCAGAAACATTTGGTGTGAAACCGATTACTTGCCTTCTGTACACGGTTCTTCTTTATTTACACGTGGAGAAACTCAGGCTTTGGCAACTGTAACTCTTGGAACTTCAAGAGAAGCAAACCAAATCGACTCTCCGTCTGAACAAGGTGAAGAAAAATTCTACCTGCACTACAACTTCCCTCCTTTCTCAACCGGTGAAGCAAAACCTTTAAGAGGAACTTCACGTAGAGAAGTAGGTCACGGAAACTTAGCTCAAAGAGCGTTAAAAAATATGATTCCTGTTGATTGTCCTTATACAATCCGTATTGTTTCTGAAGTATTAGAATCTAATGGTTCTTCTTCTATGGCAACTGTTTGTGCTGGAACTATGGCTTTGCTTGATGCAGGTGTTCAAATGGTAAAACCGGTTTCTGGTATTGCTATGGGATTAATCACTGACGGTCAAAAATTTGCCGTTTTATCTGATATCTTAGGAGACGAAGATCACTTGGGAGATATGGACTTTAAAGTTACCGGAACAGCTGACGGAATCACTGCTTGCCAAATGGATATCAAAATCGACGGATTAAGATATGACATTATGGAACAAGCTTTAGAACAGGCTCGTGAAGGTCGTTTGCATATTTTAGGTAAAATTACCGAAACTATTCCTACTCCTAGACCAACAGTTAAAAAACACGCTCCAAAAATTATCACGAGAACTATTCCTGGTAACTTCATTGGTGCATTAATTGGACCTGGCGGAAAAGTAATTCAGGAATTGCAAAAAGCTACCGGAACTACTATTGTTATCAACGAAGTGGATGAGCAAGGTGTGGTTGAAATTTTAGGAACTGACCCTGACGGAATTGAAGCTGTATTGGCCAAAATCGATTCTATCATTTTCAAACCGGTTGTAGGCGAAGCTTATGAAGTGAAAGTAATTAAAATGCTTGATTTTGGAGCAGTTGTAGAATATACGGCAGCACCAGGAAACGAAGTATTGCTTCACGTTTCTGAATTGGCTTGGGAAAGAACCGAAAATGTTGCTGACGTAGTAAACATGGGAGATGTATTCCAAGTGAAATATTTAGGTATGGATCCTAAAACAAGAAAAGAAAAAGTGTCAAGAAAAGCACTTTTGCCAAGACCTCCAAGAGAAGAGAAAAAAGAAACTCAAAAAGGTTAATTGATTATAATTTTTAGTCAAAAAACCCTCAATTCAAGATTTTGAATTGAGGGTTTTTATTTTAGTTTAAATCATAAAAAATAATAACCAAAAAAGTTTAATTTTAATATACCTTTAAAAATACTCCTTAAAGTATCAATCATAATTTGTCTGAATATCTACAATTCTACCAATATTAAAAATCAAAACAATGGAAACTCAATTAAAAAGAAGAAATTCTGCAATGACATTGACTATAAGCTTTTTGCTATACATTATTCCGTTTGTTTCACAAGCACAAGTAGAAAATCAATTGTCTAAAGAAAAAATTCAAGCTGCTTTGGATGAAGCCTATTCAAAATTCAAAGACGTGAAAGAAGGTAAAAATGCCGATTATATTAAGGAATTGGCAAAAGTTGATCCTAAACTATTAGGTATTTCATTGATAACAACTGACGGACAAGTTTATAACAAAGGAGACGTAGAATCGAAAGTTTCGACTCAAAGTATTTCAAAAGTTTTTGTGATGGCCCAGATAATTGAAGAATCAGGACATCAGGTAATTCAGGATAAGATTGGTGTAAATGCTACTGGACTTAAGTTTAATTCTATCGTTGCAATTGAAGAACACAGAGGAGAAAAAATTAATCCTATGGTAAATCCGGGCGCTATTGCAGCCACAAGTCTTGTTAAAGGTGCTGATTCTATTGCAAAATGGAAAAGCATTCTTGATAAACAAAGTGAATTTGCCGGAAGAAAATTATCTTTAAATATGCCTGTTTATATTAGTGAAGCAGGAGATAATTTACGCAATCAGGCAATTGCCCATTTGCTTTTGGCTTACGGAAGAATGTATTTTAATCCTGTTCAGGCAACCGATATTTACACTAAACAATGTGCCATCAACGTAAACTCAAAAGATCTTGCCACTATGGCAGCTACACTTGCTAACGGAGGTGTGAATCCTATAACCAAAAAGAAAGTTGTATCTCCCGAAACCGTAATGTACACACTACCGGTTATGACAACTGCCGGTTTGTATGATAATTCCGGAATTTGGTATTATAATTCAGGACTTCCTGCCAAAAGTGGTGTAGGTGGAGGAATGATAGCAGTATGTCCCGGAAAATTTGGTATTGCTGTAATTTCTCCTCCACTTGATGAAACAGGAAACAGCGTAAAAGCACAATTAATAATAAAATATGTGGTCGAAAAATTAGGAGTAAATCCTTTTCTTATTCAGCCTAAATAATAAAAAAAGCCTCGTTCAGTAATTTCTAAACGAGGCTTTTTGTTTTTATAAAACTTTGTTTTATTTTGACAAATTATAAACTTGATTTGCTATTTCTACTTCTTCGTTGGTTGGAATTACCAAAATTTTAGTTCTCGAAGTCGAAGTATTTATTTCTCTTATTTCCTTTGAACGTACCGAATTTACTTCTTCATTCAATTCAATTCCTAAATAATTCATATCGGTACAAACCAAACGTCTTATAACATCCGAATTTTCGCCAATTCCGGCAGTAAAAATAATGGCGTCCAGTCCGTTCATAGCAGCAGCATAAGAACCTATATATTTCTTGATTCTGTAAGTATTCATTTCAAGAGCCAAAATACAATCCTTGTCTCCCTCGGCAGCCTTTGCTTCAATGTCTCTCAAATCACTGTGACCTGTAAGTCCTAACATTCCACTTTGTTTTTGCAACAAATTATTTACTTCTTCGGCTGTATAACCAAGAGAATTTATCAGATACAAAATGATAGATTGGTCAATATCGCCACTTCGGGTTCCCATAATCAAACCATTCATTGGACCAAAACCAAGAGTATGATCTATACTTTTTCCATCTTTTATAGCAGTCATACTACAACCATTTCCTAAGTGAATTGTTATAATTTTAGAACTTGGCAATGATTTTCCGTTCAGATAACTGATTGCCTGTTCAGAAACATATTTATGACTTGTTCCGTGAAATCCATAAGCGCGGATTTTATTTTCTTCCAAAAAGTTATTCGGAATAGCATATTTATAAGCCACCACAGGCATTGTTTGGTGAAAAGCTGTATCAAAAACAGCCACTTGTTTTGCATCACTAAAAATTTCTTCGGCTACTTCAATGCCTTGGTAATTTGCAGGATTATGAAGAGGAGCTAATTGAAAAAGTTCCTTAATTTTAGCTTTCACCTGATTGGTTATTTCAACGGTTTCTGTGAATTCACTTCCCCCGTGAACCACACGATGACCAACCGCTTTTATTTCTGAAGTCGATTTGATCACTCCTACTTTTTCGTCTAACAAAAAGTTAGCTACTTTTTCCAATCCCATTTTGTGATTGGCAATCGGAAGAGATTCTGAAATTTTATTGTCAGCCGTCACATAAGTAACATTGGAAGTATCCAGGCCAATTCTGTCAATCATACCGCTACAAATTACTGTTTGCGCCGGCATTTCTATAAGTTGATATTTGATAGAAGAACTTCCTGAATTGATAATTACTATTTTCATATATTGAGAAATATTGTTTTTATTATAAAATTTTAAAGGCCTTGAGCCTGAATTGCTGTCAAAATTACGGTGTTAATGATGTCATCAATAGTACAACCACGGCTCAAATCGTTCACAGGTTTGTTCAATCCTTGTAACATTGGTCCAATTGCCAATGCTCCGGTTTCTCTCTGAACTGCTTTGTAAGTATTATTTCCGGTATTTAAATCAGGGAAAATCAAGACACTCGCCTGCCCTGCCACTTCAGAATTTGGCAATTTGCTTAAACCAACTTCTTTATCGACCGCAGCATCATATTGAATAGGTCCTTCGACTTTTATATCCGGACGTTTTTGTTTCACAATTTCGGCAGCAGCTCTCACTTTATCTACATCATCTCCTTTTCCTGAAGTTCCTGAAGAGTATGATAAAAGCGCCACTTTTGGTTCAATTCCGAAAGCTAAACTTGAATCGGCAGATGAAATTGCAATTTCGGCCAATTGTTCTGCCGTTGGGTTTGGATTGATAGCACAATCTCCAAAAACAGAAACTCTGTCTTCAAGACACATGAAAAATACAGATGAAACTACCGAAGCTCCCGGTTTTGTTTTGATAAATTGCAATGCCGGCAAAATAGTATGTTGGGTGGTATGAGCCGCTCCGGAAACCATTCCGTCTGCGTGCTCTTTATAAACCATCATCGTTCCGAAGTAAGAAACATCTTCCATTAAATCACGAGCCATTTCCAAAGTAACATTTTTGGCTTTTCTCAATTCGTAATAAGTTTGGCAATAATCTTCAAAGTTTTCAGACTCTATAGGATTAATGATATTTACTTTTGAAAAATCAAAATTGATTCCCAATTCGGCAACTTTGTTTTCAATTTGTTTTTTGATTCCGATAATTGAAATATCCACCACATCCATTTCCAGCAATCGGGAAGCTGCAATGATAATTCTATCATCATTTCCTTCTGGCAAAACAATGTGTTTTCTTGCTTCTTTTGCTCTTTTTACCAAATTGTATTGGAACATTTTTGGAGTCATTCCTTCCGGTTTGAAAGTAATTACTTTTTCGGCAAGATTTTCCAAATTCACATATTTGGTAAAAGCATTAATCGATGTTTGAATTTTTTCCTTATCGGTAATGTCTATTTTTGGTTTAATCGCCCCTATTTCATTGGTAACACTATACGTTCCTTCTTTTACAGAAATAATAGGAACCACGGTTGATAATCCTTCAATTAATTTTAATATAGAATTTTCAGGAATAATATTTCCTGTCAAAACAACTCCTGAAACGGTTGGATAATTGGCCGATTCATTAGCCTGCAAGGCTCCTAAAATAATATCCGCCCGATCTCCGGGAGTAATAACCAGACAATGTTCTCTTAAATGAAGTAAGTAATTACGTAATTGCATGGCTCCTACACTGAAACTTGCAATTTGATTGTTGAGATAGTTTTCTCCAAAAAGGACTTTTGCATCCAAAGCTTCTACTAATTGCCCCATTGTAGGATTACTCAAACTTGGAATAAACGGAATAACACTTACCACAATATTTGGTAATGTTTTCTTCATTTCGCTCAAAACAAATTCGGTTTCTGTTGGAGGAACTTTAATTGCAATGGCCGATAAAACCTGTACTTCTTTTGCTTTAAAAGCATCATAGGTCAAATGCAGATTTTCAGACAATCCTTCGATTCCGTCTTCAAGATTTGCCGAACCAACCAAAACCACCGGTATTCCAAGGTTCTTGGCTATTTGAACATTTATATTTAATTCAATTGAAGTGGCTTCTCCTCTAAAACTGGTTCCTTCAACCAATACAAAATCAAAGCGATCTTCCAGTTTTTTAAATTTATCAATGATTAAATCCAATACTTCTCCAAACTTGCCCTGATTTTTCATTTTGATAAGCTTACTCTTTGAAACAGCATAGGCCTCGTCATGTTTCATGTCTAAACCAAAATGTTCAATAATCATTTCGATATGACTATCCGGTTTTCCTATCTGTAAATCTTCAATGACAGGTCTGAAATAGGCCACTTTTGCAGTTCTTCCTAAAATCATACTCATCAATCCGAGTGTGATTATTGATTTCCCACTATTTTGGGGACTGGTGGTAACGTAGATTGCTTTACTCATTGTTATGAATTTTAATTTTTAGGCAATTTTTCTTTATATTATAAATTATAACACTTAAAATCAATCATTTAAAAATTACAATACAATTTTAAACATTATTTAATAATAAATCGATATTCACAAATTTAAGTAAATAATCTGTACTAAAATTACCCTTTTTCATTATTATTTATAGTAAAACAAAAAGAATAATCAATAGAATTATTTTCTGTTTTCAAACTAAATAAATAGCTTAACTGATTAAAATGATTCAAAATAATGCTAATAATTTAAAATCAGAAAGCACAAAAAAACCGAGCCATTTCTGACTCGGTTTCATTATAAAACTCTTTATTAAGAATTATTTTACTTCCTCGTATTCAACATCTTGAACATCGTCACCTTTAGCATCAGTTTGTGGCTGTGCCTGACCTTGTTCTCCTTGAGCATACATTGCTTCAGTAGCTTTTTTCCAAGCTGCATTGATATTATCAAGAGCCGTTTGAATAGCTGTAAGATCTTGAGATTGGTGAGCCATTCTCAATTCAGTCAAAGCGTACTCAACAGCAACTTTGTTATCATCTGTCAATTTATCTCCTAACTCTTTCAATTGAGATTCAGTTTGGAAAATCATTGCGTCAGCTTCGTTCAATTTCTCAGCTCTTTCTCTTGCTTGTCTGTCAGACTCAGCATTAGCTTCAGCATCTTTTTTCATTTTCTCGATTTCTTCAGCTGTCAATCCAGAAGAAGCTTCGATACGAATGTCATGAGATTTACCTGTTCCTTTGTCAGTAGCAGAAACTTTGATGATACCATTAGCATCGATGTCAAAAGTTACTTCGATTTGTGGAACACCTCTTGGTGCTGGTGGA
>CAZWAF010000036.1:3693-31567 GCA_964631795.1 uncultured Flavobacterium sp. | reverse complement strand
ATGCGGATGCAGTAGCCCCGCCGAACGCAGGAAGTGAGCGTGTGAAGACGAGGGGGAGGAAGCGAAAAAGCTGCCTGCCCTTTTTCTGGGCTGGCAGATTTTTTGGCTGACGACCGTACTGCGGAACGGACCCCGATCTTTATCGGGGGACTGGAGCAGCCGAGTGAAACAAAGCGAATGACCGGAGTGAGACCGATTGATTGCTCCGCTGTTTATTCTAATCGCTCTTCTGGAAATACCTTTTTTGAAAATTATCTGATTCTGATTCCTGTTGGATTTGGGAAGTCTTTGCCTAAATAGCTGAATAACTGTCTTACTTTAGAACGCCAACTTAGTCTTGCCAATTGCCAGGATTTACTGGTTTCTAATAGTTCGATTCTGTCGTTGGAATGTGATGGGCGATTGTGTTTTGAAGATTGTGCTTTGTCGAATTCCAGTAGTAATTCGGGTTTGTCGATTGGACTTATTTCGTTGTCTAAATCGAAAATTGTTTTGTGTTCCGGTTTGTTGAATTTTTCTATTTTGGTCTTGAAATGACTGAACAATTCTATCAGAGGCATTTCATCAGTGATATGATCCAAATCGTAAATGTCCTTATTGGCAAAACGATTGGATGCACTCATCAGTTTGAATAAACCAATGTCTGTTTTGTGAATTACGCGAATGTCTTCAAAGATTTCCGGAGTAAATAAGCATTGCATATTCTGCAAAAACTCGACTTTGATAACCTGATCTTCTTTTGAGACAAACATTTTCAAAAACAAAAACTGTTCGTCAAATTCAGTGTTCAGCAATATTGCTTTTACCTGATTCTTGCCGTATAAGTTTTCGATTTCCTGAATGATTTGTTCGAAACCGACTTTTGAAATTATATATGGAGTAATAAAATCAATGTCGATGGATTTTCGGTGATTGTATCTCAAAGCCAAATTAGTACCACCACCTAACGCAAACTGCGCTATTCCTGGTAAAGATTGTAATTCGAGTATTGTTTGTTTAAGAATAGGACTTACTGCACTCATTATACTTGTTTGAAACGTGCAAAAACAGGAACATTGTATCTCATTGCTACCATTGCACAAACTTCGTTGCTAATACGTTCTTTTGTAGTTTTGAGGTACTTGAGGATTAGTGCTTTGGAATAAAACTGCTCCAATCGGGCAATGTCTGTGGCAAATGTTTCCTGAGTAGTGGCAAACAAAGCTCTTGGGATTATAATATCCTTGTCTTTTGAAAGACTTAGTGTATTAAGATCCATATCCCAAAAAAGGTATTTGGGGAAGATTGTCGCTATGTTTACAGGTTTGTTCACTATGCAAAATTAATGAAATTAGTATTATGTGGTGCATATAGATACAAAATATTAACTTCTGTAATAGATTGAGGAGTCTTTAAATTTTCTTTGCATCTCTGTTTTACGGGCACGAAATTCCGAATTTTCGGGACCGGGCGATCGTTTCGCATATCCGATCGGTGGGGTTAAATGGAAGTGGCTACCAATTTTATCTCCCAGCCCGAATTCTAGTTGTCCAGTTACTTGTCCGGTATTTTTTTTTAAAGGATTGTTTTAAAAACTTCATTACTGTATGAATATCGAGGATATTTAGGTTGATACAACTTTCTCTAATTATGAATGCTCCTCTTAATTTTTATATTGAAAATACGGCATCATTTCTAAAATTTTCATTCTCACGGTATTTTATATATCCCAATTGATTGGTAACCAATTTAGTTTTACCAACATTGAAATCGGAAACATTACAATGATGGTGACCGTAAATCCAGTAGTCGACTTCGCTTTCTTCTATAAAATTGAACAATTCTGTTCCGAAAGCTTCATTTATGGAACTATTAGCATATTTCTCAGGATAATTGATAAAAGTAGGAGGATGATGTGTAACTACAACAGTTGGCGTATTTGTTTTGGTTTTTAAAGTTTCTTCCAAAAATGATCTGCTTTCCAAATGAATTAGATTATAATCATCAACGGTCAGTCTTTTTTCATTATTTCGAATCACCCGGAAATCGGAAAGGCTTTGTTGAATAATAAATTGTTTGTCAAGTGAAATTTGAGACCATAAGGTTGAAAATACCAACCTTACCCCATTTATAGTTTTTACTGTATTGTTTAGCAAAGTAACATTGTCCCTAATGAGTTCCTCAAAAGAACCTCTTCTTTTGGAGATATCAGAATTATAATATTCGTGATTACCAGGTATCCAAAAAGTATGTTCAAAATGTTCGGAGACATAATCAAAAAACTTCTGATGTTGGTGTATTTCTTTAAAAAGTACAATGTCACCGGCCAAAATTAAAATATCTCCTTTTGGTACGATTGGATTGTCCATAATCCATCTTCTGTTATCTAAAAATTCTAAGTGTAAGTCGGAACAATATTGGATTTTCATACTTTTATTTTAAATTTAAAGAATTGGTCTTCTGAATATTTCGAGGTTGTTAGTGTATTATGTTTATTCTATCTCTGTTTCATCATCCCACATTTCTCTGTAGGATTGAATGTAAAAGGCAGTTGATCTGGGGTTGATGTCCCAATAATAACGGCATAGTTTTTTGTAAAGCAATAATACTTTATCGTTGCCACAATTATCCAGCAAATGATCTAACACTCGCTCTATAGCATTTTCGTCTTTTGTTTGCGTTTTAATAAGATGATCTACTTGTGGTTTGTAGGCATTATATACTTGTTCTTGCAACTGTTGAATTTGCTCAATCAAGGGTTTCAATTTGTCTATAAAGTCATCCGGACTATCATTATTCATATTCACTTTTGTTGGAATTGTCGACAAAAATAATATATCTGATTATTAGTTTTTTTCGAGTAAGGAGATTTTAATTGTCTAAAATATCATCTTTATTATCGGTTAACGGATCATACCAATCAGCCTTGTCGGTTGCCCATTTGATCCAATTAGAAAGTTCTTCTGAAGGGTTATTTTCTTTAATTGCGTTGTTTTCAATTTGTTTGATGTAGTTTCTAATATCAATAGCTTTTTTCCATCTTTCTGAATCATCCAGCAATTTTTTGAACTTTTCAATTTCGGTTGTTTTTCTTTTTTTAATCTGTTCTTCTGCTTCCCTCATTTTTTGATATTCTCGATGCCTATTTTCTCTTTCTTCTCTATCCTTTTTTAGCTTTTCAGAGACTAATTCTAATTTGGTCAGTATTTTGGGTAATTGTTCTTCGAGCATTTGGTTGTCACTGTCATTGAATTCCTTTTCGGGATATTGATCAATTTTAAATGACAATATGCCTGATGCAATATATTCGACATTATTCCAAGAATATTTTTCGTGTTTTGTTATAACCTTTTTTAATTTTTCCCTAAACCGGATTTTAATTTCTTCTCCCTTAACAACAGCATAGGTGGTGTTTTCTTTGACGATAACATTATGACCTCTGAATCTCAATAATTTTATTATTTTGTCCATAATCCGTAGTGCCCGATTAATATTTTCGGGAGCAACGCTTATACTTATTATTCCTGAAGATGTTCTTATGACTCCTCTGTAGATTCCAAATTTTTCGTTCTTCCGGGAGTTTAATTTATTTTTAGCCTCAATGATTAACTTATCCGGATTTGAAAGTCTGTCTGGTACATGAAAGGAAAGTGAAGTATCTGCAGTAACTTTTTTAAGAAGTTTATGGTATTCTGAAATTACATTGTTTTCATTGACAGCACCTTCTTTTCTCTTATTTAGTATAATGGTTTCTTCTCCCTTAAAGTCTTTTGGCAGCGGTATTATTTTTACTTTTTTGCCATGTTGTATTTTTTGCCAATGGCCTGCTTCGGGTAATGGAATATTAAGTTTCTTACATATTTTTCGCAGGCCATTATCTGAGATACTGTAGTCTTTAGCTAAAGTTGTCATCGGTTTTGACCAAACCAAATCGTATAATTCCTGCCTTGAAATTTTCATACTCTCATCTTTTGTATTCATATAGATTTAATAATTAGAGTTTTATTTAAAAAAAAATCCGAAGTCGGGAGACTTCGGAGAGTTAGCCACTATTATGTTCTAATTTAGCAAAATCCATTCTAACGGCGATTATCGCCGTTATCTTCAGATTATGTAAATCTTACTATTGTAACAGGATGTTTCTGTACTTTTTATATCGCATATCGCAATATGCAATATGTGTTCACTTTTTCTATTTGTTCATGTTACATGAACACGCGATATTTATGAACATGATAAGGTGTTAATATAGCCTTCATTCTACATTGGGCACTATTTGTGATATCCAGTCTCTAATTTTTTAGTTAGTGGAAGGTGGTGCAATAAGGAATTCTTATTTACCGTATAGTTTTTTTTTTGTCGTAGATGGCAATTACCAAGCTTCGAAAATTTAATAATGTCCGCAGTTCGGACACAATTCAAAAAAACTGATTTTTCGGATCAAGAATGTAGAATTGACTTTTAATCTTTCATTATAATGCTCCTGAGTCGAGCGACTTCGTAGAATTAGTCATTGGGGAATTACTCTCTAAAGAAAAAAACTTGTCTACTCTTTACTTGTATTACTGATTTCCCAATAGCCGCCTTTAGTACCATGACGTAATAGGATTCCTTTTTGCTTTAGTTTAGCTAATTGTTTTTCGACTGCTCTTGTACTTAACTGCAGTTGGGTTGCTAGTTGTGCAATACTTATTGAACTGTCGTTTTTAATAGATTTTATTATTTTGATTGAAGTTTCTTCCAACTTATCTCCGAACTTATCTCCGAACTTATCTCCGAACTTATCTCCGAACTGTTCGATTGATTCCTCAGGAACTTTTCTGTAGAGTATGGTTTTGAAATCTTCTTCCTGAAGAAATAGCGGTTCTTGCAGTCCGGCATCTTTACTGAGTCGGATAATATCGGCAGTCCCTGTACCCAAGCGTTCGATGTAACCTGCCAAGTACATGGGGTGAGCCAACAGCGGATTGAAAGGAATTGAACTATGCAGGGTTTTTAGTTTTTCCGTAGTCCAACCCATAGGTAATAAACCAGGATTCCATATTTCCAAACGATCTCTGAACATCATCACCTGAACACTTCCATTCGAAGTATAATCACGATGCGCAATAGCATTTACTAAAGCTTCAGCAATAGCTTCCTTTGGAATTTCATATTGTCCGGGTATGTCCATATTTTGAGAACGGGTACCTATCGAATAATCTAATTTGGACAAAATGAAGTCTTCCGCCTGATTTACTAACTGAAAGACATCTCCCTGAAATACTTTGTAAGAAGGGATTGGTTTTTCGACGATGTTACCGTGGAAATAAGCACAGCGGACTTCTGCATTGATAAAAAAGCGTTGCGGGTCTTTTCCGAACAAAAGCAGAGCAGCATTGGTCAGCCTGTTTTCCTGACAGAGGTTTAAGTGTGTTAGAACCACCTCAGCAGAAGCCGTTTCCGGTAAAGGAAAACCTCTTTTTGATTTTGCTAAACGTACAAAAGCTGTCACTTTTTCGGTATCGATATCCTGAAAAGTAGCTTTTGGATGTAAAGAAGCATCGAAAGGACCTGTTCGAATAATTTCCTTTTCTTCTAAATATTTTATCAAAGCAGCATAAACAGAAGCTTTTAATTCCTCGACAGAACTAAAGCGTTTTCGTACTAAACCGGATTGGACTTTATTGATAAAAGTATTTTGTTTTGTGTGTCTGTCAGAAGCATTGTTGGCTGTCAGAAAAACAAGGCGGGTTTTGTGGTGTAAAGTAGCGTGGTCAAATTCCCTTTCAGTGGGAGAAATTCCTTCAGCATCCTCAAAACCATATTCGTTGCCTAAAATCCCCAAATAAATATCAGAAAGTTCCACTTCTTTCAGATAGACATTTGCGGCATTTTGGTCGGTAGCCGGTAACAGTTCAAACAAGAAAGGTTCGAAAAATTTACCCAACAGAGGATCTGATAATAAATATTCGTGTAACGCCCAGCGTTCATTTGCCATTTCGGCCTGTACACTGCTAATGAATATTTTTATTTTTCTCATCTTTCTATACTGATCTGTAATTGGATGGGCAATAATAATCAAAATATTTGGAATTTTTTAGAACTCAAAGTTGTAAAGTTTGAAAGATTCAGAGTCGGAAAATAAATTTATCAGAATCTATAAATTTTCTTCATGGTATAAAAATTTCAACTATATGTTATTACAGTAAATACATATAAAAACTACTTGATAAACTTTTTTAATTTACTAAAACACTTGTGTAGTAGACAGTCGTCTATTGTACAATCGTCTAAGAACTCTGATTTTTGTAAATAAAAAGAAATGAAAGCTCAAATCAATTTATTTGGAATAGAACCGATAAGTGTGGCTGATAGTATTGAACTTACTATTACAAGTTTAAAAGAATACGGTTCCAGGCATAAACATTGGGTAGCTGCTTGGAGTTGGGGAAAGGATAGTACTACGCTTGTTACATTGATAACTCAATTAATTAATACAGGTCAAATTCCAAAACCAGAAACTTTTACAATTTTTGCAGCCGATACAAGAATGGAGCTTATTCCTCTTTGGCTTTCGGCTCAAATTATAAAAAAGCAATTAGAAGATAGAGGTGTCAGAGTTGATATTGTTACTGCTCCGATTGATCAAAGATTTTTAGTTTACATTTTAGGGAGAGGTGTGCCTCCTCCTTCTAATACATTTCGCTGGTGTACTAGGCAAATAAAAGTGAGGCCTATGGAAGTTGCTTTAGCTGAATTTATTAAAGAAAGTGATGAAAAAATACTGATGCTTACAGGCGTTAGATTGGGGGAAAGCGCGGTTCGTGACCAGAGGATAAATACAAGTTGCTCAAAGGATGGTGGTGAATGTGGTCAGGGCTGGTATCAAAAAGGATTGCAAAGTGATCTGTGTTCTACTCTTGCTCCAATTCTGCACTGGAGAGTTTGTAATGTTTGGGATTGGCTTAAAATATTTGCTCCAATGGAAAAATTCGGTGGCTGGAATACAATGCTTTTAGCCGATGCTTATGGAGGTGATGAAGCAGAAGAAATTAACGCAAGAACTGGATGTATTGGATGTCCGTTGGTGGATAAAGATAAGGCATTGGAAACAATTCTAAAAATGGATAAATGGAAATATTTGGCTCCGTTAAGGAAATTGAAAGTGATTTATAAGGAAATGAGAAAACCTATAAATAGGTTAAGAAAGTCTGGAGGAATGAGGAATAAAGATGGTAAATTTTCTAAAAATCAACAAAGAATGGGACCGCTAACGCTTGAAAGTAGATTGTGTTTTTTAAATAAGATTCTCATTATTCAAAACGAAATAAATGAAAGTGCACGAATTTTAGGGATGCCCGAAATTGATATAATAAATCAAGAGGAAGTATTGAGAATAAAAGAATTGGTTGATTTGAAAACATTTCCTAATAATTGGGATGGAACTGAAGCTAATGCAACTGTAGTTCAAGATATTTTTTATTCTGACGGAAGTAGTATGGCTCGGTTTGAGTTTGACTGAGGGTATTATTAGGGTCATACGGTTGAAATAATAACATCTCAAATTCCGAATTTAGATGATACTTAATAATGATATAATTATTACGAAACTCAACAGTATGTAAGGAAACATTATTTATTTTTCAATACTCTTTTTTACTTGGAATAACACCACGAATTCCGCCTCTTGGCTTTTCAACATCGCCTTTATATCTTGGAATAATGTGAATGTGACAATGCCAAATAGTTTGACCTGCATCTTCATTTATGTTTATTCCAATATTAAAACCATCAGGATTGTATTTTTCTTGAAGAATGGTTTTTACTTTATTGGCAACAATCCAACAAGCAGTTTGCTCTTTTAAAGTCAAATCAAAATAATTTGAAACCAACCTCTTTGGAACAATCAAAGAATGACCTTTTGAAACTGGAAATTTGTCATAGAAAGAAAATACAGTTGCAGTTTCAACAATTAATTCTCTAGTTTCTTCCCCAATTAGAAAGGGGCTTAAATCAATGTTTCCTTTATTTAAAGTTGTGTAATGTTCATATTCATATATCTCACAGTTTTCGTTCTTAAAAACGGATAAATAAGCTAATTTTATCAAACATTGATACGTTTCTTTCTTATGAACTTTATGAATTCTAAATCCTTCGTATTGAATATCTCTGCGAACAGCAAAATATGCTTTTCCGTTTGGTTTTAAAAGATTTGAAACGTTCATTAAAACTTCTGCTTGTTCTTCGGGAAGTAAAACATTTAGAACATAAAAACACAGAATTGTATCAAATTTTTCTGTTGGAAATTCTGGAAAATAAAATGGATCATATCCAATAATATCAAATCCTTTGTGTTTTAATAATTCAACATCTTTTCCAATTCCGCAACCAAAATCAAGTACTTTACCAATAATTTTCTTTTGATTTAAAACAATTCTAGCTGGATATGAAAGTGAAGTTCTTTCAATTGCAGTCAAATGACTATTTGAATTTTGATTATTCATTTTTCATATACAAAAAACCGTTATTACTAGCAATTGTTATTAATGGCTGGATTGTATTTGAAAATTTTTCTTTTTCAAAACTATCAATATTTGGAAAAATAGAAAGATATTCATCCATATATTTACTTTTTGAATTATGATGTTTGTTAATTTCAAATGCTACTTTTTGCAAATCATAGAATTTGTCAAAATGTTCATTAAAAAGCGGAAGATTATCGCTTTTCTTTGAATTGGTAATTTTTTCAATTGGAATTAAATTCCAAATTAAATCGTGAGAAACAAATGCGTGTGGAATAAAATGGTCAATAGCGAAATTCTTTTCATCAAAAAATAATTTAGTTCCTGAAAAAATACATTCTATAAAACCCAATTCTTTAAAAACAATTTTCCAATATTCATTTGTCTGTTTTGTCAAACCATTTCTAACTGGTGGTTTAATTAGTTTATTTGGAATATCTGGAACATTTGGATTTCTTGTTTGTAGAAATAAGGATAAATTCCAATAACAGAAATCTTTGAGGATTTTAGCATTCGATTTTAAATAATTTATCCAAACTGGATTTATTTCAATGAATTCATTGTGTAAACCATAAAGACAATTATTTTCAAATTTTTGAGAATATGAATAAATACGTTTTTTATAATTGGAATTGTTTTCTTCTTTCAGTTTTGGAAACCAAGGCGATAAAAACCAATGTGGTACATTTAAATTAAAATGTTCAAGTGATTTTTTAGTTTCGGTTTTTTTAGAATTTTCTAAAATTGAAATCAGATTATCTTTCTTGATATCGATTGCTAAATTTTCAAATTTTAAAATATCTTCGACAGCATTTTGAATTAAATCTTGCTTCCCAAAAGAAACGTGAAAATAATTAACCGTGTACCAAGAATTACTAATCATTCTTGAAAAAGCATCTCTTTTTTTGATATTTGTTTGACCATTTTCAACCAATTCAATAATTGCAATTAACCAATAAAACTTGTACGTTGCAGAAGTATTAGCAAATGAGGATGCTAACTTATTGGTTGGTAAATTATCTGAAAAAGGTAAATTCATCAAAGTTTAAAATAGTTTTAATTAAGCAACGGAAAGCATTTTCTCATTTACAAAATTTTCAATTCTTTTCTCCACATCGTTATGAAGACCATATTTAGTAATCATCAATGTTTTGGTTTCCTGTAAAGCAATTAAATTATCAATTAAATGATAATAACTTGGCTCTTCTTCACAAACCTCCCTCAAGATTCTACGCTCTGTATCATCAAGCGATTTGATGTTGTTGGTACTAATCTCTTTGTTGTAAATTTCCTTATATAAGTCACCTACAGTATGGTCAAAATATCCATCTCTATTCCAAGTTACTTGAATAGCAATCAACTCTTGATTATTAATTAATGTAATGTGTGGTCTCTCTTTTTGAACTTCCTTTTGAACCTGTAATAAATCTTTTAAAATTTGATATCTGTATTCCGAAGTATAATTACCATTAAAAGTTCCATCTTCTCTAATTGCTTCCTGACCATTTCTTCTTGTATCAGAACGGTTTTCAGAAATGTTTCTACCTTCAACTAATCTGTTTCTAAATGCCAGTAAAGGTTCCATCCAGTTTTGACCATTATTCACTAATGATGACATTGATTTGTCATTTTTCACTACAGTACAGGTCCAACAACCGAAACGACTTTGTCCGCATGAATTATGTTCCTTGTTTACAACGACTGTAGGACATTCATAATCATCCGCACTAGCATCCGCATATATTTTGAAAAGAATAGAATTATCAAACCCCCAAGGAGATTTCACTGTATTAATGATATACCAAATTTCATCAACAATCATTTCTTTGATTGGTGCATAAGTATAAGTGTTAATAGATGTTTGATGTTTGGACAATCTCTTGCCTGTCACTTCGTGTCGTCGAATAGATCTTTCGCGTGTAGCACTTTCATCATATCTTGTTCCTAGCAAAACAATGGCTTCTCCCATTTGGTCTACTTGTTCAACCAAAAAATTAGAAGTAGGTCGTATTTTTAGTTTATCGGTACACCATCTGAAAGCACTGTTTGGAACCGGATATCCTTTTCCAATGACATTAATCCAAAAAGTTTCTTCTAGCTTTGGAGTTGTTTTTTGAACGAATATTGGTAAGTCTTGGTCTCTTGCCGCTTCGTTAATTTTTGCAAGGACATCTTCAACGTAATTTGCGATAATGGGGTTTTCTACCATAGTATCATTACAAACTACATATACCTTTCTTTTTAATTGGAAAGGGTAGGGTAAATCTTGTCTGATTCTTTGAAGCGCAATCCAAACAAGTGTCAACAAAACAGTTGAGTCTTTACCACCGCTGAAACCTATTATCCAAGGTCTATCTGACTTATCAGCATAGGCGTATTGGTCAATAATTTCTGCTATTATTCCTTCAACTTTTTTATTTTTTATGGGGGTCATTCCAGTTTTTTTATTGGCGTTAAAAATAAATTTTTTATTACCTATTTTCTGCAAAAGTAATTTATAATTATACAAAATTTTTCAAATGAGTAAAGTATAGTTTCTGATAATTGGAAATATGTTCTTTTACAAGTATTAAAAGAACTTAGAATCAACGTTTTTCCTTGGTGTTTTATCGAATGCAATCAAATTGAACATTGCCCACATCCTTGAGCTACTTAATATGTTTTTTGTCACAAAATTTTGCTGAATTTGTGATAAAAATCTATTCTAAAACTAAATTCCTAATACAAACAAATCAGATTTTTATCTCTTGTCTTTTATGTTTTTATCGAAAGCGATGAGGTTGAACATCTATTCACTGTTTTTTATTGTTTTTTTGGTTTTCATGAATGTTCAATTTACCGCTTGTCTTTGGTATGCTTATCAAATGCAATCAAATTGAACATTTCTCTCATACGGGAACGGACGCGATTACCATAGAAAGATTCAATTTCGGAAGCCGACAGATTGGTAGTGATATGGGTTATGGAATTGTTTATGACAAAATGTTCATAACGGCTGATTAGGATTTCGGCCATGACATTGCAGTCGTTACCATAGTGTTTTATTTGCTGTTCGGCACCAAGATCGTCAAAACAATAGCTGGTCAATCGGTTGCTTTTGTTTTGAATTTGGTTATAGACGGTCATTGATTCGTAGCCGTTTTTGGCAAAGGAGAAAGCAACGTCACGACAAGTTATAATTTTGTAATCGTAGAACGGGTATGTAAAAGCCTTCAATAAATGCATTAACGAGGTTTTACCGCACCCAATTGTTCCAGATAGTAAAATACCCTTCCTGAGGTCTAGATTAAGCTTATTCGCCTCTTTTTTGTCTCGAATAACATAAATCAACAGTTTGTAGATGGTTTCATAATCGATTTCGCAGATATGAAACGATTGGCCGTAAGCGATTTTGCCCTGATATTCGAGGTAATTAAGGCATTTGCTGAAACTGTAATTTTTGAGATTGTCTATGACTTGGTAGGTGTCGGCTACGGATTTACAAAGGTTCGTCATAATTTTTTTGAGTTAGAGTGTGCAGATGAGCCGGTTTTAGCTGGTTGTTGGTTACAGGTTTAGCGTTGTTGGCGTACTTTGTTGAATTGAGCATCCAGTTTCTGGCGGCTGCTTTCCAATTTTTCATTTTTGATTTCCCACCCACGAGCCAACCGTTACTTTGAAAATGGTTGAAGAATTTTTGTGCTTCGGTGTCGGGGAAATTCTTTTCACGGAAAAAGGTGCTGACTTCCGCCCAATCGGGCGGAATCTTTTCTTCGGGTTTTACAACTTTTTTTTTGCGTCCCTCGTCCCTCGACTCCGCTCGGGATGACACGCTCGGGATGACACGCTCGGGATTAAATTTTTGGGTTTCAGACGTGGTATTTGTAACTGATTTTTTAGAATTAATTTTTTGAATTTCATTTTCATTTTTTTGCGCTTGCCCAAACAAGTTTATAACGTTTGAATTGTTTGTACTGTTTATAATGTTTGTATTGTTTATACTGTTTATAGAAGATACCAGCGCTTGTTCAGTGCCTGTCCCAATACTTGTTCGCTGCTTGTTCACTACTTGTTCAGAAGCTGTCTCACTACTTGTTCGCTTCCTGTTCAATGCTTGTTCAGAAACCTGTTTGTTTTTTAGCATAGCCCTTTCTTTCTTCGAAATGGGCTTGAGATCTTCGGCAAAATTTACAAGATGAACCATACTTCCGCGGAAGGGATTGTATGAGGGTTCGTATTTCAAATAGCCTTTGTCGTGCATTTCTCTCATGCACTTATGATAAGTTGCTTTGGAACAAATTTTACTGATTCTCATTACCTCATCGCGTGTAATGCTGATGGGATTCTGAAAGCGGTTGAGGTTCCAAAATTGAAAGAGGGAAATGTAAAGACTGATATGCGTTGGATTCAGCGAATGGTCGTGGACGACCTTGTCAAAAAATCCTGTTAGATGTTTGATGTAATTCATTTGTTGTGAAATGTGAAATGTGAGAAGTGAAATGTGAGATTTTTAAGGATTCAGCATTTTTTCGATGTCTTCGTAACTGTAATACATAGTTCCGCCTATTTTGGTGTATCGGAGCGTTCCATTGATTCGCAGGTTTTGTAATGTTCCGGGAGACATTTTTAAGAGCTTTCGTACTTCTGCTGATTTGAGCCACTGTTTTTGTTGGCTTTGTTTCAGGTTCAGCATTTCGCCTAAATCGGACAATAATTGTAAACGGAATAGGTTGAGGTCGTCTTTGGTAATAATTTCTACTGCCATTTTGCTTGTTTTAAATTGTTATGAGGCAAAATTGGCGGTATTGGATTGTTTTGTTGCAGAAGATGAACCGGAGTCGGGTACGATTTTTATTCAAATTGTTCTGAATAGATTGTTTTAATGAAGTTTACAGGAAAAGAAAATCCCTGCCGTTGAATGCAGGGATTAAAAGTGGTCGGTCTGATTATTTAATTTATGGGGTTTTAAGACAGGTGTGTTTTAAGAAAAATATAAGCATTTATTTTTTAGTGAATTGTAATTTTAAAACACCTGATTTGTACCGGAGTCAGGTATCAGACTTTACAGCCGTCTTCACTCATTATTTTGTTCATTAATTCTTCCTTCATCAGATCAAGTAGTTTTGTTACAGAACCTTTTCGTCCTTTGATTTCATTGTATATTTTATAGAACTCTTTAATCTCCATATCAAAAACGTCCTGAAAATATTCGGCTATGTCCTTGATGTCGATATTGCCATTGTTGAAAGCACCAACGGCATGAAAAGCGTAAATGATCTCTACACCAGCTCTTTGACTGAGTGACCATTTCAGTTTTTTCCTGAATGAGAATCCAGAAATTTCCACCGGTTGTACGCCGTTGAGAATTCGGATCTGATTTTCCACATAGGTCTGAAGCTTTTCATTTGCCAAAATTGTGGCAATGATAAAATCATGGCTCGTAGAAAATCGATGGTCCATTTCGTAATAAACCGAATCAATGTTGGGGCAAACATTATAATTATTTCGGACAAACATTTTGTCATCGTGATATTTGTTGCCCAATCTGTAATAATCGTAAATTTCAATGTTATCACTGAAATATGAATACAAATTATGAAGTTTTTGTTCGTAGTATTCCATCAGAACCTGTTTGGGACCGACTGGTTTTCGGGTTTCCAATTTTTTTACTTTTTTGAAGAAAATCAGTTTGGAAGTGAATAGCGGTTTGACTTCTTTGAAGAAGTAAATTTCTTCTTCCTGATTTCGAAAAGGTTCCTGCAAAACATATTCTCTGAGCATAACCAGATATTTAATTATCTCTTCAATTGAATGATTGCATAGGTCAGCCGGATTCTGAGATTTTTCGCCAATCTGAATCAGTTTTTTTTCAAGTTCAAATAGTTTAGTACTGACAATTGTTTCCATAAAATTTAGATTATTTTGCTTTGTTTTAACTAAAAAAGGGAGCAAAATTATCGTCATTTATATTATCTAAAAAGTAAAAAACAGACTGCAAATAAGATTTGCCAATTCTGCACAATTATTTCGGAATTATTGAGTTTTTCGCTTGGATTGAGCGGTCGGAATTGAGAATTTTTCTCTTAAAACCTTCATGTCCTCACTGATTTTTTTGTCAAGAATCTTTGCATAATGTTGAGTTGTTCTGAGATTTGTATGTCCTAACATCTTACTAACGGTTTCGAGAGGTACACCATTAGAAAGTGTCACAGTAGTGGCAAAGGTGTGTCGTGCAATATGGAATGTCAGTTCTTTGTTGATTCCACATACATCTGAAATTTCTTTCAGGTACGCATTCATCTTTTGGTTACTTAAAATAGGTAGTAATCGATTTTCGTTTTTGCAAACTGGGTGATCTGCATATTTGTCAATGATATTCTTAGCCATAGGTAAAAGTGGGATTTTTGAAGAGGTATCTGTTTTTTGACGGTTTTTGAAAATCCATTTGTCGCCGTCGATTCCCAAACCTATGTTATCCTTTGAAAGCTGTTTTACGTCGATATATGCCAAACCCGTAAAGCAACTGAATACAAAAATGTCACGAACCAGTTCCAGACGTTCGGATACAAATTCTTTGTTTACTAATGATTCAATCTCGGTCTCAGTTAAAATCTCCCTTTCAACTTCTTTGATTTTTGGCTTGTAGTTTGCAAAAGGATCTTTGTTAATCCAGCCGTTAGCCAAACATAGTTTGATTATTTTCCCCAGGTTTTTCACATATTTTACGGTAGTGTTGTTATTGCATTTTTTCTCAGTCCGGAGATAGAAGTCAAAACCCGAGATAAAGGGGTAGTCGATTTTGTTTATCTGCATATTGGAAAGATTGTATTTGAACTTAAGAAATGTTTTCACATGATCTAGAGTGGTTTCAAATCGCTTATGCGTCGAGTCGGAATAATCTGTTCCAATCAGCGACTTCATTTTTTCATTATGTTGAACAAAGACTTCAATGATAGAGTAGTTGTGTTCATCGATTCCCATAATCCTATTCCGAAGCGTTTCAAATGTGATTTCTTTGTTTTCAAGAATTAATGCTTTTTGAGCTTCAAAGACATTGGCATTTAATAATTGGAGGTATTCATTAATTGAACGGGCTTCTTCGGAATTACCCTTCATTTTCTTCGTTGCGACCGACCACTTTGATTTTTCTACAAATCTATTTGTCGCGATTTCAAAACGTCTGCCATTGACTGTAATACGTAAATAAATGGGAGTTAAACCTTTTTTGTTTGTTTTTGCGTTCTTCAGGTAGAAGAGTGTGGAGATTGTTGCATTCATCTTTGGTAACCATTTTAATTAATAATTTACATTTTTCTGCATTCTGCATCAAGATGTACATTAGCTGAACACCTTGTGTTAGCAAGGGTTGGCAGACAATTAGGTGACCATTTTAGCTTGGAAAAATGACCGGGTCACCTGATTGGACACCTGAAAAATGCGATTAGATGAATTATTTGGAACCAATAAGAACCAAAAAAGCCTGTAAATCATACGATTTACAGGCTTTTGAATTAAAATAAAATTGATTTTGTGGAGTCGGGGAGAGTCGAACTCCCGTCCAAACAAGCAACCAAAGAGCTTTCTACACGCTTATTCTCTGATTAAATTTTCGTTGTCTCGCTTGGCCAGAAACAGCCCACAAGACACTTAGCTTCTTAAATTTCGAAAACCATCCAAAGCAAATGATAATCTAGGTTTATCTTTACGATTCACCTTAACCGACCGCCATAAACCAAGGCTTTCGAGGTAAATCCTGCTTTCCTACCTTGTAGGACGAGGCTAATCTTACTATAATTCAGATTATGCAGCAAGAGCGTAGTTTCCTTCGCCGTGTAAAAAGTTTGAGACCTTTTATTTACGAGAATTATCCCAGTTCTCGGCGTGCTTACTTTTCAATTCGACTTGCTGTCAAAACCAGTCGACCCCGGTAATTTTAATTTTGAATGCAAATGTAATCCAAAATTTGTTTAAATCAACATTTCTTTGACTTACAAAAATTATTCCTCATTTTCGTTGGAATCTTTTTTGAAAGGATAATCACCAAAAAGAGGCGACAAATCTTTGAATTTGTAGGTTAGTGTTGTGTATTTGTTTGATAATGCAATGATAGTTGCGTTTTCTTTTTTGAGCGTAATGTATGATGAGGTACTTCCGTGCCACCAGCCATTGTGAAAATAAAAATGTTGACCGCTTTCCCAGTCGAGCATTCTGATTCCTAAACCGTAATTTCTGGTTCCTTTTTTCTCATTGCTGTAACCAACATAAATCTGATCTCTGAGTTTTTTACTTAGAAAGGAAGGCGAATTTCGGGCTAAGTCAAATTTTAGTAAATCCCGTGGAGTAGAATAAATATTTTTGTCTCCATAAACGGCATCTAAATAATCAATTGCCAGTTCCATATTGCTGGCTTTGTATGAAGGTACAGCTGTTTTTCTATGTTTTTCTATTTCAAAAACATAGGTGTCAGTCATTTTTAAAGGATCAAAAATCATCTTTTTCATAGCAACCGGATATTTCATACCTGTTGTTTTCTCGATAATCAGAGCTAAAATGGCATAATTGGTATTGCAATAAGCAAAACGAGAATTGGTTCTTGATTCAAGTTGGATTTTTTTTTCTCCCAAAAGTCTCAGAACATCATCATTAGAAATTGTTTTTTTTCGATCCCAAACTCCTTTGTCTTCGGTAAAATAAGCATAATTACGCATTCCGCTTCGATGACTCAAAAGATGTCTGACAGTAACTTCGGGATAAGGAAATGTTTTTAAAATGGTATTTGCTTTTTGGTCAAGACTTATTTTTCCGGCATCGACCAGTTCTAAAATAGCTGTTGCCGTAAGAACCTTGCTTACCGAAGCAATATGAAGAGGTGTATTGTAATTAATCGTTGTTCCTTTCTTTTTGTCGGCAAAACCTTGGTATTTTTCGTAAATGATTTGACCGTCTTTGGCAACCAAAAAACTGATGTTTTTATTTGGTCCTTCCCAATATTTGGTAAAATAACGATTTATAGCCGATTTTTTCTCATTTATATAAGAATCAGAAAGTCTGTTGTAGTGAATTTTTGAAGGTTCAAGATGAACCAGTGTGTCTTTTTCCCGGTTTTCCCTATCAGAATTTGAATTCCCTTTCAAATTACAGGAAGCCACGATCATAGAAACCAGAAGTGTTTTGGAAAAAAAATGGAGTTGGTTTAATTTCATTTTTACTAACTATATCGACAAATATAGCCAAAGAAATAAATATTAAATCTACTTTTGTAGAAAGTTAATAAGCCTGTATTGTTAATAAAAATATAACTAATTTAGTATGCGGTTTTTAGAAATGTTTTTTAGGTTCTCTTATGAATCAAAAAAATAATGATTAAACTGTAACTACAAAAAATAGTTTTAAACTCACTGCAATTCAATGAAATTTGGAATTATAAAAGAAAGAAAAAAATCACCGGATACTCGTGCAATTTTTAGTCCAACAGCTTTAATTAAATTAAAGCAACAGTATCCTGATATAGAAATTAAAATTGAAAGTTCTGATATTCGTGTTTTTACAGATCAACAATATCGTGATCTTGGTTTTGAAGTTGGAACCGATATGACTGATTGTGATGTTTTGTTTGGAATTAAAGAAGTGCCTTCAGAATATCTGATTCCAAATAAGAAGTATTTTTTCTTTTCGCATACCATCAAAAAACAACCACATAATCGCCAAATGTTGCAATCAATTTTAGAAAAGAAAATTGATTTGTATGATTACGAAACTTTGGTTGATGAAAGTGGAAAACGCATCATAGGTTTTGGGAGATATGCAGGAATAGTGGGTGCTTATAACGGAATCCGCGCTTTTGGAATTAAATTCGAAATGTTCAATTTGCCAAAAGCAATTACACTTTCGGGAAAAGACGAACTCATTACCAGATTAAAAAGACAGGTTTTGCCTCCTCTCAAGATTGTTCTTACCGGACACGGAAAAGTAGCCAACGGAGCAATGGAAATCTTGGACGGAATGAAAATCAAAAAAGTTTCGGTTGAAAACTTCCTGACAAAAAACTATTCTTCACCGGTTTATGTTCAGTTAGATACTTTGGATTACAATAAAAGAATTGACGGGAAAGAATCGAGTAAAGCAGATTTTTATCAAAATCCTTCAGAATATACGTCAGATTTTGAAAGATTCTCAAAAGTGGCCGATATTTATATGACCGGTCATTTTTATGCCAGCGGTGCTCCTGTAATTTTAACAAGAGAAATGCTTAACAGTAAAGACTGCAAAATAAAAGTGGTGGCCGATATTTCCTGCGATATTGACGGACCTATTTCGTGTACCAAAAGAGCTTCTTCCATTGCGGAGCCGCTTTACGGGTATTTGCCTTTTGAAGACAAGGAAGTAGATGTTTTTCATCCCGGAGCTATTGTGGTAATGGCAGTTGATAATTTGCCTAACGAAATACCTAAGGAAGCGAGTGAAGGTTTTGGAGAGGTTTTTATGGAGAAAGTGCTTCCTGCGTTTTTTGATGGGGATAAAGACGGAATTCTGGAGAAAGCAAAAATTACCGAAAACGGTAAATTAACCACACGATTCAAGTATTTGCAGGATTATGTAAATACTGTTTAATTTTTGAAATATTAATTTAAAATAAATAGAAAGATGGCAACAATCAATCCTTATTTGACATTTAACGGAAATTGCGAAGAAGCATTTACCTTTTATAAATCGGTTTTTGGAGGTGAGTTTCCCTACGTGGGAAGATTTGGAGATATGCCATCGAGCGAAGGAACTCCGCCAATCTCGGAAGAAGATTCAAAAAAAATCATGCACATGTCATTGCCTATCAGCAAAGAAACTATTTTAATGGGAAGTGATGCTGTTGGTGAATTTTGTCAGACTTTTGACCAAGGAAATAATATTACACTTTCAATAAATGCAGAAAGTACTCAGGAAGCAGACAAACTTTTCAACGGACTTTCGGCAGGTGGAACGGTTGGAATGCCAATGGATAAAACCTTTTGGGGAGCTTATTTCGGAATGTTTACCGATAAATTTGGGATTAACTGGATGATAAACTTTGATGAAAATCCTGCAAAATAATTTATTCTGAATTTAAATTAAAAACGGCTGTCTGAAATCTCAGACAGCCGTTTTTCTTTATAAAAAGCGATGGTTTCTTACAAACTCGCTAAACTCTGCTCGATGGTGGCAATTTTTGCCAAAGCGTCGGCTTCTTTTTTGCGTTCGTTTGCGATAATTTCAGGTTTTGCATTGGCTACAAACTTTTCGTTGGATAATTTCACCTGTACCGATTTCAGGAAACCTTTGATGTAGTTTAATTCCTCGGTAAGTTTTTCTTTCTCAGCCTCAATATCAATGTTTCCGGTAATAGGAATGAAATATTCATTCGATTTTACACGGAAAGACAAAGCACCATTTACTTTATCAGAAACATATTCCAATGAAGTGATGTTTCCTAATTTGGTTACAACCGAATCAAAATGAGTTGAAGCCTTATCGTTGTTCACCACTTTCAATTCGATAGTGTCTTTAAACGGAATATTCTTGTCTTTTCTGATGGTTCTGATTCCTGAAATCACTTCGATTGTGTTTTCAAAATCAGAAATTAAACCGGCATTAAACGGTTTCATTTTCGGCCAGGTTGAAACGATCAAAGCTTCTTCCGGCGTTCTTTCTGCAATTAAATGCCAGATTTCTTCTGTAAGGAAAGGCATGAACGGATGCAACAATTTCAGGTTGTTTTCCAACATTTCTATCGCTTTCGCGAAAGTTACGCTGTCGATTGGCTGTTGGTAACTCGGTTTAATCATTTCAAGGAACCAAGAACAGAAATCGTCCCAAACCAATTTGTAGATTCCCATCAAAGCATCAGAAATTCTGTATTTCTCGAAATTGTCTTCAATTTCCAAAAGAGTTTGTTGCAATTTGGCCTCATACCATTCGATAGCCACTTTTGAAGATTCCGGCTGGGCGATAACATCCGAAACTTCCCAACCTTTGATCAGTTTGAAGGCATTCCAAATTTTATTGGAGAAAGCTTTTCCTTGGTTGCACAATTCTTCGTCAAACATGATGTCGTTTCCGGCAGAAGCACTCAAAAGCAATCCTACACGAACACCATCGGCACCGAATTTTTCAATTAATTCAAGTGGTTCAGGAGAGTTTCCAAGAGATTTAGACATTTTGCGCCTTTGCTTGTCACGAACCAAACCGGTTAAATACACATTCGTAAAAGGCTTTTTACCAGTATATTCATAACCTGCAATGATCATTCTGGCAACCCAGAAGAACAAGATGTCCGGACCTGTCACCAAGTCATTTGTTGGATAGTAATAGTTGAAATCCTTGTTTTCAGGATCCATGATTCCACCAAAAACCGACATTGGCCATAACCAAGATGAGAACCAAGTGTCTAAGGCATCAGCATCCTGTTTTAAATTGTGAATTGTTAGTTGTGAATTGTTAGTCGCTTTTTGCGCTAAAATCAAAGCTTCCTCGATTGACTCTGCAACAACGAAATCTTCTTTTCCGTCTCCATAGAAATAAGCCGGAATTTGTTGTCCCCACCATAACTGACGAGAGATATTCCAGTCGCGGATGTTATTCAGCCAGTGTGCGTATGTATTATTAAAACGAGAAGGATGTAATTTGATTTCGCCGTCTTCCAAAACCGATTTGATAGCTGGCTTTACCAAATCTTCCATTTTCAGAAACCATTGGTCAGACAAACGAGGTTCGATAACAGCTTTAGTTCTTTCAGAAGTTCCCACTTTATTCATGTGAGTTTCTGTTTTTGCTAAAGCACCGACAGTTTCAAGTTCTTTTTCGATTTCTTTTCGAACTACGAAACGGTCTTTTCCTTGGTAATGTAAACCGAAAGAATTCAAAGTCGCATCTTCATTGAAAATATCAATGATTTCAAGATTGTGTTTTTCTCCTAAAGTCTTATCGTTCATGTCGTGAGCCGGAGTCACTTTTAAACATCCGGTTCCGAATTCAACATCCACGTATTCATCCTCGATAATTGGAACAACTCTGCCACAAATAGGCACAATTGCCTTTTTGCCTTTCAAATGAGCAAAACGCTCGTCATTCGGGTTGATGCAGATGGCAGTGTCCCCAAAAATAGTTTCAGGACGTGTCGTTGCAACGGTCAGGAAGTCTTCGCTTCCCTCGATTTTATATTTAAGGAAATACAATTTTCCTTGTTGCTCTTCATAAATAACTTCTTCGTCAGACAAAGTCGTTTTTGCTTCCGGATCCCAGTTTACCATTCGGTAACCGCGGTAAATCAAACCTTTGTTATACAAATCCACAAACGAACGGATTACAGAAGCCGACATATCAGGATCCATTGTGAATTTGGTTCTATCCCAATCACAAGAAGCTCCTAGTTTTTTCAACTGATCCAAAATGACTCCACCATATTTGTCAGTCCATTCCCAAGCGTGTTTCAGGAATTCCTCGCGAGACAGATCATTTTTATTGATTCCTTCCGCTTTCAATTTAGCAACAACCTTAGCCTCAGTGGCAATGGAAGCGTGATCCGTTCCCGGAACCCAGCAAGCATTGAAACCTTTTAAACGTGCACGACGAATCAAAACATCTTGAATAGTATTGTTCAGCATGTGGCCCATGTGCAAAACTCCAGTTACGTTTGGTGGTGGAATTACAATGGTATAAGGTGTTCTGTGGTCTGGCTCTGAGTGAAAATAGTTGTTTTTCATCCAGTAGTCATACCACTTATCTTCAATGGTTTTGGCGTCAAATTGTGCCGGAATTGTCATATTTTGTTGGCTCATAATAGTATGATGTTTTAGTCATTAAAATAATGTTTGTTTTCTTTTTTTGTCAAAAAATGAAAAACGAACATCTAAGTATCAGAAATAGAGTAGGGCTCGATTTTTGATATTTGCACAAAAGTAAATAATTACTGTAGTTTAAAAAATATTGATATTAATAATTGTTGATTTAATCAAAAAAATTAAATTTACGCTTGTTAAATAAGTTAATCACATGAAAAAAATAACATTATTCGCCCTTTTAATAATGGGGGTTTCTGGATTTGCTCAATCAGGAGCAAAAATTGAGTTCAAGGACAAGGATAATACCATTGATTATGGTACGATTTCGAAAGATGCAGACAGTGGTCTTCGTACTTTTGAATTTACGAATACAGGAGATGCACCATTGATAATTTCGGATGTTCGTTCTACTTGCGGTTGTACGGTTCCGTCTCGTCCTAAAGAACCTATTTTGCCAGGAAAAACCGGTAAAATCGATGTGAAATATAATATGAATCCTGGAGTAATCAGGAAAACAATTACGGTAGAATCGAATGCAGTGAATTATCCTGAAGGAAAAGTTGCTCTGAAAATTAAAGGAGAAGTGATTGTGAAAAAGGAAGTTAGTCCTTTGGAAAAAAAGAAATCTATTTTGGATCAGGGAATGTAAAACTGATTGAATTTTAAGATAAAACCGTTTCAAACTCAATTTTGAAGCGGTTTTTTATTTTATTTAACAGTAAAATCAAAATTTAAAATCAGTCGATTAAACTCCTATCCTTATATTTGCAGCCAGAAAAAATACATAATTATGTCAGTTACCTATTTAGGATATCATTTCAAAGTTGAACCAAAAGAGTTAGGATCGGAAATTTTAGTAGCCGAATTGGGCGAAAAACCATTTGAAAGTTTCATTGAAACAGAAAGCGGGGTTTCGGCTTATGTTCAGAAACAATTTTGGACAGAAGATATTTTGGAAGATATTTTTGTTCTTTCTTCGGAAGAATTCAATATTTCTTATACAGTTGAAGAAATTGAGCAGGTAAACTGGAATGAAGAATGGGAGAAAAATTTTCAGGCAATTGATGTTGATGGAAAATGTCACGTTCGTGCCCCTTTTCATCCTAAAACTAATGCAGAATATGAGATTGTGATTGAGCCAAAAATGAGTTTTGGAACCGGACATCACGAAACCACTCACATGATGATTCAGCATATTTTGGAAACAGATGTGACTAATTTAAAGACTTTGGATATGGGATGCGGTACGGCAATTTTGGCAATTTTGGCCGAAATGAAAGGAGCGCAGCCTATTGATGCTATTGATATTGACAATTGGTGTTATTTGAATTCAATAGAAAATGCAGAAAGAAATAACTGCAAACATATTACAGTTTATGAAGGTGATGCAGCTTTGTTGGAAGGCAAAAAATATGATTTGATTATTGCTAATATCAACAGAAATATTCTTTTGAATGATATGCAGGCTTATGTAAATGCCTTGAACAAAGATGGAATTTTACTGCTAAGCGGTTTTTATGAAGAAGATATTCCTGTTATTGATACTTGTTGTACCGAGAAAGGATTGACCTATGTTAAAAAGTTTCAAAAGAACAATTGGGTGTCTTTAAAATATGTAAATTAGGGTATATCAAATAATTATATTTTAGTTTTAAATTATATTTTCAAAAATAATGAGTACCATAGAAAAAACATTAGAGCAAATTTTAGAAAAAGAAGCGGTTTCGGTAAGTAATGAAATTGTGATGCATAATGATGATGTGAATACTTTTGACCATGTGATAGATACTTTAATTCGGGTTTGTAATCATACGCCGGAACAGGCCGAACAATGTTCGCTTATTGTTCATTATAAAGGAAAATGTACTGTGAAAACGGGATCTTTAGACGAATTGATTCCGCAATGCAGTTCGCTTTTAGATGCCGGTTTGAGTGCCGAAATTATTTAAATTTAATTCCCGAATTATTCGGGAATTTTTTTTGAATACTGAAATCTGAATAAAATATTGATCCGGGATAATTCAAGTTTTAACATAAAAAACTATATTTACAACGGTTCTTTTGAAGATTCAGAAGACTGTTTTAATAATTGAATTCAAAACGAAAACAGATATAAAATGAAACCAAGAATTATTTTATTTGCAATAACTGTTGCTTTGGCCACAACTGCATGTATCAGTACCAAATCTACTCTGAAAAATGTTGATGAGAATGCTCCTGAGTTGGTTTTGTCAAAAGATAATACTTTTGTGATTACCAACATTAGTAAAGACCCTAAATACGGTTATGATAAAAATATGCCGGTAAATATTTATTATCGACATACTAAAAATGATTCAATCAATCAACAACGTTTTTTAAATGCTTTGTTGGGACCAAATGGTGAACAGATAACTTATAAGAGATTGGAACAATGTTGTCCTTTTCCGACTAAGAGAAGTGAGATGGGAGCCGGTTTTCTGGATGTTTATGAACTGAAATGGAACGGACAAAAAGAGCCAGTGAAACTTTATTTGAATATGTATGAAAAGGGAGTTTTGATGGTTCCTGTTGGGTTGACGCTTAAGAAAATTTAAAAATTGTTACAGAGTTACTGAATAGCAAAGCGACAAAGTAGAAAAGTTATTTTCGACTTTGTCGCTTTGCTACTTTTAGACTTTACTCTATCTTTACTGCACGAAAAATAATATTATGAACTTACAAGATATTCCGAAAATAAAACATTTAAAAAGTGATAATTTTTTTCTTTTAGCAGGTCCCTGCGCTATAGAAGGAGAAGAAATGGCAATGAGAATTGCCGAAAGAATAGTTGAGATTACTGATAAATTACAGATTCCATACGTTTTTAAAGGTTCTTTTAAAAAGGCAAATCGTTCCCGAATTGATAGTTTTACCGGGATTGGAGACGAGAAAGCACTGAAAATATTGAGAAAAGTATCTGAAACTTTTGATGTTCCAACAGTTACAGATATTCATACAAACGAAGATGCAGTTTTGGCTGCCGAATATGTTGATATTCTTCAGATTCCGGCTTTTTTAGTGCGTCAAACAGATTTAGTTGTGGCTGCTGCCAATACAGGAAAAGTGGTGAATCTTAAGAAAGGACAATTTATGAGTCCGGAAAGTATGAAACACGCTGTTCAGAAAGTATTGGATTGCAACAATCAAAAGGTAATGTGTACCGACAGAGGAACTATGTTTGGTTATCAGGATATGATTGTTGATTACAGAGGAATTCCTACTATGCAGCAATTTGCGACAACAGTTCTGGATGTAACGCATTCTTTACAACAACCAAATCAAATGATAGGTGTAACCGGTGGAAGACCAGATATGATTGAAACTGTAGCCAAAGCCGGAATTGCGGTGGGAGTGGACGGTATTTTTATAGAAACGCATTTTGATCCTGCTAATGCAAAAAGTGACGGAGCCAATATGTTGCATTTGGATTACTTTGAAGATTTGATGAAAAAGTTAGTTGCTATAAGACAAACGGTAAATAAATTTTAAAGATATTTTTAGATCTATTTAGATGAAAATAGCAAACCCACAACAATGAAAAAAGTTGTGGGTTTGTTATTTTATAACGATTTGAATCTTAAACCTGGATTAGTAATATAGGTCACAGATTTTGCTTTGCCGTTTGTCTTTCAGACTCGGTTACGGATTAAACTGATTTTTTACACTGATTAGAATTTACTTCGCTCGTGTGTGGTTTCTTCGCATTTCTTTATTAAATACATTCTAATGAGGATATTATAATATGAAAAAAGCTTTCTGAAATTAATTTCAGAAAGCTTTTTTATTTAATTAAACGCTATTGTTGAAAGAATATTATTCAGATGAAATTTGTAAGTTCTTTCAAATCAGGTATTTCTTTTAATTAGTTATTTTAAAAGAAACTCTTCTAACCATTTTTCTGGCATTTTTAGAAGAAGCATCTACTGAATTGTCTACACCTTTACCTACAACAGTTAAACGATCAGCGCTAATTCCTGATTTAACAAGAATATCTTTTACGCTCTCAGCTCTCTTAGTAGAAAGTGTTTTGTTGTATTCAGGACCTCCAATTTCATCTGCAAATCCATTAAGTTCTGCTTTTGCAGAAGGATTTGATTTCAAATATTTAACAATGTAATTAAGGTTGTTAACTGAACCTTCTGTTGGTTCTGTTGAATTAACATCAAAATATACATTGATATATTCGCTGTTGATTAAATCATTCATTTGGTTACCTCCAGCTACAGGAGCTGCGCTATCTTTTCTTGCGTAGGTTTTATCCATGTATGGTTCTATTTCATCAGGAACACCATTATTGTTTCTGTCCACTGCACGTCCTTTGGTATCAACAGTAAGACCGGTAGCTGTATTTGGTTCTGTGTCTGCATAGTCAGCCACTCCATCTCTGTCGGTATCGTTTAGGTTTTTTTCTATTTCACTAACTCTGTTTTCAAGAGAGTTAATTTTTTGCTGCATTTCATTGTTTTGTTGGTCATAGTGCCAATCAGCATGATGTTTTTGAGAACCTAAATAAATAGAAAGACCTATTGTAGCGTTGTACATAGTTCCGTCGAAACCTGTGTTTGTAGGGGCAGTAGCTCCATTGAAGGTTAACGATTGTCTCGCATTTTTGATTATTGAAGCATCAGCGTTTAATGCAAATCTTTCAGATAGTTTTATTTGACCGGTTAATCCTAAGATTAAATTCGCCATTTTGTCTTGGCCATTAAAAGTATCTCCAGTCATCCAAGAGTAACCAAGACCAGAATGAGCTTGAAGATTTAAACATCTAGTCCATGTTTCAAAATCTAAAACTCTTCCAAGGTTGATGACACCTTGTAAATCGATTCTTGAATACTTAGTGTTAAAATCTGAACTTCCAGAACTCGGCTTTAGTACATCATAACCAAAATCTGCTTTTAATCCAAATTTGTTGTTTAGCATGTACCTTACACCTACATCAGCGTGGTTAAAATTGTACTCAGTGGCATATCCTTTAGTAAATGGATCTGTGGGTTTGCTCAAACCACCGTTAAGGTCTATAGACCATCGATTAAATCCTTCAGGTGTTTTTTGATCTTGAGCCACTACAGCTGTTATCGAACAAACGGCTGCGAAAACTGTTAGTAATCCTTTTTTCATAACATTATTTGATAAGGGTTAATTTTGGGCTAATTTAACATTTTAAATTAAAGTAAAATAAAATAATTTAAAATTTTTGTTAATTTTTGTTTTGTTGTTATAGTTAAAGATAATAAATAATTGAAAATAAATACATTATGTTAATCGAATTAGATTGATAAATTTTGAATATTTCAGGAGATATACAAACAGAAAGAAGTTTAGTTGTGCGAATGAGAAAGAAAATCATAATTAATTTGACTAAAACCATCTAATTCGTTTTGAATTGGATGGTTTTTATGTCTTTTATATCTGATAAAATATTTTGTTAATTATGGATTCTAAATAATTTGATTTCAGAATTAATGAGATCCATCCGCTTCGATGGCATCTACATCGATATTTTGTTTTTTCAGAATTCCTTTTGTAATAAAAGCAAACAAAGCTAAGTAAGCAAAACAAACTACAGTTACTAAATAT
>CAZWAF010000036.1:955-3683 GCA_964631795.1 uncultured Flavobacterium sp. | reverse complement strand
CTAAATATGACTGATGAATTCCGATAATATCCGATAATTTACCCTGAATTGGAGGGATGATTCCACCTCCCAAAATCATCATAATCAAAAAAGCAGAACCTTGTGTGGTGTGTTTTCCTAATCCTATGATGGCTAAGCTAAAAATGGCAGGCCACATAATTGAACACCATAAACCGCCAGCCAAAAAAGCATAAATTGCGACTGTTCCATCAGTAAACAAGCCTATCAGCATCGATACTATTCCTAAAAAAGAGTAAATCATTAGTGTACGTGTAGGTTTGTCTTTAGAAAATTTATACGCAAAAATCTGGATAAATACACAAATAATATAGTAATATAAAGGTTGAATGTTTTTCCCTGTAATATAATTAACTCCTAAAATAATTCCGAAAGCTAAAATCGGCATCATAATCATAAGGATTTTCTTTAATTTATTACCGAAATTAAAAACACTAATGGCTCCGGTCCAACGGCCTATCATCAAACTTCCCCAATACATAGAAACATAAGGACCAATGTCGGAGGCCTGAAGGCTTCCAAATTCTTCTGTTTGCAACAAGCCTCCTAAATTACTTCCGATGGCTACTTCAACACCAACATAAGTGAATATTGCTAACATTCCTAAAACCAATTGTGGATACTGCATGGCTCCCCAGCCTTCGCTGTTTTTAGTTGCTTTGAAATTAGCGAATAATAAGCCGGTAATCATTACTAATAATGCTCCTACCAGCCAAAACATTCTGTAATGTTCTAAGTTTTGTAATTCTTCAGTAGAAATATTAGTAGAGATAGTAGTGTAACTGGCAAAAATAGGAGCGAAGCATCCCATTAAAAGTAAGGTAATTATGGCTAAAGTAATCAAAGCTTTGTTGCTCTTTTCTACTTTTTCATTGTTGATTCCGGCAGGAACATTTTTAGATAATCCGATAATTAAAGCGCAAATAAGAAATAAGCCGCCAACAGTGGCATATAGATAACTTACTGTGTCAAGTCCTAAATTTTTTATTTCGTCATCATTTACCGTAGCAACGCCAAACAAAGCAAAAGTAACGATTATAGGTGCTATCATGGTTCCGAAACTGTTTACTGCTCCACCAAGATTAATACGGGTTCCGCCTGTTTTTGGATCACCTAAACTCATGGCAAAAGGATTTGCTGCGGTTTGTTGTAATGAGAAGCCTAAAGCAACTATAAAAAGCGCAAAAAGAATAGCGGCAAATCCGCTGAAATTTACAGCAAGAATCATTAAGATTGCTCCGATGAGCGAAAATAGCAATCCGAAAGAAATACTTTTTTTATATCCCCAACTTCCTATAGTATCTTTTCCTGAAAGAGAACTGAAAATATATAATCCCAAAGCTCCAAGATAATATGCTCCGTAAAAAGCGAAGTCGATAAGTTGGGATTGAAATTGGTCAAGATTGAAATAGCCTTTGCAAAAAGGGATAAAAACACCGTTGCCGGCAGCTATAAATCCCCAAAAAAAGAAAACGCTTATTAAGGTATAAAGTGCCGGATAATTGGTTTTGACTGAAGTGGTATTCATTTGTGAAAATGTGAGAATGTGTTAATTTGAAAATGTATCAATTTCTCAATTATTACATTGTTTAATTGGTATATTGAATAATTGAACTACTTTCTTTTTAGAACTTTGTATTCTTCATAGCAGCCACTGATGGCATCAAGAATTTGAAGGTCATTGGCAGTTTCTATAAAAGATTGAGAATAGTTGCAATGTTCCAGTATTTCGGCAATTTCTTTTTTGGTAACACCTAAAAGTGCTGAAATTGTCTCTCGGTCAAATTTAGAAGCCAGGAGATTACGAACAGTATCGTCTTTCTTCATTTCTTTGAGTCTTTTAAGTTCTTTTGGTTTTTTTCCAAAGACATTATAAAGTAAATCTGCCGGATTGGAGAGAGATTCCATCATTTTTCCAAAAGCACCCGGAGAATATTCACCTACTTCATAACCTTGATTTAAACCTGAAATTCCGTAACGGTAATTTTCACGTGAAGGAACCAGTTTGGCATCTATTTCTAAATATCCGGTAAGAATATAAGGACGAATTACAACTTCGTCCAAAGCATAAGCTTTTTCCGTTAGTTGAATTTCGGTGGTTTTGTTTTTAACCCAGTCGTTGGTGACTCTTAATTTAAGAATTTTATATCCTATAATAGAAATATGAAGGGTATCATTTACGTTGGCACTCATCTCAAAGTAGCCTTTTGAGTTGGTGGTAGTTCCCTTTACTGTGTTGATATTGATGATGTTGACATTGCTCAGAGGTTTTGAGGTATTGTCATCTACTATGGTTCCTGATATAACCCGGGAATTGTCCTTTTCTTGTGAATAGAGAAAAGTGTTGGAAAGTAAAAAAAAGAAAACTACAAAATATTTCATATTGGTATTTTATCACGATAAAAGTAATAAAATACTTGTAAATATTTTGTAGTTTTCAGCTAATTATTCTGATATTTTAGAAAAGAGATTAGTCTCTTCTTGGTCTTCTTGGTCTTGGAGAATCTCCAAAGCTGGCAGAACGTCTTGGTGCTCTTTCAGCAGAACCGGCTTCTCTTCTAGGAGCCGAACTTCTTGATTCGCTTCTTCCGCCAAAACCACCTTCTCTTGGAGCAGAACCACGGTCACTTCTGAATCCGCCTTCTCTTCTAGGAGCAGAACCTCCGTCTCTTCTGGAACCTCCGCTTCTTCCGCCAAAACCACCAGAATT
>CAZWAF010000036.1:0-945 GCA_964631795.1 uncultured Flavobacterium sp. | reverse complement strand
CCGTTGTGGTCACGTCTTCCGCCACCGTCGTTTTTAGAAATTTCTACGTTGATGCGTCTTCCTTCCAATTGAACATTGTTTAAAATATCCATTACTTTATCAGTATGTTCTGCGTCTGTATTAAAGAAAGAGAAGCCTTCTTTTACGTCAACTTTAAATACGTCGTCACGACCTAAATCAAGAGTTTCTTTCAAATAATCTTTCAAAGTCATCCAGTCGAAATTGTCTCTAGAACCGATATTTACGAAATATCTTGTAGCTCCTCCGTTGTTTCCACCAGCACCTTCGCTGCGTTCACGACGCTCACCTCCTGTAGATTGAGCAGAAAGATCTCTGTTTTTCTTGTAGTAGTTGATGAAACGGTTGAATTCAACAGATACCATTTTCTTAATCAACTCCTCTTTTGTCAATCCTTCCAAAACATCGTTGATAGCCGGAAGATAGTTGTCAATTTCGTGATCTACTTCGGTATCTTTGATTTTGTTTGCTAAGTGCAATAATTGAATTTCGCAGATTTCAATTCCGGATGGAATAGTTTTCTCTTCGAATTTTTGTTTGATGATTCTTTCGATAGAAGAAATCTTACGCAATTCACTCTTAGTTACAATAACGATAGAAGTACCTAATTTACCGGCACGACCTGTACGGCCAGAACGGTGGTTGTAAGTTTCGATTTCGTCAGGAAGTTGATAATTTACTACGTGAGTAATATTGTCAACGTCAATTCCACGAGCTGCAACATCAGTAGCAACAAGCATTTGGATTTGACGACCACGGAAAGATTTCATTACACCGTCACGTTGTGCCTGAGATAAATCTCCGTGCAAAGCAGCAGCGCTGTATCCGTCTTCAATCAATTTTTCGGCAATAGCCTGAGTATCGCGTTTAGTTCTACAGAATACTACTGAGAAAATATCCGGATTGGCATCGGCCAAACGTTTCAAA
>CAZWAF010000035.1:18416-31995 GCA_964631795.1 uncultured Flavobacterium sp. | reverse complement strand
TCTTGTCTAAAAAAATCTCGGTTTTTAAATTATGCGAGGTTTTTCAGTACCCTCAAAATATTAACGCTTTTTTTTGAACTATAATGTTGCCTTCATTATGTAAAATAGCTTGGGAGTGGTTTTTAGCGTTGGGAAGCTCTTGTTTTTCGAGCGTTGGGAAAGTGCAGTGCTTTTTTTGCCTGTTTTATGTGCGATGGGGTTGGGAAAATAAAACAGGCAAAAAATGCTTTGCACAGCTGGGGAAAAAACAAGTGCTTAGAGCGTTGGGAGAAAACCACTAGAGCGTTGGCAGAGCGTTGGGTTGGGTGGGTGAAAATACTTCAGCGATAGCGTTCCTATTTTTTTATTATTGGTTTCTTTTTAAATATTAACGAAATGAAGCAAACAAATAATTGATGCTAGGAATACTTGGACTAGGAGCGATTTTTGTGCAGGTGAATGAGGTAATAAAAAAAAGAGCCAACTTTTATGTTAACTCTTTTCGTTATATTTTTATTAATTAGTGCTAGTTATTAAATCAGTGAATTTGTGTGCATTTACTTTTTTAATATCGCTAGTAACATCTTTCAAATCATCGGAATTAATTAAATGATATTTACAATCTTCAATTTTCTGACCACTTAAAATGTCATATAATTCATGATAGCTAGTTTTCTTACCATTGTATTTATCAATAACTAAATAGTGTTTATTTTTATCAGGATCAAATCCTTTATCCTTACCGAATAAATCAATTCTTGGATTTAAGCTTTCTAATTCTGAAATGTCTTTTCTTATTTGGTCGATTGGTCTTTCTGAGTTTAAATCAATTGATTTAACAGAATAAATTATACCATTATAACCAATACCATCAAGCTTATAATCAAAAAATAGATTAGGAATTTCAGACTTTTTAACTTTATAATCAATATTAATAATATCTCTCAAAGGTTCTCTAAAAACTTTCTTAACTACTTTTGAAAAACTATTATCAATCGCTTTTTTCTCAACAGGTTGAATTACTAAATCAATATATTTATGAAAGAAATCATTAAACTTAACTTCATCAAAATCTATATTTATTACTGATGGATTATCAAATTGGAGAAAACCATTGTTATAAACCGAAAGTCTTTTTAAATATTCAAAATTTATTTTATTATCATCTGAAAATAAAGAAATATCGTTTTCTAATTCGCTTTTTATAAAATTAGTTACTTTATTAATAGTGTAATCTAAAAGCTTAAAGTTTAAAGGATTGATTTTATTTACTAATTGAATTTTTTCATTAGAGAATTTATAAAAAATTTTATCGTTTGAAATCATAATTAACCCAATAGCTAAATTCTCCTTACTAAGAGGATTATTAACAAAACGAATTATGCTGTAAAATGATTTCATTTCGAATAATTTAAATACAAACGTGAAACATCTTCATTTCTTGTTTGATTTGATAAAATTTCTTTAATCTTAACTTTTCCTTGCTTACTTAATCCAAATTCTGATGGAATATTATCAAAAATAGCATCAAAAGAAGCGATTGTATTATCAATATTGTCAGTAATTTCATTTGCTAAATTACTGTATTTTTTTGAGTTTGCAAAATTACTAATACTTTTTGTAATAGGCGAATTTAAAATAGACTTATTATTAACGGTATCCATAATAGCAATTTTTAAATTTTTATAATTAGTTTGATTTGCAAATGATTGCGTGTGGTCAATTGTGGCATTTCTTGTCCTTGTTCTAGTTTACCTTTTGATTTTAGCATTTTATAAGCCGCTAAATTTTCATCATATCGCTTTTTATCCTCAATGGAAACCGCTAAAGTTTTATCGTGGTATTTGTCGGCTAATGCTTTTGCAAATTTTAACGCACCTTTGCCCGAAGCTGCTGGAGCTAAAATGAAAGAAAATAAGCTTGGATAAATAACGCTACCGCTATATAAACCTGAAACATTAGGTAAGCAACCAGATAAAATTGCTAATGCTCCTGTAAGGAATGTATCTCTTTCTCTTTCTTGTGTAAACACTTGACAGCTTTCAAACAAAATAGGTGGTAGGTTATCGTAAACCGATTGCGGAATTATAGGCGTTCCTTTTAGACAATCTTCATAATCATCAAAATTATTGTCTGTATTTATAATACTATCTGTTTTCGAATTTTGCATGTTTGCAAACTTTGCAAACTTTGCAAAGTCTGCACTTTGGTTTTTATATGTACTGTTTACCGTTGCTTTTATTTCTCTTTCTTCTAAATCAAAATTATTAATACAATAGTTCAATGTATCATCTTCATAAATACCAAACTTATTAGCATTGCAAGAGAATAGGAAAATAAAGTTGTTTCTGTTACCATTATAATACTGTTCTTTTTGCTCCGTAAACTTTAAGCACTTATCTAATAATTCATCTGTTGTAAGGTCGTGTTTGACTTCTCTTATTGGTTCTGATTTCAATGGTTTAATTTCTTCCTTTACTTCAAAAATTATTGCATTTTCATTTAAAAATAAATCTGTATCACAAGAAACAAAACACAATCGGGTAATGTCTTTACATTTTGCATCAAAATTATAACCTGATAACTCTTTATAAAAATTTGCGATTTGATTGTAAACTGTTGTGTGTTGCTCTGCATTTGAATTGACTTTAATGAATACTTTTAAACCTTCGTTACTTGGACTTATAAATGATGCAAACGTGTATCTACAGCCATTTACAAGCGTTACAAGATTGTTTATTTCGGTTAATGGTATATCATCAAAATCTAAACATACTACTTGTGAATAGGTTACTATATTTGCTTTGGTTCTGCTTTCTCCAAATGTTCCAGAAGTTGTAAAACCTAATAAATTACTTTTAATTTCTTCGGCTGTTTTTTCATCTCCTTTATGCAAAGCATATCGGATAGAATTAATTTCACTTTGGTATTTATCGGATTTTATTTCTTGTAATACTTCTAAAAGATTTCTTTCTCCTAAGTTGTGTTTGAACTCTTGAAAAACACTAACCATCAGTTTGTTGTTTGCTATCTGTTCCATTGTTACTTAGAATTATAGTTATTATTTAGTAATCTTTGGATATCTGAAAGTCTGTAATAGATTTTATTACCACTCGTATCGAATACGAAACCGAAAAAATAGAAGATCAGAATAAAGTACTCAATAATCGGAATCTGATATTGCTTTTAGCTATAGCATTTATTGTAATTGTCTTTTTAATTGTTTCTTCCATTTACTACAGAATAACCAAAAGGAAGGAGATTTCCTTGCTCGAACAGAAAAATAACGCCGATGCAGAACTATTTAATCTTTTAACCGATTTTCAGGATGAGGTTTCAAATGCCGGTAATCAGGTTAAATCAAGAATATCCAAAGAACTGCACGATGGCATTATGAATCAAATTTACGGCATCCGGTTGAATTTAGGAATCTTGAATAAAATGGACGATGAGGAAAGCAAACAAAAACGCTTGTCTTTTGTAAAAGAACTCCAAAAAGTGGAAACGGAAATCCGAAATTTATCCCACGATTTGAACAATGATTCATTGGTAAACAAAGCCGATTTCAACTTTCTGCTAAATGCACTCATTGATTTCAACAATAGCTCTTCTGCTACAGATTTTACAATAAAAAATTCTGAAAAAATCGACTGGGATAAATATTCATCTATTATTAAAATAAACATTTATAGAATCCTACAGGAATTATTCCAAAATGTAAATAAATACGCACAAGCTAAAAATTGTACAGTTACGATAAATGAAATAAACGATTTATTGGCAGTAATAGTCCAAGACAACGGAATCGGATTTGATATCACAAAATTTAAAACCGGAATCGGCCTAAAAAACATAGAAGAACGCGCCAAAACCACAAATGCGGTTTTAAAAATAAATTCCACAATCAACGAAGGAACAACTGTCGAATTGATTTTTTAATCAAAAGAATTAGGAGTTGGAGCAGTCGGAACAATTTTAGTCGGAATTTTCATATTCAAAGAACCAACTAACTTTTGGAGAATATTCTTCCTGATGACACTTATAGGTTCAATCATTGGGCTTAAATCGGTATCGCATTAAACTAAAAAAATACAACAAATCATATTGTTAAAAAGTAACGACAAAGAAATATTTTAAAAACGACATTTATCTTTAGTATTTTTTAATATTTACCTAAATTGCGGCTCTTTTAAAAAACAGAATACAAGAAAATGGAACAAGTACAACCTTATACTCCTATAAATAAAGTAAGAATCGTTACGGCTGCGTCTCTTTTTGACGGACATGATGCAGCTATTAATATTATGCGTCGAATTATCCAATCCACAGGGGTTGAGGTAATCCACTTAGGTCATGACAGAAGTGTTGAAGAAGTGGTAAATACTGCCATTCAGGAAGATGCCAACGCAATTGCAATGACCTCTTACCAAGGTGGTCACAATGAATATTTCAAGTATATGTACGACTTGCTTCATGAAAAAGGAGCAGGACATATCAAGATTTTTGGTGGAGGAGGTGGTGTGATTCTGCCAAGCGAAATTGAAGAATTGCACGCTTACGGAATCGAAAAAATCTATTCTCCGGACGACGGTCGCGCGATGGGATTGCAGGGAATGATTAATGATTTGGTGAAAAGAGCCGATTTTGCTGTTGGAGATAAATTAAACGGAGAGGTTAATCATTTGGATGAAAAATCGATTACGGCGATTGCCCGAGTGATTTCTTCTGCAGAGAATTTTCCTGAAGTTGCTAAAGAAACTTTGGATCTCATCAGAGAAAAAAATAAAGACTGTAAAACTCCGGTTCTTGGAATCACAGGAACTGGTGGAGCAGGTAAATCTTCTTTGGTTGATGAGCTGGTACGTCGTTTCTTAATCGATTTCCCAGAAAAAACTATCGGATTGATTTCTGTGGATCCTTCAAAGAGAAAAACTGGTGGAGCTTTATTGGGAGACAGAATCCGTATGAATGCTATCAATAATCCTCGAGTTTATATGCGTTCGTTGGCTACACGTCAGTCGAATTTAGCTCTTTCAAAATATGTAGCCGATGCCATTCAGGTTTTAAAAGCTGCAAAATATGACATCATTATCCTTGAAACTTCAGGAATCGGACAGTCTGATACTGAAATTATGGATCACTCAGATGTGTCGCTTTACGTGATGACGCCAGAGTTTGGTGCAGCGACTCAGTTGGAAAAAATCGATATGTTGGATTTTGCCGATTTGGTTGCCATCAACAAATTTGACAAAAGAGGTGCACTTGACGCTTTGCGTGACGTTAAAAAACAATACCAACGCAACAACAACCTTTGGGACGCCGATTTGGATACACTTCCAGTTTTCGGAACCATTGCTTCTCAGTTCAATGATCCGGGAATGAACACGCTTTACAAAGCGATCATGGACAAAGTTCATGAGAAAACGAATTCTGATTTGGCTTCGACTTTCCAAATCACTCGTGAGATGAGCGAGAAGATTTTCGTTATTCCTGCAAACAGAACAAGATATTTGTCTGAGATTTCAGAAAACAACAGAAAATACGATGCTGTTGCTTTGTCTCAGCAAAAAGTGGCTCAAAAGTTATACGGTATCTTCAAAACTTTGGAATCTGTTTCAGGAAAAGTTCCTGTAATCACTAAAGCGGGAATCGACGCAACCCTTTCAGGGTTTGAAACCCTGAAAGGGTTCGATGAGGGACCTGAAAATAGAATTTTCATCAATCTTTTGCTAAATCAGTTTGATAAGGTAAAAATGGATTTGGATTCTTATAACTGGGAAATCATTTTGACTTGGGACGAAAAAGTAAACAAATACAAACAGCCGGTTTACTCTTTTAAAGTAAGGGACAGAGAAATCAAAATTGCTACGCATACTGAGTCGCTTTCACACTCTCAAATCCCAAAAGTGGCTTTGCCTAAATACGAAGCTTGGGGTGATATTTTGAGATGGTGCCTGCAGGAAAATGTACCTGGTGAATTCCCATTTACTTCAGGCTTATATCCATTCAAGAGAGAAGGAGAGGATCCGTCTCGTATGTTTGCTGGAGAAGGCGGGCCTGAAAGAACAAACAAACGTTTCCACTACGTGAGCGCAGGAATGCCTGCTAAGCGTCTGTCTACAGCTTTCGATAGTGTGACTTTGTACGGAAACGATCCGCACGTTCGTCCTGATATTTACGGAAAAATCGGTAATGCCGGGGTTTCCATCTGCTGTCTTGACGATGCTAAAAAATTATACTCAGGATTTGATTTGGTTCACGCGATGACCTCTGTGAGTATGACTATCAACGGGCCTGCGCCTATGTTGTTAGGATTCTTTATGAATGCTGCCATTGACCAACAATGTGAGTTTTACATCAAAGCCCACCATTTGGAAGCAGAAGTTGAAGCTAAAATCAAAGCGATCTACGAAGATTCAGGGCTTGAAAGACCGAAATACCAAGGCGAATTGCCTGCAGGAAACGACGGTTTGGGATTGATGCTTTTGGGTGTGACCGGTGATCAGGTGTTGCCTGCTGAGGTTTACAACGATATTAAGGTAAAAACCCTTGCACGTGTTCGTGGAACGGTTCAGGCTGATATTTTGAAAGAAGATCAAGCGCAAAACACTTGTATTTTCTCGACTGAGTTTGCTTTGCGTTTAATGGGTGACGTTCAGGAGTATTTCATCGAACAGAATGTGAGAAACTTCTATTCGGTTTCTATTTCAGGATACCATATTGCTGAGGCGGGAGCAAATCCTATTACTCAATTGGCATTTACATTGGCAAATGGTTTCACTTACGTAGAATACTATTTGAGCCGTGGAATGGATATTAACGATTTCGGACCTAACTTGTCGTTCTTCTTCTCGAACGGTATCGATCCTGAATATGCTGTGATTGGCCGTGTGGCGCGTAAAGTTTGGGCAAAAGCCTTGAAAAACAAATACGGAGCCAACGAAAGAGCACAAATGTTGAAATACCACATTCAGACTTCAGGTCGTTCACTGCACGCTCAGGAAATTGACTTTAATGATATCCGTACGACGCTTCAGGCATTGTATGCGATTTATGATAACTGTAACTCATTGCATACAAATGCTTATGATGAGGCTATTACGACTCCAACTGAAGAATCAGTTCGTCGTGCTATGGCGATTCAGTTGATTATCAATAAAGAATTAGGTCTGGCTAAAAACGAAAACCCAATCCAGGGATCGTTCATCATCGAAGAACTGACTGATTTGGTTGAAGAAGCGGTATTGGCAGAATTCGACAGAATTACCGAAAGAGGCGGAGTGCTTGGTGCTATGGAAACGATGTACCAACGTTCTAAAATACAGGAAGAATCATTGTACTACGAAACTTTGAAACACACAGGAGAATTCCCGATCATCGGGGTAAATACTTTCTTGAGTTCAAAAGGTTCGCCAACGGTTATTCCTGCTGAGGTTATCCGCGCGACTGAGGAGGAAAAACAATACCAAATCAGAATGCTGGATACTCTTCATAAAGCCAATGCCGATAAAGTGAAAGAACAATTGAATATCATTCAGGAAGCTGCTATCAGCAACAAAAATATTTTTGAGAAGTTGATGGATGCTACTAAAGTTTGTTCTTTGGGTCAGATTACTTCGGCTTTGTTTGAAGTGGGAGGGCAGTATAGGAGAAATATGTAATAAATACAACTCAATTTAAATCACCCCTCGTAAATCTTAGGATTTACGAGGGGTTTTGTTTTTAGGTGAATTCACCTAAAATATTTAATGTTTTGGTAAACATTTCTTCATATTCATTCGTAGATTTTAAAAATAAATGAGAAGTTATGTAGTATTTATTTAATTGAAAATCAACTAAATAAATATCGTTTAATTTTCCTTGCTTAAAGACAATTTAGAATTGTTAAAAATTATTTAAAATTTATTTGGAATTATTCTAAATAGGTTTTTACTTTGCGATATTATTTTTATTAAATCTAAATAAAACAAAAAATGAAGAAATCAGGTTTTTTATTGCTGTTGTTGGCAACTATATCAACATTTGCCCAAAAATCAGAGGATACTAAGGCTATCAAATCTATGTGTGGATGTTATCAAGTAAAATTCAATTTTGCTGAAACTTTTAATTATTCAAAAGACTCAGTAAATTATAAACCTTCAAAAGTTAAACACGATTATGGTTTGGAATGGGTAGAATTAGTGGAAGACAGTCCTAAAAAAATAGTATTACAACACTTGCTTATTGTAGGACCAAAAACTATTATAAAACATTGGAGACAAGATTGGTTGTATGAAAATACTGGTATTTATGATTATAATGGTTTTAATGACTGGAATTTTGTAGAACTACCTAAAAAGAATGTAAAAGGGCAGTGGACTCAAAAAGTATATCAGGTTGATGATAGTCCACGTTATGAAGGTTCTGCATCATGGATACACGCTGATAATCGTCACTATTGGGAAGATATTGCAAATGCACCACTTCCAAGAAGAGAACATACTATAAGAAACGATTATAATATCTTGAAACGTACAAATGTTCATGAAATTACTAATAACGGTTGGATTCATGATCAGGATAATAACAAAGTTGTAAGAGACTTAAATGGTAAAGATTTTACTTTGGCTCAGGAAAAAGGTCATGATGTTTACAAAAAAGTAGATGATGCAGAATGTATTGCCGCTCAAAATTGGTGGAAAGAAAACGATATGATTTGGACTAAAGTTCGTGCTAAATGGAACAAAGAATTGGCTAAAAATAAATCTATTAAACTTAAAGAAACAGTAGATAATAAGCCGCTTTTCTCACATTTATTTGCTCTTAAGCCAGTTGCAACTCAGGGAGAAATAGATAAAATAATTGATAGTTTCATCGAAATAAACTAATGAAATTAGTAAAAACATTTGCTCTGGTTTGTGTGTTGTTCTTATTCCATAAGAACAACGCTCAAACTGTGGCAGATACTATAAAAACAGATAAATTAAAAGAAGTAGTCATAACCGGTACAAGAACCGAAAGAGATGCTGCTTCACTCCCGATTCCGGTGCAAATCATTTCGGGAGAAACCATTCAAAAAACAGGAATTAGTCGATTGAATGAAATCATTCAGGAACAAACAGGTATTATTACTGTCCCTGATTTTGGGGGATCAGAAGGAATACAGCTACAAGGTTTGGATGCCGCCTATGTTATGATCTTGATTGATGGACAACCGCTTATGGGACGAACTGCCGGAACACTTGATTTATCAAGAATAACGGTAAATAACATCGAAAGAATCGAAATTATCAAAGGAGCATCTTCATCATTGTATGGTTCTGAAGCTTTGGGAGGAGTAATAAATATTATTACAAAAAAAATAAAAGCAGACAACCAGTTACGAATGAATGTAAATTATAAATTAGCTACTTTCAATACTCGTGACGCTTCGGTTAATGTTCAATACGGCAAAAACAAAATTGGTTTTGAATTGTTTGGCAATCATTTTAGTTCCGACGGTTACAATATATCTTCGAGTGATTATTTACAAACTGTAGAACCTTATTCTAACTGGACTTTTCAACCTAAACTTAATGTAAATTTTTCTGACGATTTTAATCTGACGGTTAATTCCAGATTATATTCGAACACTCAGGATAACAAAGCTATAATAGGAGAGGAAAAATATATTGGTGAAACCCGAACAAATGAGTGGAATAATACAATTCTTGCCAACCATAACATTTCGTCAAAGTTGAAATTAGTGTATGATTTGTATGTAACGAATTATAAAGCTGATGAATTTTTGAATGATTCCAACAATTTGACTTATGATCATAGTGATTATAATCAATGGTTTTTCAGACCCGAGTTAAGATCTCATTATAAAATAGGAAAAAATACTCTTACATCGGGAGTAGGAATGAACCAAGAGACGTTAAACAGAACGTATTTTGAACAAACGGCAACTTTAAGTTCAACTTATCTTTTTAGCCAATATGAGTGGTTTATTAAACAAAAGTGGAATGTTTTACTTGGCTTTAGGTATGATAATCATAATCAGTATAAATCACAATTTAGTCCAAAAGTAGGAGTGAATTACAAATTAAGTGATTCATATTCTCTTAAATCATCTGTTGGGTACGGTTACAAAGCACCTGATTTAAGGCAGTTGTTTTTTGACTTTACTAATTCTACTGTCGGATATACCGTTTTAGGATATAATGTTGCAGAAGAGAAGTTGACTGAATTGCAAAATCAGGGTCAAATTTTATTTACCAATGGTTATGATTTTTCAGCTCCTTTGAAACCGGAAAGTTCTATTAATGTAAATTTTGGCGGACTTCTTCAAAAAAGTAAAAAATCATTAGAATATAATTTCTTTTATAATTCTATTTCAGATCTGATTGATACCAAAGCGATTGCTCAAAAAACTAACGGTCAAAATGTGTTTTCATATTTCAATGTTAACAAGGTATTTACCTATGGAACAGAATTAAACAGTTCTTATAAAATCAGCAATAGAATTAGGCTTTCTGCGGGTTATCAGTTTTTAATTGCTAAAGATGAAAGTGTTGTGGGAAAAATTGAGAATGGAGAAATTTTCGCAAGAGATCCTGTTACTTTATCATCTTTCAAATTGAAATCATCCGATTATTTTGGACTTTACAACCGTTCTAAACACACAGTAAATTTTAAAACGAGTTACGATATTCCTTCGTTAAAAATGAATATAAATGCACGTATTTTTTATCGAAGTAAATATGGAATTGCCGACAGTAATAACAATTCTGTCTTAGATAAATACGACAATTTTGTTAGCGGATATTTTTTGGCCAATGTAGCTGCTTTGAAAGAATTCAAATCAGGAATTGTGTTACAGGCGGGGGTAAATAACCTGCTTGATTATACAGATCCTAACAATATTTCAAACCTTGCCGGAAGGCAGGTTTTCACTAGAATACAATATAATTTCTAATTAATAAATCTTATGGAAAATAGTAAAATAATAAAAATCATCAACATCTTACTAAGTGTTTTTTTAGGCGGTTTGTTGCTTTTCGGTGGTTTCAAAAAGTTTGAGAAACCAATACCAACACCTGTTGAACAAATAGAAAAGATTCAAAAAGGAGAACTTGTAAGTGATGACTTAACAATACTTAAAATCAAAAATTATGTTTTCGGAATGAAACAAACCAATTATTTCTGGCAATTATTGGGTATTACCGAAATCCTTTTCGGATTATTGATACTTAGTCAGTTTTTTCGTCTAATCGGTTCTATCATGGCATTACCGATAACTCTAAATATTTTCCTTTTTCATTTGTTTCTTGAACCTCATGAAGTAGGAGAACTTATTCAAATGCTTATTCTTTTAGCTGTAAATATCTGGCTAATTGTTTTTGAATTTCCAAAATGGAAAAATATCGTTTTCAACAAATCAATTCTTAATTAATTTTTTAAATTTTTATATCATGTTTAAATCAAATATTTTAAAATCAGTTTTATTGGCTGTGGTTATTTCAGTTTTTACTTCTTGTACAAAAGATGACGAAACTTCATCAACAACCAGTGAATTAGCAACTAAAACTTATGCAAACCTTTATGCTCCTCAAACAGGTGGAGGAGGACAACCTTCGGGAGGTGTTTTTACCAAATTCAGTTTTTCACAAAATGCTATTGTAACAGATGATTCTTGGGATATTGCTTTTAGAGGTACAACTATTTTGGTAAATGGTGGTTCATCTGTAGGAATCAGTGATGAACCAACCCGTACCGGAATTGCTGCTGTTAGCATTGTAAATAACACATTTAATTTGATAAAAACGATCCCGGATACTTCTACTTTTAAACAAGATGGTGCAAATACTTATGCAATACCAATAGGTAGTGGCAATGGATGGTATGTATATGAGTCCAGTACTAATTTGGTTAATCCTATTGCAGGAAAAGTATTTGTAATAAAAACTCACGATGGTAAGTATGCAAAATTAGAAATAATGAGTTATTACAAAGATGGAAATGCAATTCCAAACTCTTTAGAGGGGGCAAAATATTTCACATTCAAATATGCATATCAACCTGAAGGAACGAATTTTTAATATCTCAACAAAAAATTAGCAAAAAAGACACAAAGGTATTTTCTCTTTGTGTCTTTTTTTGTGTTTGATGTTTGCAAATTAATGTTTTCAAACTCTGTAAAGTTTACAGAGCTTTCTTAAAATTTTCAAAAAATTTCCTTAAATTCGCAACTTTAAATTAATATAGAAATACTTTAAAAATGAAATACGATATTATTGTTTTAGGAAGTGGGCCGGGTGGTTATGTTACAGCTATCAGAGCATCACAATTAGGCTTTAAAGTAGCCGTAATTGAAAAAGAAAATTTAGGTGGTGTTTGTTTGAACTGGGGTTGTATTCCAACGAAAGCATTGTTGAAATCGGCTCAGGTTTTTGATTACCTAAAACACGCTTCCGATTACGGATTGACTGTTTCTGAATTTGACAAAGATTTCTCTGCTGTTGTAAAACGCAGCCGTAACGTTGCCGAAGGAATGAGCAAAGGAGTTCAGTTTTTGATGAAAAAAAATAAAATCGACGTTATTGACGGTTTCGGTAAATTGAAACCAGGCAAAAAAGTTGATGTTACTGATAAAGAAGGAAAAGTTACTGAATACAGTGCAGATCACATTATTATTGCTACCGGAGCTCGTTCTCGTGAGTTGCCAAACTTGCCACAAGACGGTGTGAAAGTAATTGGTTACCGTCAGGCAATGACAATGCCAACTCAACCAAAATCAATGATTATCGTTGGTTCTGGTGCAATTGGAGTTGAGTTTGCTCACTTCTATAATACTATGGGAACCGATGTAACTATAGTTGAGTTTATGCCAAATATTGTTCCTGTTGAAGACGAAGATATTTCTAAACAATTTGAGCGTTCTTTGAAAAAAGCCGGAATCAAAATCATGACTAACTCTTCTGTAGAAAGAATTGACACTACTGGTGAAGGAGTTAAGGCATTCGTTAAAACTGCAAAAGGAGAAGAAGTTTTAGAAGCTGATATTTTACTTTCTGCTGTTGGAATCAAAACTAACATTGAAAACATCGGATTGGAAGAATGCGGAATCGCAACTGACAGAGATAAAATTTTGGTTAACGAATTTAACCAAACAAATATTCCGGGTTACTACGCAATTGGTGACGTAACTCCAGGACAGGCTTTGGCTCACGTAGCTTCTGCCGAAGGAATTAACTGTGTGGAGAAAATTGCCGGTATGCACGTAGAACCTATCGATTACGGAAACGTACCGGGTTGTACTTATGCAACTCCGGAAATCGCTTCTGTTGGTTTGACCGAAAAAGCAGCAAGAGAAAAAGGATATGAATTAAAAATCGGAAAATTCCCATTCTCAGCTTCAGGAAAAGCTAAGGCTGCCGGAACTCCTGATGGTTTTGTAAAAGTAATTTTCGATGCTAAATATGGAGAGTGGTTAGGATGTCACATGATTGGTGCCGGAGTTACCGATATGATTGCTGAGGCAGTTGTAGCGCGTAAACTGGAAACTACAGGACACGAAATTCTTAAAGCAATTCACCCGCACCCAACAATGAGTGAAGCTGTAATGGAAGCTGTTGCT
>CAZWAF010000035.1:625-18406 GCA_964631795.1 uncultured Flavobacterium sp. | reverse complement strand
CACCGGTAAAGTATTCATCCGAGTTCCCCCTCGCTTTTTTGCTGATGCTTATGGTGAAGTAATCCACTTGTAAGATTTAAAATTTTAGAATATAAAGAAATCCGATTTGTGCAAACAAGTCGGATTTTTTTTATGTAAACAGTTTCAGGGTTTTGAATAAAGAACATAAAAAAAGGAGACCTTTTCAGATCTCCTTTATGTTAATTTTGATTTACCGCTTTCATATCCTTAGGTGAATCCCTTAGCTGATTATTGAATAATTAATCTCCATGTTATTGGATTAATCATTCAAAGTGATTAATCAAAAACCAACACTCAAATTTACAAATATTTTAATTGTATTGTATTTAAAATCAGATACTTAAAATAAATTTAACTTCTTAAGTATAGATAAAAAAAGGAGGTCAAAAAAAAAGACCTCCTTCTGTTGATTTTGATTTATCGCTCTTACTTCTTAGTGAAATTTCTAAGTCAGCTATTGAATTATTAAACTGGTACTGCGAGAATAATGATTCAAAGTGATTAATCGAAACCAACACTTAAAGGTACAATTATTTAGAGTGATATTCTCTTATGAAAAAATATTTATAAAATATTTAACTTCAATCAAAAAAAAAATGGCTGTCTTAGAAAAACAGCCATTTTTAAATATTTGTAATAAATTACTCTTGATTTGAAGATTTTCTCCAAGTAAAAGAATTTAAAATATGTCTTTTAGCAAATCTTGCCGGAGAATCAGCATTTACCATTTTCACGTAAGTTGCTTTTGGTACACTGATGTATTCATAAGTACTTCCGTTAGAGAAATCAATATGTAATCTACTGTCAACATATTTAAAATCAGTGATTGTTGAGGTTGCAACAGTTTCAGTATATTCCGGCATATTTTGTTTGATAGTTTCCGGATTGATACTTACTAAAAAGTGGTAAGCTTCAATAATTTCTTTACTTCTTTCTTCGGCTGCTTTCAATCCAGCTTCATCACCTTGAAATTTATCCGGATGAGATTCTTTCATTGCATCACGGTAAATCTTTTTTAAATCTTTTAATTCTGCTGTTTTGTCAACATTAAGCAGTTTTCTGTACTCAACAATTTTTTTCATAGATGGTATAACTCGTTGTCTTTTAGTGCGAAAGCAAATTATTTGATTTCAAAATCGACAAATTTTTTGCAAATGTACAATTTTTAAAATAAGATTTTTTATTTTTTAAATAATTTAAGAAATAAGAATTATTGAGAGGTTATTTTATTCTATAAGCATCGACTTCAATTTAGTTCTATAGGTTTCTAATGTTAAAGCTTTGGATATAAAACCATGATATTTACCATTTTTTAAAACCGGAAGATAAAGGGTTTTGCTGATTTCGAATTTGTTCATTACCGATTCCATGTTTTCATCAATAGAAACCGTTTCCTGAACAGGTAGCATTACTTCCTTAATATAAGTGTATTTTACTTTGTAAGGATCAAAAATAATTTCCCGAATGTTATTAAAATGAATGATTCCTAAGAGTTCATTTTCTTTGTTGATTACAGGAAAAATTATTTGATTGGAATGAGAAATCAAATCTACTAATTTAGTTAGTTTTTCATCGGGTTGCAAAGTGAGATAATCGGTTTGAATCACAGATTCTGTATCGAAAGAAGAAAGAATGTTTGCATCTTTGTTGCTTGTAAAAACCTGTCCTTTTTTTGCCAGATGTTTTACATCCATCGAATGTTTTTCAAAACGTTTTGAAACAGCAAAACCTATAGAAGAAACAATCATCAACGGAATCATCAGGCCATAACCTCCCGTAATTTCGGCAATAAGGAAAATAGCTGTCAGTGGTGCATGAAAAAGACCACTTAAAATTCCTGCCATTCCTACCATGGTAAAATTACTTACCGGCAGTTTAGCAAAGCCTGTCAGATTTACAAATTTTGAAAAGAAAAATCCCAAATAAGAGCCCAAGAACAATGAAGGTGCAAAATTTCCTCCGTTTCCACCGCTTCCTAAAGTAATTCCTGAAGCAAAAACTTTAACCATCATGGTACATCCAATGAATATAAGTAAAGCCCAATTGTTGTTTCTGAAACTGCTGAAAAGTGTATTTTCCATCAATTGTTCCGGATGTTGATCGGAAAGGATTTTGATACTTTCATATCCTTCCCCGAAAAGTGTCGGGAAAATAAAAATTAAGAGAGCTAACAATAGAGAGCCAAAAACAGCTTTTTTATAAGGAGTCAGTTTTAGATCGGCAAAAAAGTGTTCAATTTTTTGAAATTTTCGGGAATAATATACTGAAGTAAGACCAGTAAGTAATCCTAAAATTACATAAAAAGGAATGTTGTGAAAATCGAACAATTGTTGTTGTTTGAAGTTAAGCAAAACGGTTTCATCCAAAACAATTTGAGAAACCAAAGCTCCGGTGGCTGCGGCAATCATAATGGGAGTAAAGGCAGAAATACTGACATCTACCAGTAAAACTTCAACGGCAAACAGAACTCCGGCAATAGGAGCATTGAACGCGGCAGCAATTCCGGAAGCCACTCCACAACCAATAAGCAGTGTTCTGTTTTTGTAGTTCAATTCATATTTTTGAGCATAATTAGATCCAAAAGCTGCTCCGGTTATCACAATCGGGCTTTCTAATCCTGCCGAACCTCCAAGACCAACAGTAAGGGAACTGGTTACAATCTGGGCATACATTTGTTTTTTTGGAATAATTCCGGCTTTTTTTGCTACGGCATACAAAATTTGAGAAGTTCCTTTTTCGATAGTTCCGCCAAGGAATTTTTTAATTACAAAAACAGTAAGCAATATTCCAATTATTGGAAGAATACTGTTGATATAACTTAGTTTTATAATACCATTAATGTAAGTGGCAAACGAAAAAACAGAATGCGCAAAAGTTTTCAATACTATTACGGCAAAAGCAGAAGAGATTCCTACTAATACACTTGATAAAAAAATGAATTGTTTTTCAGTCAGTTTTGTTTGCGACCAAATGAGAATTATTTCTAATTTATTTAAATATTTTTTGATCATTATTTATGTAAGTATAAAAGAGAATTATTAGGCTGAATAAAGGATTAATTTGCTTTTGGAAAATGTTATTAATTCTTCAAAAAAAGCAGAGAATTCTTCTTCAAATTCATTGTAAAATTCAAGTAAATCCTCAATTGAGAAACGCATATTTGAACTATTCTGGATTCTGTTGTCCATTTGAATCAGAATACGTGCAATACCTTCGGTAGTTCGGTAATTATAAAGCCAGTTTTGTTCAATCATATAAGGCATTATTTCCTTAGTTCTTTCTGAAAGTAAATCATAATTAGTTTTCAAAGAAGAATAGAAATTATCTACAAAAACATCTAAAGGTTCATCGGAATATTTAGTCCAATTTTTAGCAAGAAAATGATCGTAAAAAATATCAATAATAATTCCCGAATAATGGTGGTATTTGTCGTGTAAACGCTTGGTACTTTTCTTAAAGATAGGATGATTGTCTGTAAAAGTATCAATTTCACGATGCATCAAAATACCTTTTTGAATATCCGGATGATAGTTTTCGAATTTTTTTCCTCGAATGCCATCGGCCATGAAATTCCCGATTTTTATCAAATCGTTTTCTCCTGAAAGATATATGTGGGCTAGAAAGTTCATTTGCCGAAAATAAGGATTTTAATTGGTGATTTTTGAATTCTAATTGATTTTTGTAATATGTCAATTATTATATTTGTGAGCAATTTAAAATTTAATATTCATAATATAAAATAATAATCCATGACTTTAATAAAATCGATTTCGGGAATCAGAGGAACTATAGGTGGAGAAGTAGGCGAGAATCTAACTCCTGTTGATGCGGTAAAATTTGCTTCGGCCTATGGAACCTGGCTGAAAAATTATACAGGAAAAGAAAAAGTATCTGTGGTAGTAGGTCGAGATGCTCGTATTTCGGGACCAATGATTCACAATTTGGTAGTAAATACACTTATAGGTTTGGGAATTGATGTGATTGATTTGGGACTTTCTACAACTCCAACGGTAGAAGTAGCTGTTCCGCTTGAAAAAGCCGAAGGAGGAATTATTCTTACGGCTTCTCACAACCCAAAACAATGGAATGCTTTGAAACTTTTGAATGAAAAAGGCGAGTTTCTAAGCGGAGCAGAAGGAGCGAAAATTCTTGAAATTGCCGAAGACGAAGCTTTTAATTTTTCGGATGTTGACAGTTTAGGAGCTATTATGATAAATGACGCTTACATGGATATTCACATTGATGAAGTTTTGAATTTGCCTTTGGTAGATGTTGATGCGGTAAAAGCGGCTAAATTCAAAGTAGTTGTTGATGGAGTGAATTCTTCAGGAGGAATCATTATTCCGAACTTATTGGAACAAATGGGAGTGGAAGTAGTAAAACTTTACTGCGAACCAAACGGTCATTTCCCTCACAATCCGGAACCTTTGAAAGAACATTTGACAGATATTTCTGAATTGGTTGTAAAAGAAAAAGCACATTTGGGAATTGTTGTTGATCCGGATGTAGATCGTTTGGCATTTATCTGTGAAGACGGAGAAATGTTTGGAGAAGAATATACTTTGGTCGCTTGTGCCGATTATGTGTTAAGTAAAACTCCGGGAAATACGGTTTCAAATATGTCGTCTTCCCGTGCTTTGCGCGATGTTACGGTTGCTCATAACGGAAACTACGAAGCCAGCGCAGTAGGCGAGGTAAACGTGGTTGAAATGATGAAAAAAAACAATGCTATTATTGGAGGTGAAGGAAACGGTGGAATCATCTATCCTGAATTGCATTACGGACGTGATAGTTTGGTTGGAGTTGCTTTGTTTTTAACGCATTTGGCTAATAAGAAAATGAGTGTTTCTGCTTTGCGTGCTTCTTATCCGGAATATTATATGAGCAAAAACAAGATAGAATTGACTCCTCAAATAGATGTTGATGCTATCTTGGAAACTATGACAGAGAAATACAAAAACGAGCAGATTTCTACCATAGATGGGGTAAAGATTGACTTTGCGAACGAATGGGTTCATTTGAGAAAATCAAATACAGAACCAATTATTCGTATTTATACAGAAGCTCCAACTCAGCAACAAGCAGATATTTTGGCTTTGAGAATCATTGATGAGATTAAAGAAGTAGTTGAAATTGCTTAATTGAAAAATACTACTCTAAACAATAATAAGCCCGAAATTCAATTTGAATTTCGGGCTTATTATTGTTATTAATTTGATTTTGACAAATTCTTTCTATTGTGTTTTCTTCTGTAATGAGTTTGTTTCAAATTGTGTTCTCCGCTAATAATGCTGATATTTCCGTCAATTTCCATCATAGCGAGTTTTACCTCTTTAAAGTGTTCTACACCATGTTCACGCATTGCTTCTTCAATTTCTTCGGAAGTAATATTGAGTTTACTTAAAGTTTTAAAATCTATATTACCGTTATGAATCAATATTTCGGGTTTTTGTGTTATTAAATCGCCAAATGCTTTGTATTTAAACATCAATTTTTTTAAGATGTAATTAATGACAAACAATACAAAAGCAGCAGTTAAACCTCCCAATAGAGAAGTGTTGTCTCCCACCATGGCATTTTGAACGGCATTACTAATTAAAAGAATTAAGATAATATCGGCGGTATTTAATTGTGAGAGTTCTTTTTTTCCAAAAACTCTTATGGCAATTACCATAAAAAAATAAACAGAAGCCGTTCTGATGATAACTTCAATAAATGAATCCATTATTTGTATTAAATTTTAAATGATTTATTAATATTCTTTTGCTTATAAAGTTAAACGAAAAAGCCTAATACAATCGGTTGTATTAGGCTTTGTTTTTTTTTTGTAAAATCTAAGATTTGCCAGTTGTTTCAGGTTTTTTTCCTGCATTTTTCCATCTTTTGTGAGTCCATAAATAATATTCGGGAGCTTCCAGAATTTGTTTTTCAACTTCGTGCATGTATAAGTTGGTAAGTTCAAAATCTTTGTAATCACGAGGATTTTCTACAAGTGGACAAATAGTGCATTCATAATAACCTCTTTTTATTTTATTTACTTTAACATAAATCATATTCATGTCGAGTTTCTTTGCCAACATTTCGCCTCCGGTATGAACAGGAACTTCCAATCCCATGAATTTTGTCCAATATTTGGCACGATGAAGAGCAGGCGATTGATCTCCCGCAAAACCATAAAATGCCAAAACACCTTTTCGTTTATTAGAAATCATCAATTCGATAGATTCTTTGGCTTCGACCAATTCGGTGTTTAGATTTCTGCGAATTTTACGAACCAAATCATCAAAATATTTGTTTCTGATTCTTTTATAAATGGTAATACTCTTGAAAGACATGTCTTTTGAAAGAGCAATAAGCCATTCCCAACTGGCGTAGTGAGCGCACATCAAAGCCACACTTTTGCCTTTGGCTTCATATTCTTTCAGCACATCAAGATTAGTACATTTAAAACGTTTCTTGATTTCGGCTTCCGACATACTCATGGTTTTGATCATTTCCAGAAATAAATCGCACATGTGTGAGTAGAATTTCTTCTCAATTTCTAAACGTTCGGCATCCGAAAGATGGGGTAAAGCCATTGCCAGATTATTTCTGACTGTTTTTTTACGGTAACCTACAATCCGATAAACGATGAAACAAACAATATCTGAAAGTATATAAAAAATTCTGAAAGGCAATATGGAGATGAACCAAAGAATGGGATAAGCCAATACAAAAGCAAGTAATTGCATAGTGGTTAAAATTTTTTAGCAAATATAATTTTATTCTTTGAATTTGGTTTTTATTTATTGAGAAGTGTTGCGTTGTTTTGTATAAATTTGACGTCAAATAAAAAAACTATGAATACGATTTTAATAATAATTATCGCATTAACTATCTTGATAAGTTATCAGGGCTTTAATAATATGTCTTTTTTCAGAAAATATGAATTTCACATAGGAAGTATTCGTGCCGGCGAACAAATTAGAATGATTTCTTCTGCCTTTCTGCATGCCGACTGGATGCATTTGGCCTTCAATATGTACACTTTGTATATGTTTGCGCCTATAGTTATTGGTTATTCGGGAGATTTTACTTTTTTACTGATTTATTTGGCGAGCTTGATTTTTGGGAGTTTACTCACATTAACAATGCATAAAAACGATTATAATTATCGCGCCATTGGTGCTTCGGGAGCGGTTATGGGAGTTGTATATTCGGCTATTTTGTTTGAGCCCGGAATGTCATTGTATCTGTTTTTTATTCCCGTTCCTATTCCGGCTTATATTTTCGGAATTGGATATTTACTATATTCTATTTACGGAATGAAAGCCAAGAATGACAATATTGGCCATACGGCGCATTTTGGCGGAGCCATTGGCGGTTATTTGATAACATTACTAAAAAATCCCGATATGTTTACAAACAATCTGATGATTGTTGTTTTGTTGGCAATTCCGATTATAATTTTATTTGGAATGGAAAAAGCGGGAAAACTATAAATTACCCTAAAACCAAATTATAATATGAAAAAACTATTTTTAATTTTTGCCTTAGCAGGATTAACTCTAACAAATGCTCAGGAAGTGAAACAAATTCCAACGATTTCGGTTTCGGGAGAAGGAAAAATAAAAGTAACTCCGGATCAGGTGAGTATTTCTATTGCTGTTGTTTCAAAAGGAACAAAAGCTGTTGATGTAAAGAAAGAAAACGATACTAAGATTGATGCTGTTATTAAATATATCAAAAAAATGATGATTGACAAACAGGATTATCAAACCCAACGTGTTTATTTGAATGATCAATATGATTACGAGAAAAAGAAACACAATTATGTTGCTACACAAAGTATTGAAATTCTTTTGAAAGACCTTTCAAAATATGACGAATTGATGGAGGGATTGGTTGATTCTGGTATTAATAATATAAATGGAGTGGAATTCAAATCTTCAAAATTAGAAATTTACAAATCAGAAGCCCGAAAACAGGCAATGAAACAAGCACAATTGAAAGCTACAGATTATGTTTCGGTTTTAGGTCAAAAAGTAGGGAAAGCTATTCAGATTACCGATAATACAAGTAATTATTATCCTCAACCCAGATATAAAACTATGGAGATGTCGGTAAGTGCCGATTCGGGAGAGTCAAGAGAAACGCTTGCGGCAGGAGAGATTGAAGTAATTTCGAATGTAAATGTAAATTTTATTTTAGAATAGGTAAAAGACGATACAACGAAACAATGCGAAAATTATCACTTTTCATAGCGACAAGTTTAGACGGCTACATTGCTAAACCAAATGACGACCTAAGTTTTCTGAAATCAGTTGAAAAAGAAGGAGAAGATTATGGTTATGCAAAATTTACTGCAAACATTGACACCTTAATTCTTGGCAGAAAAACCTATGATTATGTAATTAAGAAAATTGGTTCTTCTTATTATGACAATGGGGAAAGAAATGTATTTGTAATTACAAGAACAGAAAAACCGAGTGTAGGTAAGACAACGTTTTATACAGGTAACTTGACAGAATTAATACAACAACTGAAATCTGAAAATGGAAAAAATATTTATTGTGACGGTGGAGCAGAAATAATAAATGAATTATTAAAGAATGACCTTATTGATGAATTTATTATTTCCATTATTCCTATTTTAGTCGGTAACGGGACAAGGCTTTTCAAAGACGGAAGACCCGAACAAGAACTAGAACTTTTGAATACAAAAACATTTGATACAGGATTAACTCAACTACATTATAGACGAAAGAAATAATAGTAAAAGTAGCATCCGGTCAAGACAAAAGCCCGAAACCGTAATTGAATAGTCCACGGTTGAAACTGAGAGCTATTCAATTACGGCTTAATAAAACCAATAATTTTGTTAATTACATCATGGTCGCTAATAATTTTTCGATGCCCTAGTTTTTCGGTAATCATTAATTCACCATTTGAAAGATTTTCATAAATGTGATGAGCACAGCTTACAGGAACTTCCAAATCGTTTTTGTCATGGATAATCAATACCGGAATTTTGATTTCTTTGGCAGCCAAATAAGCCGAAGAATCACTCATTTCCTGTTGGTATATCTTATTAAAACGTTGTTCCATGCGATCGCTGATACTAGGTTTTAAGTTCAGTTTTTCAACAAATTCGTCCATAATATCTTTAATAATATCACCGCTTCCTATGGTAACAAGATGATTGAGTTGCAAACCTTGTTTCATGGAATTCAACAAAGACATACCTCCCAAAGAATGCCCGATTCCGGCTTCAAAAGGACCGTATTCTTTTTTCAATTGCAAAATTATAGCAATGAATTCAAGCATCAGAGTTGTTTTTCCCGGAGATTTACCGTGACCCGGAGCATCAAAAGTAAGAACACTGTATCCTTGTTTCAAAAGTTCATTAGCAATATTTACCAATTGAGTTCCTCTTCCGGACCAACCGTGTACCAAAATGATTTTTTTGTCACTTTTACCATATTCATAAATTACCACCGATTTGTTTATTTTAGGAATATGAACCAATGTTTGTTTGCTATTGGTATCCATTTCCATTTCTCTTCTTGGAGTTTTAAATCGCACCGGAGTAGTAAATAATTTGGCTGCATAAAGAGTTGCCAAATATGGAGATAATATAGAAAGTGTTTTTCCTAAAATCAAGATTGATTTTGGAATTCCAAATGAGTGTTTTGGTTTTTTTGGAGATTTTGCCATTTTGTGAATTAAGGTAATTTTTCAGTTTTTTTAATTAGAAAAGCAAACTGATTGATCATAAATGCGTAAAAGTAGTATTTTTGTTCTTCTTGAAAATAATAAAATAATGAAACGTTTAGTAAGTATAGGTTTATTGGGAACACTGATTTCTTGTTCAGTTAATCCGTTTACGGGTAAAAAAGATTTGAATTTTGTATCGAATGATGCACTTTTCCCAACTTCGTTCCAGCAATATGGGGCTTTTTTGAAAGAAAATAAAGTAGTATCAGGTACAGCAGAAGCCAAAAAAGTAGAAGAAATAGGAATGAAAATTAAAGTTGCTGCCGAAAAATATTTAGCGAGTAAAGGCTATAAAGAATATTTGAAAGGATACAGTTGGGAATACAAATTGGTTGACGACAAATCTGTAAATGCTTGGTGTATGCCCGGAGGAAAAATTGTGGTTTATACCGGTATTTTGCCAATAACAAAAAACGATGCAGGACTGGCAACAGTTATGGGACACGAAGTTTCTCATGCTTTGGCAAATCACGGAGCACAACGAATGAGTGCGGCTCAGTTGCAACAATTGGGCGGAGTGGGTGTTGCAATTGCTACAGGAAATAAAAGTGCAGAGACGCAACAAATATTTCAACAAGTTTATGGAGGTGGTAGTGAAGTGTTGGGAATGTTGCCTTTTAGCAGAAGCCACGAAACTGAAGCCGATAAAATAGGGCTTATTTTAATGGCAATTGCCGGGTATAATCCGGAAGAAGCTATTGGGTTTTGGCAACGAATGTCACAAAAGTCTGGTGGCGGTGCACCACCGGAATTTTTAAGTACACATCCTTCTGATGCTACACGTATTGCAAATTTGAAAAAATTGATTCCGGAAGCCAAAGCTACGGCTGCTAAATTTGGAGTTATTTATAAATAATATATAAGTATCTGAAAATCAATAAAAAATTTTTAAAACATGAATTTCACAAAATTAATTCGTGAAATTCATAATTTGATTTGAATTTTAAAAGCAAGAAACCATTTCGAAAAGAAGTGGTTTTTGTTTTCTGGTCGTGAATTTCTAAAAAATATATACATTCGTAAAAAAAGTAAAAATGAGAAAAGCAGAAAAAGGAAGTAAAAAGTTATTAAACGCCTGGGCTTTTTATGATTGGGCCAATTCGGTTTACAGTCTTGTAATTGCATCGGCCGTTTTCCCCATATTCTATAATGCGTTGTTTTCAAAAGACAATCTTTATATAGTTGTTTTTGGGCACAATTTCAAAAATTCGGCTCTAATCAGCTTTGTTACAGCAATTGCCTTTTTGTGTGTGGCTTTCTTTTCTCCTTTGCTTTCAGGAATTGCCGATTATATTGGAAATAAAAAGGTTTTTATGAGATCGTTCAATTATATCGGAGCGATTTCCTGTATCGGATTGTATTTTTTTGATCTCAAAAATATTGAAATAGGATTATTGTTTTACTTTTTCGGATTAATTGGTTTTTGGGGAAGTTTGGTTTTTTATAATTCCTATTTGCCTGATATTGCATTTCCGGAACAGCAAGACAGTGTAAGTGCCAAAGGATTTTCTCTTGGTTACATAGGCGGTGTTTTACTTTTGATAGTGAATCTTGCAATGATTATGAAACCTGATTTTTTTAATATTTCTGGTACTTCGGGAGAAGCATCTATGAAAGCAATGAGGTATTCATTTGCCATGGTGGGAATTTGGTGGATTGTCTTTAGCCAATACACTTATCTCTACTTACCGGTTGGAAATTCTGAAAGAAAAAAGCTTACTAAATCGGTTGTTTTTAATGGATTTAAAGAGTTAAGTAAAGTATGGCAAATACTTAAAAATGAGATTCCTTTACAAAGATATTTATTAAGTTTCTTTGTCTTTAGCATGGCAGTGCAAACAGTAATGTTGGTAGCAACCTATTTTGGAGCTCAGGAGATTCAATGGGAAAATCCGGAAGAAAGTCAAATAGGATTAATAACCTGTATTTTGCTGATTCAGATTATTGCGGTTCTGGGAGCCTTTTTAACATCGAGAGCTTCCGGGAAATTTGGAAATATCAAAGTACTTATTGCTCTAAATGCTGTTTGGTTGCTGATATGTGCTTTTGCTTATTTTATAACAACTCCCAAGGAATTTTATATTATGGCAGCCGTTGTAGGTTTGGTTATGGGAGGAATTCAGTCTTTGGGAAGATCTACTTATTCTAAACTTTTGCCTGAAACCAATGATACAGCTTCATTTTTTAGTTTTTATGATGTGGCCGAAAAAATAGGAATTGTTATCGGAATGCTGGTTTACGGGCTTATCGATCAAATCACCGGAAGTCCAAGATTGGCAATTGTTTTCTTAGGATTTTTCTTTTTCTCAGGAATGTTACTTCTTTTAAGAATTCCGGTTTCTAAAGTATCAACATCAATTGGTGGTACTAAATATAATTAAGGTTGTGGCATAAAGATTGTCTTTAAGAGGTGGAAACATTCGGTAATATTAAGTTTTAATATTGATTTTCAATTGATAAGATAATAAATAAAGAATGTTTTTTACGAAAAGATTTTATGTTTAATGACAAAATGGCTTAAATAATATATATGTCAAATCAAAGAATAATTACAATGGACAATTTGTCACTTCAGGAGTTTGACTCAGAAGCAGAATTGATTCCATTATTGAGTCCTGAAGATGAGGAAGAAATGAATAACGAAGAATTGCCGGAAGGATTGCCAATTTTGCCTTTGCGAAATATGGTTTTGTTTCCGGGAGTTGTAATTCCTATTACTGCCGGAAGAGATAAATCGATCAAATTGATCAACGAAGCCAATGCTGCCGGAAAAGTTATCGGGGTTGTTTCTCAATTGAATGAAGAAGACGAAGATCCTACTCCGGATCAAATCAATAAAATAGGGACTGTTGCACGAATTCTGCGTGTTTTAAAAATGCCTGACGGAAATACAACGGTAATTCTTCAGGGGAAAAAACGTTTTGAAATAGATACAGTTACCGATGAAGTTCCTTTTTTGAAAGCAAGAATCAAAGAAGTTGAAGAAAAACGTCCAAAGAAAAACGATAAAGAATTTTCGGCCATTATCGAGTCGATGAAAGAATTAGCAATTCAGATTATTCAGGAAAGCCCAAATATTCCTACCGAAGCTACTTTTGCAATCAAAAACATCGAAAGTCAATCTTTTCTTGTGAATTTTGTGTCTTCAAACATGAATCTTTCAGTTAAAGAAAAGCAAGATTTGTTGATGATTAATGATTTAAAAGAGAGAGCTTTAGAAACTTTGCGTTATATGAATTTTGAGTTAAAAAAACTCGAATTAAAAAATGATATTCAATCCAAAGTTCGTTTCGATTTAGATCAACAACAACGTGAATATTTTTTGCAACAGCAAATAAAAACCATTCAGGAAGAATTGGGTGGAGCAACCAATGAGCAGGAAATTGAGGAAATGCGCCAGAAAGCCAAATCTAAAAAATGGGACGAAAAAGCGCAGAAACATTTTGATAAAGAATTGTCAAAATTGCAACGCATGAATCCTCAGGCACCTGATTTTGGAATCCAAAGAAATTATCTGGAATTATATCTTGAATTACCTTGGAATCATTATTCAAAAGACAAATTCGATTTAAAACGTGCCGAGAAAATTCTTGACAGAGATCATTTTGGTTTGGAAGATGTGAAGAAAAGAATCATCGAACATTTGGCTGTTTTAAAATTAAGAAACGATATGAAATCGCCAATTCTTTGCCTGACAGGACCTCCGGGAGTGGGAAAAACTTCTATCGGAAAATCGATTGCAGAGGCTTTGGGTCGAGAATATGTTCGAATTTCTTTAGGCGGTTTGCGTGACGAAGCGGAGATTCGCGGTCACAGAAAAACCTATATCGGAGCCATGCCGGGGCGAATTATTCAGAGTTTGAAAAAAGCAGGAACTTCTAATCCGGTTTTTGTTTTGGATGAAATCGATAAATTGTCGGTAAGTAATCACGGAGATCCATCTTCGGCTTTACTGGAAGTTTTAGACCCTGAACAAAACAAGGAATTCTATGATAATTTCCTTGAAATGGGATATGATTTGTCTAAAGTGATGTTCATTGCTACTTCAAATAATATGGCAACCATTCAGCCTGCTTTGACAGACAGAATGGAAGTTATCAGAATGACCGGTTATACTATTGAGGAGAAAGTTGAAATTGCCAGGAGACATTTAATTGTAAAACAACTCGAAGCGCATGGTTTGACTCCGAAACATCTTACAATTGGAAAGAAACAAATCGAAAAAATTGTAGAAGGTTATACACGTGAATCAGGTGTTCGTGGGTTGGAAAACAAAATAGCACAAGTAATCCGAGGAGTTGCAAAATCGGTTGCGATGGAGGAGGAGTACAATGTGAAATTGACCGATGGAGATATTGTTAAGATTTTGGGTGTGCCAAGATTGGAAAGAGATAAGTCTGAAGGAAATGATGTTGCCGGAGTAGTAACGGGATTAGCCTGGACATCTGTGGGAGGAGATATTCTTTTCATCGAATCATTGGTTTCTCCGGGCAAAGGAAATATGACAATCACGGGGAATTTGGGAACAGTAATGAAAGAATCGGCTACAATTGCTTTGGAATACATTAAGGCAAATGCTGAACTTTTGGGAATAAATCCGGAGATTTTAACCAAATACAACATTCATCTGCACGTTCCGGAAGGAGCAACTCCAAAAGACGGACCAAGTGCCGGAATTGCAATGCTGACATCTTTGGTTTCGGTTTTAACTCAAAAAAGAGTGAAGAAAGGTTTAGCCATGACAGGTGAAATTACTCTTAGAGGAAAAGTACTTCCTGTGGGCGGAATCAAAGAAAAGATTTTAGCTGCCAAGAGAGCGGGTATTAAAGAGATTATTTTGTGTCACGAAAATAAAAGTGACATTGATGAAATAAAAGCAGAATACCTTGAAGGTTTGACTTTTCATTATGTAAAAGAAATGAGTGAGGTTTTGGTTATTGCTGTAACCAATCAAAAATCTAAAAACGCGAAGACTTTATAAATTATTAATTCGATAAATGCTGCAAATTTCACAATTCAATGGGTGAAATTTGCGGCATTTTTTTTTCTGTATCAAAAAATCAATATCTTCGCAACTGCGCTGTTTTAAAATCAGAGAAAAGCCACAAAAAGCATGTTTAGTAAGCCGTATTTTTATTTTTTATTTCTTTTCAGCGCAGTTTCATTCGCACAGATTGGAGGTAAATCGGTTTATCAGTTTTTAAATGTAGTTTCTTCGCCACGTCAGGCAGCTTTGGGCGGAAAAATCATTACCAATTATGATTCTGATGTGAATCAGGTGTTATTGAATCCTGCTTCTGTTAATTCAGAAATGGATAAACAATTGGCTATGAATTACGCCAATTATTTAGGTGATGTTTCTATTGGATCCGCAGCCTATTCTTCAACTTTCAATCAGCAAAAACAACCTTTCTTTACAGGTGTAAATTATATAAGTTACGGAAAATTTGACGGAAGAGACGAAAACGGAAATGCTACTTCCGGTTTTACAGCCAGTGAAGTGGCGGTTTCTGTAGGAACTTCTTATGTAATACCGAATTCTGATTTTAATGTTGGCTTTAATGCCAAATTTATTTCTTCGGCTTTTGAAACCTATAATTCTTTGGGAGGAGCTTTTGATTTGGGTTTGATTTATCTCAATGAAAAGAACGCATTGAATTGTGCTTTGGTAACAAGAAATATTGGGACACAGTTTACAACTTATGCCGGAACAAGAGAAAACCTGCCATTTGAAATTATTTTTGGAGTTTCAAAACAATTACAAAATGTGCCTTTGCGCTGGCATTTTACTTTAGAAAATTTACAAAAATGGGATGTTTCTTTCTCAAATCCGGTAAAATCAACCAGTAATTTTGACGGAACTGAAACTGCTGAAGAAGTTTCTTTTTTCAATAATGCTTTGCGACATCTTGTTATTGGAGCCGAATTATTTCCTCAAAAAAAGATTAATGTTCGATTAGGGTACAATTTTAGAAGAGGGCAGGAGTTGAATGTGCAGGATTTGACCAGTTTTTCGGGTTTATCGCTGGGATTTGGTTTGAAATTGAAAAGAGTCAAATTTGATTATTCTTATTCCAGATATACACTCGCTTCAAATACCAGTTTGTTTGGTTTAACAATTAATTTTAAAGATTAAGTTTTGGATAAAAAAATTACCATCGCTATTGATGGATTTTCCTCTACCGGAAAAAGTACTATTGCTAAGGAATTGGCAAAACATTTGGGTTATGTTTATGTAGATACCGGGGCTATGTATCGTGCAGTAGCCTATTTTGCCATGCAAAACAATTTTATAGGATCTGACTTTTTTGATAAAGAAAAACTTATCGAGAAATTACCTTCTGTAAATTTAGAATTCAAATTCAATAAAGAATTGGGTTTTGCTGAAATGTATCTGAATGGTGAAAATGTTGAGAAAATCATCCGAACTATTGAGGTGTCCGGTTTTGTAAGTACTGTTGCAGCGGTTTCGGAAGTTCGTACCAAATTGGTACAAGAACAACAGCAAATGGGAAAAAACAAAGGAATTGTAATGGACGGAAGAGATATAGGAACGGTTGTTTTTCCGGATGCAGAACTGAAATTATTTATGACTTCGAGTGCGCAAACTCGTGCACAAAGACGTTTTGACGAATTAAAACAAAAAGGCGATTCGGTCACTTTTGAAGAAGTTTTGAAAAATGTAGAAGAACGCGATTATATGGATACGCATAGAGCTGATTCCCCTTTGGTAAAAGCCGATGATGCTATAGAAATTGATAATTCTCATCTTACTAGAAAAGAGCAATTTGAGAAAGTTTTGGGATTGGTTAGAGAGGTTTTGGTTTAAATCGTAAGTTATTAAGTTCTACTTTTTCCAAAAATAAAATATTTTAAAATTCATCAAATTGAACGAAACTATCTCCGTATTCAGGCGAAACAATTTTGTTTTCGATTAATGAATTAATAAATGGGGTTAATTCATGTAATTGATATTCATTATTTACTTTGAAAAAAATTATCATTTTTTCTCCCGTTTTTAACTCTAAATTGATAACATTATTTGTTCCGTTTGATATATCAGGATATAAAGATCCTCTTTTTATTTTACTTGCCTTGCCTTCATAATCATTTGCACGGATAAATATTTTTTTGATTTCATAAATCTCTATTCTTTTATCATTTATAATAATGCGATCTGAATTAAAAATCAATATTCCCTCGAAAGTTCCGTATAAAGGTTGTGTTCTAAATAAATTGATATAAGTCATTATGAATCCAAAAATAAAAGTCCAAATAAGAACTTTTTCTGCAAATGCAGATATATAATCAATATTTAATATTTTCAAAAATCCCATCACTATCAATAATAAAAACAGAATATTATTGATATTCCAATGATAGTTTTTGTTGTCAGATTTGAAAATTTGAAATGAGTTATTCATTTTTAATTAACCAGAGAATTAGAATTTTCAAAAATAGGAAACTTTTTAATCTTTTATCTTTATTGTGTTTCTTAACAATATAATCAACCTACGATAATAAAAATCTAATCACTTTTGTGATTTAAAACAAAGCTAATTTTACTGATTATCAGTTGTTTAAATAAAATTTGTCAATTCAAATAAAAGAATTATATTTGCACACCTTTTGGCGGAGAAGAGTTTCCTCTAGGTATCAATTAATTACATCTAACAACTTCTGTTGTTTTCTATCCACAATTAAGAAACTCAAGAAAATACAGAATACAAATTTTTATCAGATATGTCTGAATTATTAAAATCACAAGAAGAGTTTTTAGCAAATTTTAACTGGCACAACTTCCAAGAAGGAATTGATGCAGTTGACGAGAAAAACTTACAAGAGTTTGAAGAATTAGTTGCTAAAACATTCATCTCTACAGATCAGGAAGAAGTAGTAGAAGGTGTAGTAGTGAGAATTACTGACAGAGATGCTATTGTGGACATTAACGCGAAATCTGAAGGTGTTATTTCATTGAACGAATTCCGTTACAATCCGGGACTT
>CAZWAF010000035.1:279-615 GCA_964631795.1 uncultured Flavobacterium sp. | reverse complement strand
TGATCGTTGACGTTTTCGGAATCGAAGCTTTCTTGCCAGGATCTCAAATTGACGTTAAGCCAATTAGAGATTACGATGTTTACGTAAACAAAATGATGGAATTCAAAGTTGTGAAAATCAACCACGAATTCAAAAACGTAGTTGTATCTCACAAAGCGCTTATCGAAGCGGATATTGAAGTACAGAAAAAAGAAATCATCGGCCAATTGCAAAAAGGGCAAGTACTTGAAGGAGTTGTTAAAAACATCACTTCTTATGGAGTATTTATCGACCTTGGAGGTGTTGACGGATTGATCCACATTACTGACCTTTCTTGGTCAAGAATCAACCATCCAA
>CAZWAF010000035.1:0-269 GCA_964631795.1 uncultured Flavobacterium sp. | reverse complement strand
TGCTGAAGGTGTTGAAGGGTTGATCCACGTTTCTGAAATGTCTTGGTCAACGCACTTGCGTTCAGCTCAGGATTTCGTGAAAGTTGGAGATACTGTTGAAGCTGTAATCCTTACACTTGACAGAGAAGACCGTAAAATGTCTCTTGGCATCAAACAATTGACTCAGGATCCTTGGACTGACATCACGTCTAAATATCCTGTAGGTTCTAAGCATACAGGTATTGTTAGAAACTTTACAAACTTCGGAATTTTCGTAGAATTGGAAGAAG
>CAZWAF010000034.1:0-32061 GCA_964631795.1 uncultured Flavobacterium sp. | reverse complement strand
ACGGCACTTCCGATTATCGAAACACAAGCGGGTGACGTATCTGCATATATCCCAACTAACGTAATCTCGATTACTGACGGACAGATTTTCCTTGACGGAGATTTGTTCAACTCAGGGGTTCGTCCTGCAATCAACGTAGGTATCTCTGTATCTCGTGTTGGAGGTAACGCTCAAATTAAATCAATGAAGAAAGTAGCTGGTACTTTGAAATTAGATCAGGCTCAATTCCGTGAATTGGAAGCTTTCGCTAAGTTCGGTTCTGATTTGGATTCTGTTACTTTGAACGTAATCGAAAAAGGTAAGAGAAACGTTGAGATCTTGAAACAAGGTTTGAACGATCCTTACACCGTTGAAGACCAAGTAGCTATTATCTACGCCGGTTCTAAAAACTTGTTGAGAAATGTTCCTGTGAACAAAGTGAAAGAATTCGAGAAAGATTTCTTGGAATTCATGAACGCTAAACACAGAGACACGCTTAATGCTCTTAAAGCTGGTAAACTTGACGACGCTATCACTGACGTTATCGAGAAAGTAGCTAAAGAAGTATCTGCTAAATACAATTAATAACTAGTGAATAGTGATTAGTGAATAGTGACAAGCTATTTACTAATCACTAATTACTAATCACTTTTTTAAATAACAATGGCAAATTTAAAGGAAATCCGTAATAGAATTACTTCCGTTTCATCTACGATGCAAATCACATCGGCGATGAAGATGGTTTCTGCAGCTAAGCTGAAGAAAGCACAAGATGCAATCACAGCAATGCGCCCTTATGCCGAAAAATTAACTGAATTATTACAAAACCTTTCTTCAACTCTTGAAGGTGGAGTAGGTGCTGATTTTACCACACAACGTGAGGTGAAAAAAGTTTTGCTTGTAGCTATTACTTCAAACAGAGGTTTGTGTGGAGCTTTCAATTCAAATGTAATTAAAGAAGTTAAAAACCGTACTGATTTTTACGCAGGAAAACAAGTTGACGTTTTGGCCATTGGTAAAAAAGGAAATGATGTTTTGAGTAAAACTCATACTGTGACTGGAAACTATAGTTCTGTATTTGATAATTTGACTTTTGATAATGTGGCAGAAATTGCCGATTTATTGACTGCTAAATTTATTTCAGGCGAATATGATAAAATAGAATTGGTATATAACCAATTCAAAAATGCAGCGACTCAAATTGTTCAAACAGAGCAATTCTTGCCGTTAGCTCCTATTCAATCAAGCAGTAATGCTACAGTAGGAGATTATATCTTTGAACCTTCAAAAGAGGATATCGTGTTGACTTTGATTCCAAAATCATTGAAAACTCAATTGTTTAAAGGTGTTCGTGATTCTTTTGCTTCAGAACACGGAGCGCGTATGACTGCAATGCACAAAGCAACAGACAATGCTACCGAGTTGAGAGATCAATTGAAATTGACTTACAACAAGGCGCGTCAGGCAGCAATTACCAGCGAAATCCTTGAGATTGTTGGTGGTGCCGAAGCATTGAATGCTTAGTTAATTATTATTTCAAAATACAAAACCCGGTTTTCGAAAGAGAATCGGGTTTTTTATTGTCCTTGGTTTTTTACTATATTTGGCAAACTTTGAATTTAAATTGTTTCAATCTTATTTTAAATTTTTTATACAAGTGTTATGAAGCATCTACTTTATTTATTGCTATTTATCAGCCAAATTGGTTTTGCTAAAAATGGATTCAATGATGCCAATGAATTATACAGAAAAGGCCAATATCAACAGGCAACCACTATTTATGAACAAATTTTGAGTTCAAAAAAGCATTCGGCCGAATTGTATTTTAATTTGGGAAATTGTTATTATAAGATGAAAAAAGTTGCTCCGGCAATTTATAATTATGAAAAAGCTTTGTTGTTAAATCCCAATGACAAATCGATTAAAACCAATTTGAAATTTGCTCAAAAAATGAGAATTGATGATATAAAGGAAGTACCAAATGTTGGGTTCAACAGAGTAATTCTTGATTTTACTTCTGCCTTTCATTACAATACCTGGGCCTGGCTTGCGGTTGGGTTTTCAATTCTTTTCTTATGTTGCTTTTTGGGGTATTATTTTTCTTCAACAACTTTACTAAAAAGGTTGTTTTTTGGGTTGATGTTTTTGTGTTTAATTGCTATTGTTTCGAGTTCAGGAGCAGGAATTATTGAACGAAATAATTATCAAAACGATCATCCGGCTATTGTTTTTGTTGATATTGTTGCTGTTAAAACAGAGCCAAAAACCGAATCGCAAGATGCTTTTGTTTTACATGAAGGAACAAAGGTTCAGATTCTGGAAAAACTTGACAATTGGTGCAAAATTGTACTTTCTAACGATACTGAAGGTTGGATTGAAAAATCATATATCAAAGAAATCAAATAGACTTTCTTAAATTTTCTTTTTTATTTCTTTAATTCCGCTTTCAAGAAAAGGAGAAATCAAAATTCCGGTTTTTTGAATTGGATTAAAAAATAGTGATTTGTCTAATGTTTGCTTATTTGCAAGAACATTATTGAAATTGATTTTTTCGAAATAAGATAAGAATACGCTCAATATCAAAGCTATTTTCAGAGTTCCAATAATACTTCCGGCAAGCTTGTTTATAATTCCAAGTCCTACAAAATTACTTATGGAAGTTATGAATTTTGCTAAAAACGAAATTGCGAGAACTACCAAAACAAAAGTTAATATAAAAGCGGCAAACTCAATTTTTTTAGGATTCCAGGAAACATATTCAGACAGAAATATTTTAGTGTAGTTTGAGAATTTGGCAGCAATTATAAGCCCGATAAACCAAGCCACAAAAGAACTCAATTCAAGGAAAAATCCGTTTTTCAAACCTCTGATGAATCCGAATGCCAACAAACCGCCTAAAACAATATCAAAGAAACTCACAATAGTATTGAATAAAAGTTAAACGTCAAATATAAGGGAAATAACTGTTTTCAAGTTCTTATCTTTGCCAACTAATTTTGAGAAGGGGTTTTGGTTTAAATCCTAAATCTCAAATCCTAAATAAAAAACATGTCAAGAGATATACAGTTAAAAGAACGTTGGGAAAAATTGGTCGAATTGCTTTCCAATAAATTTTCTCAGGGTGAAGATTTAGATTTGGATGCCATCATTTTCCTGATTGGCGTTCAGGAATTAGGAAAATTGAATCGTGAATTCAAAAAAGATGAGAAATTAAATCTCATGCATATTGCTATTTGCCGTCTTCTGGAACCTTACGGATTTTATGAATTCAATTTCGTTGATGCCGATGGTTGGCCTCATTATACCGTAAAAGAACAATTACCATCATTGAAAGCCGGAGAACAATCGGTTTTGATGAAAGAAGCAATCGTGAATTATTTCATGGAAAAAGAGTTTATAGATTAGTGAATTGAGATTTAGGATTTCAGATTTTAGGAAAGAGGATGTAAGGGAATTTATAAATACTTCCAACTTCTAACTTCCAACTTCCAACTTTTTCCTAAATTTGCACCTTCAATTATTGAATGAAAATGATAGACAAGATAAAAGAATATATTGGTGAAGCACAGGCTTTCCAAACACAAAGCAAAGATGAATTAGAAGTTTTTCGTATCAAGTTTCTTGGTAAAAAAGGACTTTTGAATGACTTTTTTGCTGAATTCAAAAATGTTCCGAACGATCGTAAAAAAGAATTTGGTCAGGTTATTAACTTATTGAAAGTTACTGCCGAAGACAAAGTAAAGACTATCAACGATCATATTGAAAACAGTCAGGAAATAAAAGGAATTTACGGAGATTTAACTCGTCCGGCCGAACCTTTTAAAGTAGGTTCTCGTCATCCTATTTCTTTGGTTAAAAACCAAATTATTGATGTTTTTTCTAACATTGGTTTCAATGTTTCTGAAGGGCCGGAAGTAGAAGACGACTGGCATAACTTCACAGCTTTGAATCTTCCTGAATATCATCCGGCAAGAGATATGCAGGATACTTTTTTCATTCAAACCAATCCTGATATTCTTTTAAGAACTCACACTTCTTCGGTTCAGGTGCGTTATATGGAAGAAAACAAACCACCTATCAGAACTATTTCTCCGGGAAGAGTTTTCCGAAACGAAGCAGTTTCGTCTCGTTCGCATTGTATTTTTCACCAGGTAGAAGGGTTGTATATTGATAAAGACGTTTCTTTTGCCGATTTGAAACAAACATTGTTGTATTTCACTAAAGAAATGTTCGGAAAATCAAAAATCCGTTTGCGTCCGTCTTATTTTCCGTTTACGGAACCAAGTGCCGAAATAGATATTTATTGGGGATTAAAAACAGAAACCGATCACAGAATTACCAAAGGAACCGGTTGGTTAGAAATTGGTGGTTGTGGAATGGTAGATCCGAATGTTTTGAAAAACTGCGGAATCAATTCTGACGAACATACTGGTTTTGCTTTTGGAATGGGAATCGAAAGAATCGCTATGTTGCTTTACCAGATTGGAGATATACGAATGTTTTATGAAAATGATGTTCGTTTCCTTGAACAATTTAAATCGAGCATATAATACAAAAACAACCCTTTCAGAGTTTTAAACTCTGAAAGGGTTAATTATGAAAATACCCCAAAGTCATGAGAAAAGACATTGATATCCCTGAAGTAGAAAACGTTTTCATAGCCGCGATCCAGGAATGGAGCGACGATTTTATGGAAAAAGTGTGGTATGCCTATTTGGTAAACGACAGTGACTATAATCTGGATGGCGTAATGGTGGTTTCAAAAGCTTTTGGAACACTTGATGGAGAAATGAAGAAAACCTCTCTTTTGCGTCATGCTTTTGTTGAAATTCCGGCGGTTTCTGTGGCAAAGATTGAGATGATCGAAAAAAGTGTTTTGGCTTTGAATAATGAATTTATGGTGACTTTTTTTATAGACGGAAAGTTATACGATAAGAAATACACTTTCAGAGCTGATTCTATTAACGAAAATGCAATGGAAGAAGTGCCTATTTTGTTTGTGGATGGGGTGATTGTGAGGTAAGAAAATAGAAACTATAATAAAAGAGAAAAGAGGCAGGATGATTTAATCATTTGCCTCTTTTTTCTTTTATTATATTTCTTTAATCTAATTTATCCGTTAGTTTCTGAAAAACTTTCTTGGCACTTTTACCTTCATAAAGAATACTGTAAACTGCATCTATTATAGGGGTTTTTGCTCCGTAGGCCTCGTTAAGTTTGTAAGCGCTTTTAATGGCATAATACCCCTCGGCAACCATACTCATTTCGATCATAGCCGATTTTACGGTATAACCTTTTCCAATCATATTTCCGAAAGTACGGTTTCTTGAAAATACAGAATAGCCTGTTACCAATAAATCTCCCAGATAGGCCGAATCATTGATGTTACGCTTCATTTTATGTACTTTCTTGATGAATTTTTTCATCTCACGAATGGCATTACTCATCAAAACTGCTTGAAAGTTATCGCCATAACCCAAACCGTGCGCAATTCCGGCTGCAACTGCATAAATGTTTTTCAGCATCGCGGCATATTCAGTTCCAATTATATCATCAGATACTTTTGTTTTGATATAATCTCCCGATAAATTTTTGGCAACGATGTCTGCCTTTTTAGTGTCTCTACAAGCAATAGTCAAGTAAGACAAACGCTCCATGGCTACTTCTTCTGCATGACACGGACCTGTGATTACTCCAATGTTTTCGTAAGGGATGTTGAATTGATTGTAGAAATGTTCCCCAACAATAAGGCTGGTTTCCGGTACAATTCCCTTGATAGCAGAGAAGATAATTTTGTTTGATAAATCTTCGGTTAATTTTTCAAGTTCTTTGCTCAGGAAAGCCGAAGGAATTGCAAAAACTATATAATCGGCATAAGCAATAGCTTCATTAATGTCAGAAGTTAATCTTAATTTTTTAAGGTCGAACTCAACGGAACTCAGGTAATTAGGGTTGTGGTGGTGTGTTTTAAGGTGTTCAATTGCATCCTCATTTCTCATGTACCAGGCAATCTCAGGCAAATTTATACATAACATTTTTGCAATGGCTGTTGCCCAACTTCCTCCACCTATGACTGCAAATTTTGGTTGTTCACTCATTTTTTTGTTTTTTATCTAAACTTTAAAGTGTTGAATGTTAATCTTTAAGGTTTTAATAACTTGAAATAGTATCGTTTTCAAATGTACTTAAACAAGCCTTAAGTACAAAGTAAAGAAGATCAATTATTCTTTAAATTATTAAAAAAAGGAATAATTGGTCTTTTACAGTTTATTTGAAAGTGAGATTTGATTAATCGCTTTTCTCTGTAATAACCTAGACTTTTTCAGGAGTTATATTTTGGTTTTATCTTAAATCATTAAATTTCAAATAAATATGACAGATAAATAGTGTCAATTTTTACTTTTTATAAAAATTATTATGATCTATGTATTGCCACACTTTTGAGGAAAGTAAAGGCTGAATATTTTTCATGTTCTTTATGTTTTCACGAATAAAAGTCGATGAAATTTCCACTATGGGAGCATTGATAAAATGGACTTTAGGATGGTTTTTGAATGCAATATTTTCTGTTTCTGATGAAATTGCTTTGCCTGTTCGGTTTTTAGTATCGAGTCTGGGATAAACAAAAATGTCATGATTTTGCAGAATAAATTCATAGTTTTTCCATTTATGAAAAGACTTGAGATTGTCTTCTCCCATAATCAACGAAAATTGGTGTTGCGGATATTTGTCCTGCAAATGCGCCAAAGTATTGACAGTATAATTGGGTTGCGGCAACCTGAATTCAATATCAGAAGGCTTAATTTTCGGGAAATCTTCCGTTGCCAAAAAAACCATTTGCAAACGATGATAATCGTCGAGCAAAGTATCTTTTTTCTTGAACGGATTATGAGGTGTGACCACCATCCAAATCTGATTCAAACCAGAATGTTCGGCCATGTGATTGGCAATAATCAGATGACCAACATGAATAGGGTTGAATGTCCCGAAATAAAGTCCTATTTTCATTGTTTTTAGTGATTAGTGATTAGTGATTAGTGATTAGTGATTAGCTATTCACTAATCACCAATTACTAATTACTCCTTTACAAATTCTTTCACTAATAAATGTGCTTCTTCAAGAGCAATTTCTAAGTCGTAGTTTTTGATGATTCTGTCAAATTGCGGAGCTGTTGCCAATTCAACGTGAGCTTTGGCAATACGCATATTGATTTTGTCTTCGGTTTCGGTGGAACGTTCTTTTAAACGGCGTTTCAATTCGTCAACACTTGGTGGCTTTACAAAAACAGCCAAAGTTTCTTCCGGGAATTTGTGTTTTATACGCAATCCTCCGGCAACATCAATGTCAAAAATTACATTTTTGCCAAGTGCCCAGATGCGTTCTACTTCTGTTTTTAAAGTTCCGTAGAAATTGTCTCTGTAAACTTCTTCCCATTCCAGAAAATCCTCTTGCTTGATGTGTTGTTTGAATTCTTCGGCAGAAATAAAATAATAATCTTTTCCGTTTACTTCTTCTCCTCTTGGAGCACGAGAAGTTGCCGAAATCGAAAATTCGAGATTCAAATCTTCCTGATTTAATAAATGTCTTACTATAGTAGTTTTTCCGGATCCGGATGGTGCCGAAAACACGATTAATTTTCCTTTTTTCATTCTTTTTAGTGATTAGTGACTAGTGATTAGTGACTAGCTAATTACTAATCACTAATCACTAATTACTTATAAAACATTCAAAACCTGTTCTTTGATTTTTTCCAATTCGTCTTTCATCTGAACAACTAATTTTTGCATTTGTGCATGATTCGATTTAGAACCCATGGTATTGATTTCACGACCCATTTCCTGAGTGATGAATCCTAGTTTTCTACCGTTGGCTTCGTTTCCGTTCAGGGTTTCAATGAAATAATCCAAATGATTTGTAAGGCGAACTTTTTCTTCGGTAATATCCAGTTTTTCCAAATAGTAAATCAATTCCTGTTCAAAACGATTTTCATCTACATTGACTTTCAATTCAGAAATGGCTGTTTGCAAACGGTCTTTTATTGCCTGAACACGTTCTGGATCAAGTTCCAAAGCCTGATTCATATACGAACGAATGTTTGCAATTCTCAATTGGAATTCTTTTTCAAGAGAAGCACCTTCATCTTTTCGAAAATTCAAAATACCTTTTAAAGCTTCATTGATAACAGTCTGAATTTGATTCCAATCGTTTTCATCAATTTCTTCACGTTCGGTTTTCAAAGTATCCGGCATACGAACCGCCATTTTCATCAATTCCACTTCATCGGCTTCAGGATATATTTCTCTTAACTGATTTATGTAAGCTTTTACAATCGGAACATTGACTTTGGTGGAAGTTTGTTCGGCTGTGTTTTCGATAAAAACAGAGAAATCAATTTTACCTCTTTCGAGTGTTTGAGCAATCTGGTTGCGTAAACCCAATTCCATTTCGCGGTAAATTGATGGAATTCTTACGTTTAAATCCAGTCCTTTGCTGTTAAGCGATTTTACTTCTATCGTTATTTTTTTGGTTGGAAGTTGCAATGTTGCTTTTCCAAAACCAGTCATTGATTGTATCATTTGTCTGTTTTCTAAGAGGTACAAATGTATTGAAAAATTAGGATTCAGTATTTAGGAATTAGGATTTCTTCTGTGTTACCAGATAAACTCCCGTGAATATCAAAACTGCTGAAATTATTTTAACCAAATTCAATTCATCTTTCCCTAATCCGATGGCAAAAATGGTAGCGAAAAGTGGTTGCAGGTAAATGAAAACCGCCACCATTTCGGGTTTTAATTCTTTCATCGAAAGAAGATTTAGTAAATAAGTAAGAAAAGTGGAGAAGAAAACCACAAAACCTATTTTCCAGCCAATATCTGTTGGAATTACTGACCAATCAACAATCTGTAATTCGCTCCATCCAAAAGGAAAAACCATTAGAAATCCAAACAGATAAATCCATTTTACAAAGGTAAAAGCATTGTATCTTACCATTAGTTTTTTGACAATAATCAGATAAAAACCATAAGAAATGGCATTGACCAAAACCAGTGAATTCCCTAAAACAGCATTGGAAGAATTGCCAATCGATTTTCCGTAGAGAATTAAAAATGCAGTTCCAGCTAAACCTAAAATAATCCCGAAAACTTTTCGTTTCAGCATTCGTTCTTTCAGTAAAATTGCCGAAAGTATCAGTACAATTATAGGTGTACTAACCATAATTACCGATGCGGCAATAGGAGAAGTGAGACTTAAACCTTTGAAAAAAGTAAGCATATTGAGAGCTACTCCAAAGAAAGCCGCAGCGGCAATTCGCAGAAAATCTTTACTTTCTATTTTTTCTTTCGGCAAAAAGAGCCAAACCAACCAGAATAAAAGTGTAGAACCACCCACGCGCAACAGTATAAAACCGTAAGCATCTATATAATGCGGCATGACATCTTTGGCCACGCTGAATGTGAGTCCGTAAATGGCCGAAACCATAGTGGCGGCAAAAAGAGCCAGATTTCTTTTTGACATTAGCCCAACGCTTTCATTACTTTAAGAATGTTTTGCTGAGAGTTTCCAATGTAGATTTCGTTATTTATAATAAAAACAGGTCGGCTCAAAAAGGTGTAATGTTCCAAAATGTATTTTTTGAAATCATCTTCGGTCAATGATTGATTCTTCAAATTCATTGATTTATAAAGTTGTGCTTTTTTGCTGAAAAGCGCTTCATAACTTCCTGAAAGTTCGCGCATTTGCTCCAGTTCTTCAACCGTTATTTGATTTTGACGGATGTCATGAAATTGCAAATTGTGTCCTTCTGGTAATGATTTTATGATTTTTCTGCAAGTGTCGCAAGAAGCCAGATAGTATATTTTGTTCATGGTAATTGTCAATTTTACTGCAAAGAAAAATCATTTGACATTGAAAAAAAGCTTTTTAGATATTTTTTTCTTTTGAAATCATTAAATTGATAAACATGGGAAGATTGGGTTTTCTATTCTGAAGTTAAATGACTAATTTTGGAATTCATTTTTAACATTTTAAATATATAGATATGGCTTTTGAATTACCACAATTACCTTATGCGTATGACGCTTTAGAACCACATATTGATGCAAGAACAATGGAAATTCACCATTCAAAACATCATAATGCATATACTACAAATTTGAATGCTGCCATTGCAGGAACTGATTTGGAGTCAAAATCAATTGAAGCGATTTTGAATAATTTGGATATGACAAATATGCCGGTTCGTAACAACGGTGGTGGTTTCTATAACCACAATTTGTTCTGGACTGTTATGTCTCCAAACGGAGGAGGTCTTCCTACAGGAGATTTGTTGGCTGCAATTAATTCAGCTTTTGGTTCTTTTGAAGAATTCAAAGCTCAATTTTCAAAAGCCGGTGCTACACAATTTGGTTCAGGATGGGCTTGGCTTTGTGTAAAAGACGGTAAACTTGCTGTTTGCGGAACTCCAAATCAAGACAATCCATTGATGCCGGGTATTGGTTGTGGCGGAACTCCAATTTTAGGAATGGATGTTTGGGAGCACGCTTACTACTTGCACTACCAAAACAGAAGACCGGATTATATTGAAGCTTTTTTCAACGTAATTAACTGGGCTGAAGTTAGCAGAAGATACGAATTGGCTAAATAGTCCTTTTTGTGAGGCAATAGCCATTAGCCAAAAGGCAATAGAAAAGAGGCAAGAAAAGATATAATCTTTACTCTTGCCTCTTTATTATTTTATGAATTTTGATTTCAGATTTTAGAATTCGCAAATCTGAAATCTACTATTTCAGTAATCTCTTACTCACTCGACTCGATGCAATTAAAGAAGCCGAGAAACCAAGCAGAACAATCGTGCCCATCACGATAAACATATTTTGGATAGTAAATTTTACCGGATATGCCATGGTAGGAGTAATCATGATAAGTTGAAAATGTTGTTGTACAAGAACAATGACGATTCCTAAAATCAGTCCGATGATTCCTCCAATAATGCTGAGTAATGTTCCTTGTAAAAGGAATATTTTTCGTAAATCTTTGATTTCCGTTCCTAAATTATAAAGCGTTTTCAGGTTGTTTTTTTTGTCCAAAATCATCATAATCAAAGCTCCGATAAGATTGAAAAGCGCGATGATAATTACTAAAGTAAAAATTAAATAAACAACTGTATTTTCGGTGTTCAACATTTTGTGCAACGAACTGTTGAGTTGAGCTCTGTTATTTATAGTAAGCTTATTGTTGAAAATCTCTGAAAGTTGAGAAATCACTTCTGATTCATTGGCTTCTGGTTTTAATTTTAATTCCAAAGCCGTGATTTGATTTGGTTTGAAACCCAGTAAATCCTGAGATAATCCTAAATCTACGAAAACATATTTAGAATTGAGTTCTTCGTTTATGTCATAAATTCCAACCGGAACCAAAACCATTTTATTGAAAGCATCGTTTGGATTATCGAAATATTTTCCCGGTTTTGGGACAAAAACTTCCAAAACATTATTGAAATCAAAAAGTCCTATAGATAGTTTTTGGGCAATTCCGTAGCCAACAACTGCCTGAATAGTATTTGGTTTAAGCCATTGTCCGTTGAACATATTTTTTTTAATGGTGCTCACATTTCCGAAAACCGGATCGACACCTTTGAGGAAAGCTACCTGTTCTTTTTCGTTGAAAACAAAAAGAACACGTTCTTCAACCACTTTGCTAAAAGTAGCAATTCCTTGTATCTGTTTTACTTTTGAAAGTTGGGTTTCTGAAACATGAAAAGATTTTCCGATGGTAGCCGTAGCTTTTAAATCGGGATCAATAGTGTTTGAAAAAGACAAACTAAAATCTACCAATCCGCTAAAGACGGACAAAACCACGAAAAGAGCCGCCACACCTACAATTATTCCAAGAGAAGCAATGCCATTAATAATGTTAATAGCATTGTTTTTACTGGCACTTCTCAGGTATCTTTTGGCTATGTAAAGAGGGAAATTCAAATTATGATTTTCTTCTTTTTTCTAGTAAATCACGATTTTCAATAGGGTTTTCTTTTGCTTTCAAAGCATTGTCGATTTTTTCGATATAATCCAGCGAATCGTCTATGAAGAAAACCAAATTCGGAACTTTTCTCAATTGCAAACGTACTCTTTGAGATAAATCGTGTTTTATCAAAGGAGCATTCGTCTTGATTGCAGCCAATGTTTCTGCTGCTTTTTCTTGTGGAAAAATGCTTAAATATACTGTTGCGATTGATAAATCGGTAGTTACACTTACTTTGGATACTGAAATTACTAAATTGGTAATTCCGTTTTTTCTCACTTCACCTTGCAAAATATCAACCAAATCTTTTTGGATGACACCGCCTATTTTTTTCTGTCTGTTTGTTTCCATGCTGCAAAAATACTAATTTTTGGGTTGTAAAGTGGTAAAGTTACAAAGCCGTAAACTTTTTTATATTTGTCGGAATAATTTAAAATTAAATTTCAGATAAATCCCGAAAGGAATAAATAATAAAAATGAGAAAAATTGAGCATATAGGAATAGCGGTAAAAGATTTGGAAACTTCTAATATGGTTTTTGAAAAACTATTTGGAGCACCGGCTTACAAAATGGAGGAAGTTGCCAGCGAAGGAGTAAAAACTTCTTTTTTTATGAATGGTCCCAACAAAATTGAATTATTGGAAGCTACCAATCCGGATAGTCCGATAGCTAAATTTATTGAGAAAAAGGGAGAAGGAATTCATCATATCGCTTTTGATGTAGAAGATATTGTTTCTGAAATTGCCCGTTTGAAAACAGAAGGTTTTCAAATTCTGAATGAAACTCCGAAAAAAGGAGCCGACAATAAGTTGGTCGCTTTTCTTCACCCAAAAAGTACAAATGGAGTTTTGATAGAATTGTGTCAGGAGATTAAGTAAAGGTTGTTGGTTTCTACTGTTTTAACTTTTTTTGTTTAGTAGTTAAAATTGTTAAATCGAAAAAAGATTGAAATCTAAATCAAAAAGATTTGCAATGAATCGAAAATAGTGTTAATATTGCAACCACTTAAAAGGTCCTATAGCTCATTCGGTTAGAGCAACTGACTCATAATCAGTAGGTGCTTGGTTCGATTCCAAGTGGGACCACGATTTAAAGATAAAAGCCTTATAAACATTGAGTTTGTAAGGCTTTTTTATTTGTCGGAGGATATGGAGAGAGTTATTTATTATTGTCTTTTCTGAATCCAATCAGATTACGGTATTTTGTTTCTGTGTCTTTGAGTTCGTCTTCCAACTCTTTGTATTTGCTTATATCTTTTATTGTTATGATTGCAGCTACAACTTGTTCGTTTTGGTCAATTAGCGGACGACCGCTTATGAGTACTCTTTTTTTGTTTTGTTTCACAGGATCCCAAAGTACAACATCTACATTATTGGTTTCTTCACCTTCCAGTGCTTTATTTGTTGGCAGATTTTGTGAAGGGAATATGGTTTTTTCATCAGGGAAGTAAAGTTCAAAATGTTCAGAAAGATCAAAATTTACATTGTTAGGTTTTTCAATTCCCAGTATTTCATTTGTCATTTCATTTGCCATGACTATTTCTCTGTTGGCATTTGCAACCAAGACACCTTCTCCTATGTTTTCAATTATTAATCGCAGAGTTTCTTCATTTTCATATAAATTGTCGATTAAATTTTTCACATCAGTAATGTCTCTTGTAAAGCCTATAAAATATTGTTTTTCACCTATTTTTACAGGTGAGGCGCTTAAAGATATCGGGAATTTTTCACCAGCTTTATTAATAGCAAGCATCTCGTAGTTATTGTTAGATATAGGGTTAACTCCTGAAGTTATATATCTCTGAATGCCTTTTGAGAGTGCTTTTTTGTGTTTGGTTGATAAGATAATGTCATAAATCGATTTGCCAATAACCTCTTCTTTTGTCCAGCCATATACTTTTTCGGCCATGATGTTCCATTTGATGACTTTGCTTTCGGAGTCAATAAGTATTACCGGATCGGGGGCACTGTCAAAAATTGTTTGTATTTGTTTTTCGTCTTCTTCCAGTTTTTTTGTGTATAATTTGAGTTTTTCTTCATTTAATTTTCTTTGATTGATGTCTTGCAGAACGGCATAGAGTGTTCCTGAACGAACATCGGCTGCGGTAATAATTTCCACCCATCTGTAAGTTCCGTCTTTGCACATTATAGGATATTCAACAGTTGCTTCGACTTCAATACCTTGTAATCTTTTGTTGATTCTTTCTTCTGCAATTTTTTTATAATCAGGATGAACAAGATCTGTAATACTACGATCTTTTAAGTCGTTTAAATCATAACCTGTTATTTCTATAAATGCAGGATTTATTTTAATAGCCTTTTTCCCTTTTGTAACTAAAATTCCGTTAAAAGAAAGTTCAAAGAAGTTGTTGGCTGTGTTCAGAGATTCTTCTACTATTTTTTGTAGTGATTTGTCTTGTCCAACAGCGTATATGACATTTTCTAAAGGGTCATAAGTAATGGTAAATTCAATCCATTTGACACTTTGATTTTTACAAATCCATCTGCTTTCAAAGGCTACTTTTGCGAAACCTGTTTTTAATTTTGTAATTTCTTTTTGGGTAAAGTCAGCATCTTCAGGATGAATAAAGTTTAAAAAGGACTCTCTCAAGAGTTCGCTTTCAGTATATCCAAGCGCAGAAGATAAAGCAGGATTTATTTTGATGAATTTATCATCAGAAGCAATGAATAAAATAGCCATAGACATTTCAAAGAAATTGTCTGAAACTTTCAAAGATTGTTCACTTTTTTTCCTTTCGGTAATATCGGTTGAAATACCTCCTATAGCATATACCCTTCCGTCTGAATCATACAGGGGAAATTTTGCCGAAAGATAAATATGTTCTTCATTTCCTTGTAAAAGTTTCTCCTCTGTTTTGAGCTCTCTTAATTTTTGTACAACCTTTAAGTCAGAAGACCGAAAAGCATCTGCGATTTCTTTGGGATGAAGATCGTGGTCTGTTTTTCCAATTATCTCATTTATAGGTTTTTGAAATATTTCGGCGCAATATTTATTGACCATAGTGTATTCGCCATTTATCTTTTTTATATAAATAAGACTTTGCGCATTTTCTATAATTGATTGAAGAAGTTGTCTGTTTTCAGACAATAGTTGTTGTGATTTGTTCTTAGCTATAAATTGTGAACGAATGATAATATAGACAATGGTAAGAAGTATAAAAGCTAGAAATAGTAAAAATATTGCCGTAACTTCTAAAATCCAATCTTTAGAAATATCTCTTTTTTGATCTGTAATTTGGGCAAAAATCCAACATAAGGCTGAAATAACCAATAAGTTACAGATGAATCCTGAAAGGATTTTTATTTCAAAAGAAACTTTCATAATTAGGCAGTTTTTAATTACTAATTTAGGAGTAAGCACATGAAAGTTAAATAAATAAATCCGAAAATCAAACCTGTTGTAGTTTTTTAATGCTTCTGTGTTGGTTCTTTGATTTTCGGATTTATTAATGAATTCGTTTTAGAATTCATAATTACTTTTTAATTCCAGCCTCCTCCAAGTGATTTATATAGATTAACCATTGCTGTTAGTTGCAGTTGAGATAACTGCGACAAACTTAATTCTGCTTCAAATAAAGCGCGTTCTACTTCAAGAACTTCCAAATAAGAAACATATCCGTCATAATAACGTGCGTTAGAAAGTTCCAAATTTTTTCTGGCAGCGGTTACTTGTTTGGTGCGGGCTGTCCATTCTTCTTTGTACGTTTTTATATCTTGCAATGCTTGTTCAACTTCAGATACGGCAATCAAATAGGTTTTGTGATAACGCAATCTGGATTCTTCGGCCAGTTGGCGGTAAATTTCTACGCGTCTTCTGTTTTTTCCAAAGTTGAAAATAGGACCTGCCACGCTTCCTGTAACATTTGAAGTAAATGAATCGCTTAAGAACAGGTTGCTAAGGTTTGAGTTTCCAAAACCAACAAAGGCAGCTAGATTAAATGAAGGAAATCTCATTGCCTGAGCTACTCCAATTCTTTCATTGGCGGCTATATAATTCAATTCGGCTTCTTTTACATCAGGTCTGTTTTCTAAAAGGGCAGAAGGAATGTTAAGCGGAATTTCACTCGAAACCTGAAGTTCTGAATTGGTTTTTCCTCTTTCTATTGCTGTAGGTAATTGACCTGTTAAGATTGAAAGAGTGTTTTCTACTCTGGTTATCTCTCTCTGAATATTTGGCATTGCTGCTTCTGCAATTGCTACTTGTTGTTCAATTTGAACTTTGTCAACTTCAGAAACATAACCTCCCATAAATCGTTGATTAATGATGTCGAATGCTTTTTGTCTTGTTTGTACTGTTTTTTTTGCAATTTCCAGTTCATTGTCAAGATCTCTTAGCCGAAAATAGGAAATAGCAATATCACTTACAATATTCATCAATATCACTTTTCTGGCTTCATCTGTTGCCAATAATTCGGCTTGAAGAGCTCTGTTTTCATGACGGACTTTCCCCCAAAAATCTAATTCCCAAGACATATTAGCACGGGCATTAGAAGGAATAATTGCTTTTTCATTACTGTTTACAAGTCCTCCATAGTGAAAAGCAGGAAACAAATCGGCTTTAGAATAACCTAATTCTGCTCTTACTCTGTCAAGTCGGGTAAGGGCAATTTTCATGTCATAGTTGTTCTCAATTCCTTTGTTTATCAGATTTTTTAAGACATCATCGTTAAAAATATCAAACCATTTTATGTTTGTAACCGAAGCAGTAGTATCGGCCGCTATTTGTGATTGAAGGTATTTTTCTGATTTTTGTTGTTCGGGTCTTGAATATTTTGGGCCTACCAAACACCCAGTTGGGAGTAGGGCAAGAACCAAAATAACAGCTATTATTTTAATTTTAGTGCTCATGACTTGATGTGTTTGATTCATTATTGATTTCAGCAATTGGCTCTTCAGTTTTCTTTTTTCCGAATTTTTCTATGAAAACAAAAAATACCGGAACAAAGCAAACTCCCAATATAGTTGCCACTAACATTCCGCTGAATACAGCCATACCCATTACTTTTCTGGCCTGAGCTCCTGCTCCCGAAGCGGTAATCAACGGAACAACTCCAAGAATAAAGGCAAAGGCAGTCATCAGGATTGGTCGGAAACGCAATTTTGCCGCTGTTAGTGCCGATTCAATCAGCGGAGTTCCTTTCTCGTATTCGGCTTTGGCAAACTCAACAATCAAGATAGCGTTCTTGGCCGCAAGCCCAATCAGAAGTACTAATCCGATTTGTGCAAAGACATTATTCACATAATCAGGACTAAAAAGTTTACTTAGAAATAGTCCTAAAAAGGCGCCAAATACGGCAAAAGGTGTTCCTAAGAGTACACTGAAAGGTAATTTCCAACTTTCATATTGAGCGGCAAGAATTAAGAATACAAATACCATTGCCATGATGAAAACAACACCACCTTTTCCTTCGGCTGCTTTTTCCTGAAAACTCATAGCCGACCATTGAAAGCCCATTCCCTGAGGAAGTATTTCTTTGGCAGTCTCTTCTAATGCTACAAGTGCCTGAGCCGAACTGTAACCTTGTGCCGGGCTACCTCCAATTTCTGCTGAACGATATAAGTTGAAACGGGTTGTAAATTCTGGTCCGGTTTCTCTTTTAATCGTTGCAATAGAAGTAAGCGGAATCATTTTCCCATCTTTACTTTTTACAAATATTTTACTGATGTCCTCGGGATTTATCGCAGAATCCGGGTTTCCCTGAACCAAAACTATATATTGACGCCCGTATCTGTTAAACTCATTTACATATTGACCTCCTAAACTGGCTCCCACCGTTGCGTTTAAATCGGCCAGAGAAAGATTCAGTTCTTTTACTTTTTCTCGGTCAATTTCCAATCTGATTTGAGGTACATTGGCATTGAACGTAGTACGGACACTACCTATTTCAGGACGTTTTTTTGCTGCCGCGAGAAAACGGGTTACATTTTCTGCCAGATATTTTGGGTCTTTACCTGCCATATCCTGAATCATCATTGAAAATCCGGCAGCATTTCCAATTCCGGGAATTGGTGGAGGGGCAAAGGCAAAAACGGTAGCATCAGGAATTCCAAATGCCAACTTCGCATTTAAATCCTTTATAATTTCGGCCGCATTTTGTTTTCTTTCTCCCCAATCTTTAAGCGAAATAAAGAAAAGCGCATTATTGGATGCGTTTGATTGTTTTATTAAACTGTAACCGACATCAGTTGTATAACTTTCAATGTTTTCATTTTTTGAAAGTAAATCTTCTACTTTTTCGCACAGTTTACTGGTTCTTTGCAGAGAAGATGCCGCCGGAAGTTCTACGTTTATAAAGAAGTATCCTTCGTCTTCTTCAGGAACGAATCCTGTTGGGATTTTTATTCCCAAGATAACTACAAGCCCTACAATTATTCCCAGGAATATAAGGCTTCGCATTGTTTTTTTAATCAGAAAGTCGGCGATTCCGGTGTATTTATTGGTAACAGCATCAAATATTTTGTTGAAACCGGCAAAAAAGCGTGCTAACATTCCTTTTTTCTCTTTTGCAGGTTTTAGTAACATAGCACACAAGGCCGGGCTTAATGTTAAAGCACTAATGGCAGAAAAAATTACGGATATTGCGATTGTTAATGCAAATTGTTGGTACAAACGTCCCGTAATTCCGGGTGTTAAGGCAACAGGAATAAAAACTGCCGTAAGCACAACCGCAATAGCAATTACCGGTCCGGATACTTCTTTCATCGCCTGATTTGTTGCTTCTCTTGGGGTCATTCCGTGTTCAATATGATGCATCACTGCCTCAACAACCACGATGGCATCATCTACCACAATTCCGATGGCTAATACTAGCCCTAACAGAGATAATACATTTACAGAAAATCCTAATAATGGAAACAGAATGAATACTCCAATTAATGAAACCGGAACGGTAATCAGTGGAATCAAAGTGGCTCTCCAGTCCTGAAGGAAAATGAATACCACCAGAATAACCAAAAATATAGCTTCAAAAAGAGTGTGAACAATTTCATTAATCCCTTCTGATACTGCTAATGTTGTATCCAAAGCGATTTTATATTCCAGATCATTCGGAAATTTTTTGCTCAATCGTTCTACTTCATCTTTTACGTTTTTGGCAACTTCCAATGCGTTGGAACCGGGTAATTGTTTCACTCCGATTACTCCGGCAGGTTTACCGTTTAATCTTGCCTGAGTAAAATAATTTTCGGTTCCCAAAGAAACGGTTGCCACATCTTTCAATCTCACAACCTGATTATTGATGTTTGATTTTAAAATGATGTTTTCAAAATCTTCCTGACTTACCAATCGGTCACTCAAGGTAACATTATATGAAAATTCAACCTGATTTTCTGTAGGTGGTCCTCCAAACTTTCCTCCGGGTGCAATTGCATTTTGTTCTTGCAGGGCAGACATAATATCAAGAGGAGTCAGATTGTATTTAGAAAGCATATCGGGTTTAATCCAAACTCTCATTGCATAACTGCTTCCTCCGTATAACAAAACCTCCCCGGCACCTTTGATACGCGCCAGATTATCCATTATGTTGATAGTGGCGTAGTTATTTAAGAAATCGGCATCATAAGTTTTGTTAGGCGAGTATAAATCGATTAGTAACATCGGAACTGCCAAAGATTTTTTTGTTGTAACTCCGGTTGTTCTAACATCTTGCGGAAGTTTAGGAAGTGCTACCGAAACTCTGTTTTGAGTTAACATAGTAGCAATATCTAAATCTGTTCCCATGTCAAATGTTACCTGTAGCCCCATGTTTCCGTCTCCGGCATTGGTAGATTGCATGTAAAGCATGTTTTCTACTCCATTTACCTGTTGCTCTATTGGTGTGGCTACAGCTTGTTCTACATTAAGAGCATTTGCTCCTCTGTAGCTTCCGTTAATCTGGATCATTGGAGGAACAACCTCCGGATATTTAGAAATAGGAGTTGACTTTAAAGACAAGTAACCTATTATTACGATTAAAATAGAAAGCACAATTGCAACAATTGGCCTTCTTACAAAAAAATTATCCATGAGTAATTACTTTTGATTTGGGTTAGTTGCTTGTTCTTCTTTATATGGAGTAGGGTTTACAGTTGATCCGGGTTGAACAAAGATGTTTCCTAAGATGGCAACTTTATCTCCCGGTGTTAATCCTTTTTTAACAATCCAGTTGATGCCTACTTTTTCTCCAACTTCAACAACACGAACGGTAACTTTATTAGACTTATCGATAACATTAACCTGATAAATACCCTGCATTTCTGTAATTGTTTTTTGAGGAATTGAAATTGCGTTTTTCTCAACTGCTACACTCATGCGAATAGTGGCAAATAATCCCGAACGTAAAGTTCCCTGAGGGTTCGGAAACATAACTTCTACACCTACAGTTCCTGTTGTTGGATCAACACGTGTATCGGCAATATTTAATTTTCCTTTGTATGGATGAACACTTCCGTCAGACAAAATCATTTCAAGATCTGAAATTTCCGAATGACCGGCTCTGAGAGCATTTTGGTATTTTAAGAAAGATGATTCACTTACAGCGAAACGAAGCCGAACAGCATCTGTTTTTGAAACCGTGTTCAGTTTGGCTGAATTACCACCTCGGGAAATATAATCTCCCAATCTCGCATTACTGATTCCGATATATCCATCAAAAGGAGATATGATATTGCAATAACCTCTTTCTATCTCATAATTTCTCAAACTGGCTTCGGCACTTTCCAGACTGGCTTTAGAATTATCTACCCGAGCGCTTACAGCATCGAGTTCTCTTTTACTTACAGCGTTCATTTCTGCAAGAGGTTTAATTCGTTTTAATTCATTTTGAGAATTCATATAGACGCTTCGAATGGCTTCAACCTGTCCTTTTTGTGCTTGAACTTTTGCATCGTATTCAAGAGGGTCAATGGTGTAGAGCAATTGTCCTTTTTTTACTTTATCTCCTTCTTTAAAATGAATGCCTGTTAAAATTCCGTCAACTCTGGCTGTCAAGACTACGTCTAAATCACCATAAACCTGTGCCGGAAATTCTCTGTAAATAGGTACGTCATGTTGTTCAACAACTATGTAAGGAACTTGAATGGGAGGTAATTCTTTTTTTTCTTCGTTTTTACATGAAGTAAATAAAGCCACAAATAGTAATAGTGTGGAAGAAATAATAGATTTTTGGTAAAAACTCATGGCTATCTTGTTTTGTGTTTGTTTTTATAAAAATACTTAAATTTTATATATTTAGTAAGAATACATGTTAAAATTGTTAATTTAAATGTTTGATTCTAAAGTTGATCGGGAATGAAATAAAACAGCAGTGCTATAAGAAAATATAAAGTGACTAGTTGTATTCCTTTGTACCAATTTGATTTTCCGTCTCCGGCAATTATAGCTATTAGTATTACTGCCATAAATAAAGTACCTGTTTGTGCTTTTGTAAAATTTAACAACATAGGATGAGGTCCTACATAAAAACTCATTAAGACTAAAACAGGAGCAATAAAAAGAGCTATTTGAATAGAACTTCCCAAGGCAATTCCCATAGTAAGATCGACTTTGTTTTTTGCAGCCATAGAAATTGCCGAAAGACTTTCGGCAGCACCTCCAATTATAGCAACAAATACAATTCCTATAAAAGCAGAACTCATTCCGAGTTCTTTTCCGGTGCCTTCGGCGGCTCCCACCAGAATTTCACTCATAAAAGCAGCTCCTACAGAAGCTACAACCAGAGCTGTTATGGCGGTTTTTAAACTCCAAACGGAATGCTCTTTATCATCATTCTTTTCTTCTTCTTCGGTAATAATACTTGTGAATAAATCGGGATGGGTTTTTATCATAAAGAAAAGATAAAGGACATAAGCTAATAATAACCCAATTGCAATAGTTGTGTTAAGTCCGGTTTCATTTTCAAAATTATCGATGCCTGCCTCCTTGAAAAAACGATGAAATACACTTGGTATTACCATACTGCAAACAGCTATAAACATCATTGAAGTATATGTTCTGATAGTTGTAGGATTGTATTCCTGGATGCGGAATTTGATTCCGCCTACAAAAAAGGAAACACCGGTTGCCATTAATAAATTGGCTAAAATTGCTCCAATGATTGAGGCTAATACCATTTCGTGTAAGCCGGCTTTTAGCGCTACTATCGAAATGATTAATTCAGGCAAGTTGCCAAAAGTGGCATTTAGCAAGCCTCCAATGGCATCGCCTGTATAATGTGCCAGGTTTTCGGTTGCTTCGCCTATTAGTTTTGCTATCGGAATAATAGAAAGCGCAGATGAAAAAAAGATAAGCGATTCTCCAACTTTCATGCTTTCTAAAAGGAAAGTAATCGGAATGAAGACGAAAAGCCAAAAAACAGATGGTTTTAATAATTTTTTCATAAGGAAAAGTTAGTTTAGTTATTTGTTGAAGAAGAATATTTGCCCACCAACATGGCTATTATAATTGCAATATAAAGTTGTCCGGAAACACTGATTAAAACGGCCAATGATTTTGTCAACGGATGCGTTGGCAATATATCTCCATAACCGGTAGTGGTAAAAGTTATAAATGTATAATACATATTATTCTGAATTGTATCGGGTATGTGATCGCTTGCCTTACTTATAAAATTGACATTATAGGCGTTGGGAATCAAAATAGAAATTACAGTTACAATTATGTTAAATGCAAAACCTAATAATAAATAACCTGTAATGGAATCTATAATAACTTTGAGTGTTACACTGGTAGTTCGGGAAATTTGGGTAATTAAGCTTCCGACAAGGAATAAAAAGAAGAAAAACTGAAAGATTTTTAAAATAGTACTCAAAGTTTCTAAGTTATTCAGAATACTTATCCAAATTCCTGTCGATAATAAAACTGCTCCTGTTACTAATAAAATATGATTGTTTTTGAGCGAAAATACAGCTGAAAAAAAGATACAGGTAATTAGAATTGTGAAGAAGTATGTGAAATACAATTCCGGAAAAATGGGAACTATAAACACAACAATAAAAGTTAGAATCAATAAAATCCCGCTGATATAAGGGAATTCTCTTTCTATGTGTTTCTTTGAGAAATTGGTTTTTAGTATTGATATAATATTCTTTTCCATTTTGTGATTACAGGTGTGTTGTCAATATTAATTTAACTAAATTTTAATAAGAATATTAGTTTAGTAAATATATATATAAATCAAATTCAATATTAATTTTTATTGTCAAATTCGATAAAAATCAATTAAACCTGTTTAAAAATTAACGTTTCGCTAGTTTTTTTATTTGATATAGAAAGCCTAAATTTGCGGCCAATTTGGTTGATTCCAAATAACATATAACTTTCTCATCTTAACACTGTTTATAGCATGCAACTGTACAACACTTTAAGCGCAGAAGAAAGAGCCATCATGATTGATGATGCCGGAAAACAACGACTTACGTTGTCTTTCTATGCTTATGCGCAAATCGAAAATCCTACACAATTCAGAAACGACTTATTCCTGGCTTGGAATCCTCTTGAGGTTTTAGGGCGAATTTATGTAGCTCATGAAGGAATCAATGCCCAATTGTCGCTTCCTGCTGATCATTTTTATGAATTTAAAGACACGATCGAGAAGTACGACTTCATGAAAGGCATCCGATTGAATATTGCCGTAGAACATGACGATCATTCCTTTTTAAAACTTACTATAAAAGTTCGAAATAAAATTGTTGCTGATGGTTTGAATGACGAAACTTTTGATGTGACAAACATCGGAGTTCATCTGAAAGCCAAAGAATTCAATGAATTGCTTGAAGATCCTAATACGGTTGTGGTAGATATGCGCAACCATTATGAAAGCGAAATCGGGCATTTTACCAAAGCCATCAGACCTGATGTGGATACTTTCAGAGAATCTTTGCCAATTATTGAAGAACAATTGGCAGAACATAAGCAAGACAAAAAACTGTTGATGTATTGTACCGGAGGTATTCGTTGCGAAAAAGCAAGTGCTTATTTTAAACACAAAGGTTTTGAAAACGTATATCAATTAGAAGGAGGAATTATAGAATATACTCGTCAGGTAAAAGCCGAAGGTTTAGAAAGTAAATTCATTGGGAAAAACTTTGTGTTCGACCACCGTTTGGGTGAAAGAATTACCGATGATATTGTTTCTAATTGTCATCAATGCGGAAAACCTTGTGATGTGCATACCAATTGTGCCAACGAAGGTTGTCATTTGCTTTTCATCCAATGTGAGGAATGTGCCGAAGCTATGGAAGGTTGTTGTTCTTCAACTTGTGTAGATGTAATTCATTTGCCCGAAGAAGAACAGAAAGCAATTCGAAGAGGTGCGAAAAACGGAAATATGATTTTCAAAAAAGGAAAATCACCGGTTTTGACATTCAAAAACAATGAAAATGCAGAGACTGTTGCTGTTGTATCGAAACCGAAAAAAGCAGCTAAGAAAGAATCAAAAATTAAGAAAGCATATATCGGAAAAGGAACTCATTTCTTTCCAAAGTCAAACATTGGACAGTTTTTGATTGAAGAAGGAGAAATTCAGGTGGGAGATACTATCCTGATTAAAGGAATTACTACCGGAGAACAGACAATGGTTATTGAAGAAATGTATGTTAACGGGATTTTAGGAGACATAGCGATTGCAAATGATAATGTGACTTTTCAGTTGCCTTTCAGAATCCGTTTATCAGATAAATTATATAAAATTCTAAGTTAATTCGTCATGACAACGACAAATAAAATAGAGTTAATGGCTCCAGCCGGAAATTTCGAATCTTTGCAGGCAGCACTTGATAACGGATGTGATTCTATATATTTTGGTGTGGAGCAACTCAATATGAGAGCTAGAGCCACCGTGAATTTTACTATCGACGATTTGCAGGAAATTGCCAATCGTTGCGAAGCCAAAAATGTTAGAAGTTACCTTACTTTAAATACCATTATTTACGATCACGATTTATCGATTGTAAAAATGTTGTTGACCAAAGCTAAAGAAGCAAATATTACAGCGGTAATTGCGTCAGATCAAGCCGTGATTGCTATGGCAAGAAGCATTGGTATGGAAGTTCATATTTCGACTCAGTTGAATGTAACCAATATCGAAACCATAAAATTCTACAGTTTGTTTGCAGATACTATGGTTTTGAGCCGTGAATTGAGTTTGCGTCAGGTAAAAAAAATTACCGAACAAATAGAAAAAGAACAGATTAAAGGACCAAACGGAAATTTAGTTGAAATTGAGATCTTTGGTCACGGAGCTTTGTGTATGGCGGTTTCCGGAAAATGTTATTTGAGTTTGCATTCTCATAATTCATCAGCCAATCGCGGTGCCTGCAAGCAAAATTGCCGTAAAAAATATACAGTTATTGATCAGGAATCGGGTTTTGAAATTGAGGTTGATAATGAATATCTAATGTCGCCAAAAGATTTATGTACCTTGGATTTCTTAGATCAGGTTATTGATTCGGGAATTAAAGTTCTGAAAATTGAGGGTCGTGGCCGCGCTCCCGAATATGTGGCAACAGTAATAAAAACCTATCGCGAAGCAATTGATAGCTATTATGAGGGTACATTTTCAAAAGAAAAAGTAGCCGTTTGGATGGAAGCATTGGGAACCGTTTATAATCGTGGTTTTTGGGCAGGATATTATCTTGGTCAGGAATTAGGAGAATGGAGTGATGTTCCCGGTTCATTGGCAACTCAAAAGAAAGTTTACGTAGGAAAAGGAATTCATTATTTTCCAAAAGCCAACATTGGTCAATTCAAAATTGAAGCTTACGATATAAAGGTAGGAGATAAAATCCTGATTACAGGTCCTAATACAGGCGCTCAGGAAATGGTAATCGAGGAAATGTATGTGAATGATGTTACTACAGAAAAAGCTACAAAAGGCGATGACTGTACTTTTAAACTGCCTTTTAGAATCAGGCTGTCTGATAAATTATATAAAATTGTGGAAGCTTAATGGTTATAGTAACACTACAAAGAGACAAATGCATTGGCTGCAACTATTGTGTGGAAATGGCACCAAATCAGTTTCAAATGTCTAAAAAAGATGGGAAATCGGTTTTGCTTCACTCTAAGGATGCCAAAGGATTTTTTACTTTAAAGTCGTATGATCATTCTATTGCCGAAAATTGCGAACTGGCTGCCAAAGCCTGTCCTGTAAATATAATTTCGGTAAAAGAAACATAAAATTAAGATTGTTGCAACTTTCCAAGAAAACCTATTTCGTTTTAAAAATGAGATAGGTTTTTTATTTTATTCTGATAAATTCTACTGAATATCTGGTACTGTCAGTTGCCTGAAAATACTCGCCTACAAGTACATCTCGTTGGGGAATATAATTCAATTTATAATTGGATCTGGTGAGATTTTCATTCTGTAATTCAATATAAACAGACAATAAATTACCTGTTTTAGACCAATTTGCTTTTTCAATTTCAATTTTAGTAGGATTATAAACTTCTAATTCTAGTTTGCCAATTTCAAGAGTTTCTGTTATTTTAATAAGGTTGCGGGTTTCTGTCTGAGACCATTCGCCAATAAGTAAATTTTTGTCGGGATCTGTGTCACTTTTGTGGTAAATTAATTCTCGATTTGTAGTAGCTAAATCCGGATTATTCGCTTTTATTTTTAGCTGATAACCCATAGCAAATAGTACAGTTGTTATAATTAGCAGAAATTGATATTTGGTTTTACGTTTCATAGGTTTGTTTTTTTATCAGAATAAAATAATTCTAAGAATCTTATTCAAACATGGTATTGATGTTAAGCATAATTGACCAACTATTTTCATTGGATCCGCTCACAATATATTGAGGACCAATAAACATCGAATTATTCTTTGCAAATGCCTTGCCAAACATCAGATTAACAGGAATACTGTGTTTTTTATTTTCCCAATCCAGTTTCATGATGGGGAAAGTTTGTAAGAAATAGCCTTTGTTGAATAATTTTGTGATTTGAGGCTGAAAATACATAAAGTTTTGGTCGGCTCTGTTCTCATCGCCTCCAAAAGAGTAGAATTGCTGAGCCAATGCAGCCAGTTGTAATTTAGGTATTTTGGTGTAAACAATTATTCCTATAGGTCCTGCACACCATTTTCCTGTTCCAAGAGTTTCCGGATTAGCCAACGGAATGAGTATTCCGGGGCCTAATCCTGTTTGACCCCATTTGGTTTTAAGGACAATTACATCCAATAAAATTACATCTCCAATCCCCGTGGCATTGAATGGACTTGCCTTATCGGTGACAGTTTGGCTTATTATAGGAGCTTCCAGCCTATAAAGCGTATAAAATTTATTTAGTTTTTTCGGTTTAATAAAAGGAAGTCCAATTGAATTTGAAGGTTGTATAATTCTGCTGAAAAAGATAATTGCCTTGCACCATCGTCTGTAAAAGTAAAAATAGGTTGAAACTGAAGTCTGGTAATGTTTGCCAACGGATTTATAGCATTGGCCGCAGCGGTATTTTTTTCTTCTGTCTTCCCTTGCGATTATAGAGTTAAAGACATTAAAACACTTAGTATTAATATGTGAATTTTGAGGTTCATAATTTGAATTATATTGAAAAATAAGTGTTAAAGTTAAGGAAAAACAAAAAACAAATCTGATTTGTTGTAAACAGTTAATGAATTTAATTTGAATGAACGAACTACTGTGTTTTCGGAGTTTTTCACAAACGGTTATCCATAAAAATAGAAACTAAAAAAATACTATCTTTACGCACAAAATTAAATTTTAAGAATCTAAGTTGCTATTTCAGCAACACTACATATAAAATATGGCATGTACAAGTTGTTCAACTTCTAATGGTGGTGCACCAAAGGGTTGTAAAAATAATGGTACTTGCGGCACCGACAGCTGCAATAAATTAACAGTTTTCGACTGGCTTTCAAATATGAGTTTATCTACGGGGGAAGCCCCTTTTGATTGTGTCGAAGTACGTTTTAAAAACGGAAGAAAAGAATTCTTTAGAAATACAGAAAAACTGACTTTAAGTATGGGTGACATCGTAGCAACGGAGGCTTCTCCCGGACACGATGTAGGAATTGTGACTTTAACAGGCGAATTGGTTAAAATTCAAATGAAAAAGAAAAAGGTAAATCCCGAAGCAAATGATGTTCCTAAAGTTTACCGAAAAGCCACTCAAAAAGATATTGATATTTGGCAGGCGGCAAGAAACAGAGAAGAACCTATGAAAGTTCGCGCTCGTGAACTTGCCATAGAGCAAAAACTTGAAATGAAAATATCGGATATTGAATTTCAGGGAGATGCTTCAAAAGCTACATTTTATTATACGGCCAATGATCGTATCGATTTCCGTCTTCTGATAAAAGAATTTGCCAAGGAATTCAGCACCCGAATTGAAATGAAACAAGTAGGTTTCCGTCAGGAGGCTGCTCGTTTGGGAGGAATTGGTTCTTGTGGTAGAGAACTTTGTTGTTCTACCTGGCTGACCGATTTCAGAAGTGTCAATACTTCGGCGGCTCGTTACCAACAATTGTCTTTGAATCCACAAAAATTAGCCGGGCAATGTGGTAAATTGAAATGTTGTCTTAACTATGAGTTAGATACTTATCTTGATGCTTTGCAGGATTTTCCTGATTTTGATACCAAATTATATACTGAAAAAGGAGATGCAGTTTGTCAGAAACAAGACATTTTCAAAGGGTTGATGTGGTTTGCTTATACAAATAATTCTGCCAATTGGCACATGTTGAAAGTAGATCAGGTAAAAGAAATCATTGCTGAGAATAAATTGAAAAACAGAGTAGCTTCGTTAGAAGATTTTGCTGTTGAGGTAGCTCAAACTCCCGAAAAAGATTTCAATAATGCAATGGGACAAGAGAGTCTGACTCGTTTTGACCAACCTAAGAAAAAGAAAAAGCCAAGCAGAAATCGCAAACCAACCGGAAATAAACCGGCGGAAGCTAATGCAAACCGACCTCAAAATCCGAATAAACCGGCAAATGGTCCAAAACCAGAAAATGGAAACAGACCAAGACCGGCTATTGTGAAAACTGAAAATGCTGCTCAAAAACCGGCCATAAAACCGGAAGGAGCCACGGCTGAGACAAAATCAGGAGAAAATAAACCGAAGACTTTCAAGAAAAAACCTTTCAAGAAAAAGCCTTCAAACGGTGGAAACAAACCATCAGATAATAAACAAAATCCGAATCAGAAAAATGAACCTAAAAATTAGTATTCTATCTGCATTGGCAATAATACTCTTGGTTTCGTGCGATGAAAAAAGAGTTTTTGACGAATATAAATCTGTTGGAAACAGCTGGCAGAAAGACAGTATTGTTACATTCAATTTTAAGGAAACAGATACTACCAAATTGTATAATTTGTTTATAAACATAAGAAACAACAACGATTATCAGTTCAATAATCTGTATTTGATTGTTTCGATGGAACGTCCGGGCGGAATGGTAAAAACAGATACATTGCAATACCAAATGACCAATCCGGACGGAACACTTCTGGGAGAAGGATTTTCGGATATTAAAGAGAGTAAACTTTTCTATAAAGAGAAAATTCGTTTTAACAAAGCAGGAGATTACGAAGTTCGTATTCAGCACGCAATGAGAAAAACCGGAATAGTAACCGGAGTAGAAGCTCTTGAAGGGGTTACAGAAGTAGGTTTCAGAATAGAATCAATAGAATAAAAGTTATGGCAACAAGAAGAAATATAAATCAAAAACTGAATCAAAAAGGCGATTTGAATTATTTCAACAAGAAATTCTGGAAGTTTTTCCTTTACACTCTTGGTGGAATATTTTTATTTTTCCTTTTCGCTTCCTGGGGATTGTTTGGTTCAATGCCTTCTTTTGAAGAATTAGAGAATCCGAATTCCAATTTGGCAACAGAGGTTATTTCTTCTGATGGAGTTGTAATTGGAAAATTCTACAACGAAAACAGATCTTCTATTAAATATTCAGATCTTCCAAAACATTTGGTCGATGCTTTGGTTGCCACCGAAGATGAGCGTTTTTACGAGCATTCAGGAATCGATGGTCGCCGTACCTTTGGTGCTCTTGTCCGTTTAGGAACCAGTGGAGGAGCAAGTACTTTGACACAGCAATTGGCCAAAATGCTTTTTCACGGAGAAGGTTCTAAATTTCCGCTTTTTAGGTTGGTTCAAAAAGCAAAAGAATGGATTATTGCCGTAAAACTGGAAAGACAATATACCAAGAACGAAATAATCGCCATGTATTTCAACAGAACCGATTTTGTCAATACAGCAGTTGGAATCCGTTCGGCAGCGAAAGTTTATTTTGGCAAAGAACCAAAAGAACTGACAATTCCTGAAAGTGCTACTTTGGTAGGAATGCTTACCAATCCGTCTTTGTTCAATCCTGTGAAAAGACCGGAAAGAGTAACTGTCAGAAGAAATATAGTTTTGGGGCAAATGGTAAGAAATAAAATTATTACCGAAGATCAGAAAGCAGCATTTGTAAATGAACCTATTGTACTGAATTTTCATCCGGAAAGTCATCATGACGGAATTGCGACTTATTTCAGAGAATACCTTCGCGATTTTATGAAAAAATGGGTAAAAGAAAACAAAAAACCAGACGGTTCTGATTATGATATTTATCGTGACGGATTGAAAATTTATACTACAATCGATTCCCGTATGCAGACTTATGCAGAAGAAGCGGTGGTAGAACATTTGAAAAACCTGCAAGAAGAATTCTTTTTGCAACAACAGAAAAATAAGAACGCTCCTTTTGTAAATCTTTCAGAAGATGAAACCAATAAATTGATGACACGTGCCCGTAAAGCATCGTCTCGTTGGAAAGAAATGGAAGATCAGGGAAAATCGGAATCGGATATTATTAAATCGTTTGATGTAAAAACCAAAATGACGGTATTTACATGGAAAGGTGAAAGAGATACTCTTATGACTCCAAACGATTCTATTCGTTACTATAAATCATTCCTTCAAACAGGAGTTATGGCAATGGAACCGCAATCCGGAAATGTAAAAGTTTGGGTTGGCGGAATCAATTTCAAAAATTTCCAATATGATCACGTGGCTCAGGGAACACGTCAGGTAGGTTCAACTTTTAAGCCAATTGTTTACGCAACGGCCTTCAAAGATCTGAATATGTCGCCTTGTGACTCGCTAATAGATTCGCCTTTTACCATTCCGGTGGGCAGACACAATGTTACCGAAACCTGGACTCCAAATAACTCCAACGGTAAAAACGTGGGTATGGTGAATCTTAAATATGCCTTGGCTCACTCTATCAATACCATCTCGGCAAAATTGATTGACAAAACCGGGCCAAGACCTGTAATTGATTTGGCTCAGAAACTAGGAATTACAGCTGATATTCCGGAACAACCTTCGATTGCTCTCGGAGCTGTTGAGGTAACGGTTCAGGAGATGGTGGCAGCCTACAGTACTTTTGCCAATCAGGGAGTTTATGTAAAACCACAGGTAATTACCAGAATTGAAGACAAAAACGGAAACAAATTGTATGAAACTGTTCCGGATTCTCACGACGTTTTAGACAAGGAAGTTTCTTATGCTGTTATAAAATTGCTTCAGGGTGTAACCGAATCAGGTTCGGGAGCGAGATTAAGAACTGAAGGCGGTGGATATGGTTACGAGAGAGTGACCGGTTATCCGTACGTTTTCAAAAACCCGATTGCAGGAAAAACAGGAACTACTCAAAATCAGTCCGACGGTTGGTTTATCGGAATGGTTCCGAATTTGGCTACCGGAGTTTGGGTTGGAAACGAAGATCGTTCGGCTCATTTCAGGAGTACCGCTTATGGTCAGGGAGCTACAGAAGCATTGCCAATTTGGGCTTTGTTCATGAAAAAATGTTATAAAGATGAGACTTTAACGGTTTCTAAAGAAGATTTTCCAAGGCCAAAAGATTTGAAAATAAAAGTCGATTGTTATGGAGGTCTTCGTAAAAAAGTGGTTAAAGATACCACTGCTGTGGAACAAAGCACAGAAGAGTTCGATCTATAAAACTCCTAATATCATTAAATATATTAATCTAAATAATTCCTCGATCCCGAACACTCCTATCGTGTGGACACATCTTTCTG
>CAZWAF010000033.1:0-32411 GCA_964631795.1 uncultured Flavobacterium sp. | reverse complement strand
ATCGACTTAGGAATTCACGGTTTACACCCTGAATTGATTAAAGTTGTCGGTAGAATGAAATACCGTTCTTCTTACGGACAAAACTTATTGCAACACTCTCGTGAAGTATCTAAACTTTGCGGTATTATGGCAGCAGAATTAGGACTTAACGTTAAATTAGCTAAAAGAGCCGGATTATTACATGACATTGGTAAGGTGCCGGATACAGAAAGCGATTTACCTCACGCATTATTGGGTATGCAATGGGCTGAGAAATACGGTGAAAAAGAAGAAGTTTGCAATGCAATTGGTGCTCACCACGATGAGATTGAAATGAAATCATTACTTTCTCCGATAGTTCAGGTTTGTGATGCTATTTCGGGAGCAAGACCGGGAGCAAGACGTCAGGTTTTGGATTCTTACATTCAACGTTTGAAAGATTTGGAAGAAGTTGCTTTCGGATTCAGCGGAGTAAAAAATGCTTATGCTATTCAGGCAGGACGTGAATTACGTGTAATTGTAGAAAGCGAAAAAGTTTCTGACGACAATGCCGCTACTCTTTCATTTGATATTTCTCAAAAAATTCAAACTGAAATGACTTATCCGGGTCAGGTAAAAGTAACTGTAATCCGAGAAACAAGAGCAGTGAACATTGCTAAATAGTTTACAGTATTCAGTCGCAGTAGGCAGTTTACAATAACGCTTTACAATACAAAAAAGACTTGTTTTTCAACAAGTCTTTTTTTATGCTTACTATTTCCGGGGCTAATCTACCATCCTACTGGCTACCGGAAAACGGAGACTAAAAACCCTTCCTCGGATGACATTCATTAATAACTTTAGAAAGGAATTTTCTATCCAAATGAACATAAATTTCGGTTGTAGTAATTGATTCGTGTCCCAGCATTAACTGAATAGAACGCAAATCGGCTCCATTTTCAAGTAAATGAGTAGCGAATGAATGTCGCAAAGTATGAGGACTTATTACTTTATTGAGGTTGATTTTTCGAGCCAAATCTTTGATTATTGTAAAAATCATGGCTCTGGTTAATTGCTTCCCTCTTCTGTTCAAAAACAAAGTATCTTCAAACTCTTTCTGAATATCAAGATTATTCCTATCGGTGTTTTTATAGATATTGATATATTTCTGAGTGTATTGACTTATAGGAACAAAACGTTGCTTATTTCCTTTTCCGGTAATTTTAATAAACCCTTCGTCAAAAAACAAATCCGACAACTTCAGTTCTACCAATTCAGAAACACGAAGACCGCAACCATAAAGAGTTTCAATTATGGCTCGATTGCGCTCACCATCAGGACGAGACAAATCAATTGCCGCTATTAGATTATCAATATCCGAAAGCGAAAGTGTATCCGGTAATTTACGTCCAACTTTAGGCGATTCTATCAATTCCATCGGATTATCCTGACGATATTCTTCAAAAAGAAGATAAAAAAAGAAACTTTTCAATCCCGAAATAATTCGTGCCTGTGATCTGGGATTTACCTGTTTTGAAATAGCATAAATAAATTCCTGAATGGTTTCTTCCTTAATTTTTACAGGCGAAACTTCTATGGAGTTTTCTGCCAAAAAAAGACACAATCTTTCTATATCAAAAGAATAATTATCAATTGTATTTTTTGACAATCCTCTTTCAATCTTCAGATAAGACTGATAACTTTTTATATAAGAATTCCAATTCATACTTGCAAAAATACACACTTTTAAACGCAAAAAAACCTCCCAAAAGGGAGGTTTTTCAAAACAAACCAAACCAAAACCAAACTACCATCTATATAACAACCCAAACTGTGGTTGATCGAAAAAATTATTAAACAAATTTATATTTACCTCCACTTTATTTGATGCATCACCATTCTCAGGATTTGAATTATTATAGCTTAAAACATTTGCCAAAACAAATGTTACAGCCAATTTCTTTGTAAAGAAATAATTTAAACCTAAATCAATATTAGCATTCAAATCACCATCAGTTGTTTCATTACCAGTATTCCCATCAGTATTGGTTACACTGGAATAACCCAATCCAAATTCACCGTAAGCATTAAATGCTTTATTAGCTCCCAAAGACATAAAATAATATCTGGCAAAAGCACCTATACCTAAAGTATTGAATTTATCATTATCAAACTGGCTAGATCCGGAAAAATCTAAAAATCCTCCAAAAGCCAATTTATCCGAAGTCAAATATCCAACTCTTGGAGTAATTGAATAATACGACTTTTCTTCATTCCCACCTCCTTTATCAGAAGACCTGTACATTATAGCACCTTCTACAAACATATCTCCTTTAGCGAATCCATTAGATCCTGCATCCTGCGCATTAACAAATCCAAACGCAAAAATCGCTGCAACTGTTAAAATAATTCTTTTCATAATTAATAAATTTTAAGGTTAGTTTAGTCTTAATAAATAAATCAGAAACACAATGCTGTTTTAAATAGTCAATTATTTAACATTTATATAAACAAATGTAATAATAATTAAAATATAAAATATTTTTTAACCTATTTTTTTTGTTAAAATTTTAGTTTTAATTAACACTACTATCTGTATTAAAATAAAAACAAATAGAAATGCCCAACTGTAGAAACTTTATTTATTTTTACAAAAACACTATTTCAAATGAATATTATCATTATAAACGGTCCCAATTTAAACTTATTAGGAAAGAGAGAACCTGAAATCTATGGAAATCAGTCTTTTGAAAACTATATAGAACAAGTAAAAACCAAATTCTCATCGGTAAATCTACATTACTTTCAAAGCAATGTAGAAGGCGAATTGATAAATAAAATTCACGAAGTTGGTTTTTCTTTTGACGGAATCATACTAAATGCCGGTGCCTATACTCATACTTCTATTGCAATTGGAGATGCCATCAAAGCCATTACCTGTCCTGTAATTGAAGTTCATATTTCTAATACATTTTCAAGGGAAGATTTTAGACACAATTCCTTTATTTCGCCAAATGCCAAAGGAATTATTATTGGTTTTGGGTTAAAAAGTTACGAATTGGCAATTACTTCCTTAATTTCATAACACAAAACTGTATGAAAAACCTGCTTCTTTTCCTGTCTTTGACTTTTACATTTTCAATTTTTGCCCAAATTAAAGGAACAATAACTGATATTGACGGAACTCCTCTCCCATCGGTATCGGTAATGATCGATAATACTTACAAAAACGTTACTTCAAACGAACAAGGAAACTATGTACTTGACTATAATATCTTAGGAAAACATACTTTGGTTTTTCGAAGTGTGGGTTACAAAACACAAATAGTCACAATTAAAATAGATAAATTTCCCTTTGTACAAAATGTAAAATTATCGGATGAAAATTTGACTTTGAATGAAATAATTGTCAATCCCAAAGAGAATCTGGCCGATGGAATAATCAGAAAAGCCATAGCTAACAGAAAAGAAAACTCCAGAAACACCTCGCATTTTAAAGCCGACTTTTACTCCAAAGGAATCTTCAAGGTCAAAGACGTTCCCAAGAAAATTTTAAATGTAAAAATTGACGACATCAACGGTTCGCTCGATTCTACCAGATCAGGAATCATTTATTTGTCTGAAACTGTTTCGAAGATTGTTTACCAAAAACCCGATAAACTCAAAGAAACTATTATTGCATCCAAAGTTAGCGGAAACAACAATGGTTTTAGTTTTAATACAGCCGAAGACACATCATTTGACTTTTATGACAACACGGTTGATATTGGTTACAAAATGATTTCGCCCATAGCCAATAATGCTTTCAACTATTATAAATTTAAAATAGAAGGCACTTTCAATGACGAAAACAATCAGATGATTAATAAAATAAAAGTCATTGCAAAAAGAGATACCGAGCCGGTTTTTGAAGGTTATATTTATATAGTTGAAGATTCATGGGCTATTTATGCCATAGATTTAAACACTAAAGGCTACAGAATGCATCAGGAAATTCTGGAAACATTAAACCTGAAACAAAACTTCAGCTACAACCAAAACAACCATATTTGGGCAAAAAACAGTCAAAGTCTGGAATTTGAAGCCGGAATTTTCGGAATTAAATTCAACGGAAAATTCGATTATGTTTTCAGTAATTATGAATTTTTCGATTCTTTTTCTAAAAAAACTTTTACCAACGAAATTGTCAATTTCGAGAAAGATTCAAACAAAAAAGATTCAAATTACTGGAACAACTCCCGCCCTATTCCTTTATCGGAAGAAGAAAACAAAGATTATGTAAAAAAAGACAGTATTCAAACTGTTAGAAATTCAAAAAAGTATCTGGACTCAATCGACAAAAAAAACAATAAATTTCACTTTTACAAAATCTTAACAGGATACAACTACAAAAACAGTTACAACAAAGAATCATTCAATTACGAAGGTATTTTTAATTTTTCTTCTCTGAATTTCAATACGGTTCAGGGTTGGAATATGGATTCCGGATTTTCATATTCAAAAAGAGACAAAGAAAACAAAGGTCAAAATACAAGTATTGGCACCAACTTTAACTACGGTTTTTCTGAAAACCGATTCCGAATTACGGGAAATTTTCATCATCAGTTTAATAATCAAAATTATGCTAGTTTAAATATTTCGGGAGGAAGCAAAGCAGCTCAATTCAATCCTGAAGAACCTATTTCAAAAACATTAAATACTATTAGTTCCTTGTTTTTTGAAGACAACTACATGAAATTGTACAATAAAGAATTTGCCGCAATCAATTACAGTCAATTTGTTGCAAATGGTTTGTTTTTAAAAGGTCAGCTCGAATACCAACAGCGAAAACCATTATTCAACAACACCAGTTTGGTTTGGATTAAACACGATGACAATTATTGGTCAAACAATCCATTGTCTCCTTATGACGATTCAACACCTGCATTTTCCCCTCATCATTTAACCAAAGCCACTTTGTCGGCAAAAATCAATTTTGGGAATAAATACATTTCTCGACCTGACGGAAAAATAAATATCGCTAACGAAAAATATCCAACCTTATATTTAGACTATTATAATGCTTTTGCAGCCAACGACAAAATCTATAATCATCAGTTTTTTTCTGCCAAAATAAACTATGAAATCACTATTGGAAACAAAGGAAATTTTGCAACCAATATAAAATCGGGAAAATTCATCAATGGCGGGCAAATTTCGTTTGTAGATTACAGACATTTCAACGGAAACCAAACCCATATTGGCACTACCGATCGTTACCTTAATGTTTTCAATTTAATGCCTTATTATTCAAACAGTACCAATGATGCTTATTTTGAGAACCACACCGAATACAACGACAATGGTTTTATAATCAATAAAATTCCGTTGTTGAATTTATTAAAAAGCACCATGATTTTAGGTTTTCACGATTTGGCAATTCCGAAAATGAAACCTTATACCGAATATACTATCGGTTTGGACAAGCTAGGTTTTGGAAAATTCAAAATGCTGAGAATTGATTATGTGCGTTCTTATCAAAATGGTTTCAAAGGAGACGGAGTTGTTTTTGGATTGAAATTCTTTGATCTTATTGACTAAAGCCAACCTTAAACTTAACCAAAGTATAATTTTACATGAAGAAACTGATTACTTTTCTTTTACTAATTTTTACGATTTCAAATTTCGCACAAATTAAAGGAATAATCACAGACCACAATGGAATTCCACTGCCATTTGTAACCATTTTGTTAGACAATACCTACAAAACCACTACATCAGATGAGCACGGAAATTATATTCTTCACTTTAAAACTTTAGGAAAGTACACCTTGATTTTTCGATGTCTCGGTTATAAAACACAAAAAGTAACGGTAACAGTAGAGAAACTACCTTATATTCTTGATGTAGAACTGTCAGATGAAAACATTGCCTTAAAAGAAGTTTTCATAAACCCTAAAGAAAATACGGCAAATAAAATCATCAAAAAAGCCATTAAGCACAGAAAAATCAATACAGAAAAGACAGCCCACTATAAGGCCGACTTCTATTCAAAAGTCAGTATTAAACTTAATCTTCCCAAAGACGTTCATAAAGTAAAAATCCTAGGTCATAACGGTTCTTATCACGACACTATCCCAAACGGAATCGCATATTTATCAGAGACCATTTCAAAATTAGCATATCAAAAACCTGATAAGCTAAAGGAAACAATTATCGCGTCCAGGATTAGCGGTTTCAATGATGATTTCAGCTGTAACACTGCCACAGAAGCCAACTTCGACTTTTATGAGAACACCATCAATCTCAAACTGGCAGGTTCTATGATGATTTCACCTATAGCTAAAAATGCCTTTAATTATTACAAATTCAAGATGGAAGGCACTTTTATTGACGAAAATGGACAGACAATCAACAAAATAAAGGTCACTGCGAAAAGAGATAGCGACCCTGTTTTTGACGGCTTTATCTATATAGTTGAAGATTCCTGGGCGATCTATGCAGTTGATTTAAACACGATGGGCTATAGAACCAATTTTGAAGCATTGAATATTTTAAATTTAAAACAAAATTTCAGCTACAATAAAGACAACGACCTTTGGGCAAAGAGCAGCCAAAGCCTCGATTATGACACCGGCCGTAAACATACTTTATACGCCAAATACAATTACATTTACAGCGATTACGAATTCACTGATGCCTTCGACAAAAAAACATTCACCAATGAAATCGTAAATTTTGAGGAAAACTCAAACAAGAAAGATCAATCCTTCTGGAAGGCTTTCCGGCCGGTTCCCCTTAGCGAAGAAGAGAATAAGAATTATATTAAAATGGACAGCCTGGCACCTATCAGGAATACAAAACCTGTGTTGGATTCCATTGATAAAAAGTACAACAAATTCAATTTTTTCAAAGCCTTCTTTTGGAAATACGAGTACAAAAACAGTTATAAAAAGGAATCTTACAAATTTGCAGGATTGGGTTCTAATACCTCGTTTCCTATATTCAACACCGTTCAGGGTTGGAACATCAGTACAGGATTTTCCCTTACTCATAAAAACGAGAATAATAAAGGGAAATACAGTTCAGTAAACACTACGTTCAATTACGGATTTTCAGAAAACCGATTTAGGATCACAGCCAACTATTTCCATCAATTCAACAATAGAAATTATGCCCATATCGGAATTTCAGGGGGAAGCATCGCTGCCCAATTCAATCCCGAAGAACCGATCACAGGGTTTATTAATACCATCAGTTCCCTGTTTTTTGAAGACAACTACATGAAGTTGTACAACAAAGAATTTGCAAACATTAATTACGGCCAATATGCAGCCAATGGTCTCCTTTTGAAAGGAAAACTGGAGTATTCACAGCGAAAACCCTTATACAACAACACCAATCTGGTTTGGGTAAAACATGATGACAATTACACTTCGAACAATCCGCAATTGCCAAATGATTATCTGACACCGGCCTTCAATCCGCATCATTTAACAAAGGCTTCATTGTCGGCAAAAATCAATTTTGGCACCAAATATATTTCGCGTCCTGACGGAAGAACCATCCTTACCAATAAAAAGTATCCAACCATATATTTGGACTATTACAATGCTTTTGCGGCCAGCGATAAAAACTACAATCACCAGTTTTATTCCGCCAAAGTTGATTACGAAATCACAGCAGACGACAAAGGAACTTTTGCAACTAGCATCAGCTCTGGTAAATTTATAAATAGCAAAAACATCACATTTGTAGATTACAAGCATTTCAACGGAAACCAAACCCACTTTGGAACAACAGGACATTATTTGAATGCTTTCAATCTCATGCCTTATTACACAAACAGCACCAATGATGCCTTTTTCGAAAACCATACCGAATATTGGGACAATGGTTTTATAATGAATAAAATTCCGCTGAAGATTTTATCGAAAAGTAATTTGGTTTTAGGTTTTCACAACTTGACCATTCCAAAAATGAAACCTTATATGGAATTCACAATTGGATTGAATCAGATTGGAATTGGCAAAGCCAAAAAGTGGCGAGTTGATTATGTGCGTTCTTATCAAAATGGTTTCAAAGGAGACGGAGTTGTTTTTGGATTGAAATTCTTTGATATTATAAATAATTAACCTCCTTTTTTAAAAACCACACACAACCAATGAAAAAACTAACCCTGACATTTTTACTTCTGGCCCTGACACTTTCAGTCTATTGTCAAACGGCTCCGTCTTTTAATTTTAATTTCGAAATTACTGAAAAAGGAATGCCTTCCGGTTGGACTACTTTCGGAAGTTCTAATTATTCCCTTTCTATCGACTCCACCACTACAAAAAGCGGAAAATATTCTGCTTGTATCGAGTTTAAAGAAGGGGATCCTAATTTTAAAGCTTTGGGGTTTACACTTCCGAAGAATTATTCAGGTAAGAAAATCACCCTCACAGGCTACATTAAAACCGAAAATGTGACAGGCGGATTTGCTGGCCTTTGCGTGAGGATTGATCCGGCAATCGCTTTTGACAACATGCAAAACAGAGGTATCAAAGGCACATCTGACTGGACGAAATATGCAATAACCCTACCGATGAATCCTGAAAAAACAGAACAAATTGCTATAGGTGCAGTATTAGCCGGGAAAGGTAAAATATGGATCGATGATTTTACAGTAACTGTTGACGGAAAAGACATCAAAAGTTTAAAACCATTTGAAAGAAAATTATTGCCTGCTCAAAAAGACAAGGAATTTGATAAAGGTTCTCAAATTACAAGCATTCAAGTTGATGATAACAAAATTAAAAACCTAAAAGACTTAGGTTTAATATGGGGTTTTCTGAAATATCATCACCCTAATATTGCTAAAGGAGATTACAATTGGGATTATGAGCTTTTCAGAATTTTGCCAAAGCTATTGGATTCTGAAAACCAAAAATCCCGTGATGAAATCCTGACAAAATGGATAGACAGTTTAGGGGAGTTTTCCGTAGGCAAAGCAACTGTAAATGAATCACCAAAAATAAAAACCAAACCGGATTTGGATTGGATTACTGCCTCTGCTTTTTCCGATGAACTTACCGCTTCATTATTGAATGTCCAAAATGCAAAGAGGTCAAACGATCATTATTATATAGGAATACGAGAGGGAATTGGCAGTCCGGAATTTAAAAATGAACTGACCAATACGTCTATAGCATATCCTGACGCAGGATTCCGCCTCTTAGCTTTATATCGCTATTGGAACATGATTCAATACTACTTCCCCTACAAGTATCTGATTGAAGAAGACTGGAAAAACGTATTGGAAGAATTTATTCCAAAAGTTGCCAATGCAAAGAACGAAACTGAATATACATTGACGATGTTGGAACTTATTGGACGGCTAAATGATACTCATGCAAATATCTCGGCTGGCAACACAGTTGCAAATAATTATTTCGGACTAAATTATGCACCTGTTGAAGTGAAATTTATAGAAAACCAAGCAGTAGTTACCGGATATTATGACGAAAAATTAGGCAAGGAGACTGGATTAGAAATAGGCGATATTATTACAACAATTAATAAACATCCTGTTGAGGAAATTGTAAAAAACAAATTAAAATTGGCCCCCGCTTCCAATTATCCCACTAAACTAAGCCTTATTGCTCCGGATCTTTTAAGAACTAATGATCCAACAATAGACATTGAATTCACCAGAAATGACAAAAGAGAAAATACAGTCTTAAAAACATTTACTACAAAACAAATCAATATCTACAGCAGATCTCTGGCTAAAGACAGCTGTTTCAAATACATAAACAAGGACATTGCTTACATTAATAATGGCTCTCTCAAAGTAGCTGACCTGCCCAAGATTTGGAAAGAAATAGAAAAGACAAAAGGGCTTATAATAGACAACAGAAATTATCCTTCTTATTTCGCCGCCGGAGAGTTGTGTCAATATTTATTGCCCAAAAGTACCCCGTTTATTAAATTCAGTAACGGCAGTGTCAAAAATCCCGGCCTTTTTACTTTAACAAAACCGGATAACTTAGGCAAGAAAAACAAAGGGTATTATAAAGGAAAAGTGATTATTTTGACGAATGAGATTTCAATAAGTGCAGCAGAATCTCACGCTATGGCCTACAGAGTGCATCCTAACGCAACGGTAATAGGCTCGACAACCGCAGCTGCCGATGGCGTTGTTTCGCCAATCTACCTTCCTGGCGGAATATTAACCCAAATAAGCGGTACCGGGGTTTACTACCCTGATGGAAAAGAAACCCAAAGAATTGGAATTGTTCCTGACATAGAAATCAAACCTACTATACAGGGAATTAAAGATGGAAAAGACGAATTGATTGAAAAAGCAATAAAAGTAATAAACCAGTCTTCAACAAACTCAGACTCCTCAGTTGAGGCTGTGATTAGAGGTTAATTAATTTTTGTAAAAATAAAGCCTCGTTATCACGAAATTTATTCACTTTCATCCGGCTCAATATGAATAAGCACGTGCCCCAATTCAGGGATTTCCTGCCTCAAAGTATCTTTCAGGTTATGAGCCAATGTATGTCCTTCTCTTACAGAAATAGTAGCATTAACAATGGCATGCAAATCAACGTGGTATTTCATTCCGGCTTTACGGATAAAGCATTTTTCGGTTCCTATTATTCCGTTTACCTGTAATGATACTTTTCTGATTTCGTCTATCAAATCATCATATAAATGCTCGTCCATGATTTCGCCCAAAGCCGGCCTGAAAATCTGATAACTGTTATAAACAATAAATACCGAAGCAAAAAGCGCTGCCCAATCATCGGCAGCTTCATACCCTTTGCCCATAATTAACGCAACAGAAATCCCTATAAAAGCCGCAACTGACGTTATTGCATCACTTCTATGATGCCAGGCATCGGCTTCAAGAGAAGAACTATTGGATTCTTTACTTCTTTTCATCACTTTCCGAAAAGAATATTCTTTCCAGATGATTATTGCACCAAGAATAAATAATGTAAAAGGTTTTGGCAATTCATGAGGAGTTCCAATATTTACAATACTTTCATAAGCAATAACTGTAGCCGACGTAATAAGAAAACCTACAACTACAAAAGTAATTAGCGGTTCTGCTCGGCCATGTCCGTAAGGATGATTTTCATCTGCCGGACGATTCGAATATTTAATTCCGAATAAAACCAAAAACGACGCAAAAATATCGGCAGTAGATTCTATAGCATCGGCAATCAAAGCATAGGAATTACCAAAAATACCTGCCAACCCTTTTATAATGGCCAAGCAGGTATTTCCAATAATGCTAAAATAAGTAGCCTTTATAGCTATTTTTTCGTTTGTATGTTCCAAACTTTGAAGTTTTATAAGAGACAACTGGCCACTTAAACTTGATTAAAAAAACACTAATTTCACGAATCATCACAAATCAATTATTCAAATCGCATTAACAACATAAATTTGTGCAAATTCGTGAAATTAGTGTTCAAAATATGATTATACACGCACGATTTTAGCTCCAATAGCTCTCAATCGTTCATCTATTTTTTCGTAACCTCTGTCAATTTGTTCAATGTTCTGAATGGTACTGGTTCCTTTTGCCGAAAGTGCCGCTATCAGCAAAGAAATTCCGGCACGAATATCCGGAGAAGACATAGTAGTCGCTTTTAATTGCGATTTAAAATCATGTCCCATAACCACCGCTCTGTGTGGATCGCACAACATAATTTTGGCTCCCATATCAATCAGTTTATCAACAAAGAACAATCTGCTTTCAAACATTTTCTGGTGAATCAACACATCTCCTTTTGCCTGAGTTGCCACAACCAAAACAATACTCAATAAATCAGGCGTAAATCCAGGCCAAGGCGCATCTGCAATTGTCAGGATAGAACCATCAATATCGGTTTTAATTTCATAACCGTCTTTGTGAGCGGGAATATGAATATCGTCTCCAACTTTATTCAAGGTAATCCCTAATTTTCTGAAAACATTCGGAATTAATCCTAAATTATCCCAGCTAACATTTTTAATAGTGATTTCACTTCTGGTCATAGCTGCAAGTCCAATCCAGCTACCAATTTCAATCATATCCGGAAGAATAGTATGCTCACAACCTCCCAATCTTTCAACACCTTCAATAGTCAACAAATTTGAACCTACACCGGTAATTTTAGCTCCCATTGAGTTCAACATTTTGCATAATTGTTGCAAATAGGGTTCGCAGGCAGCATTATAAACTGTTGTGATTCCTTTTGCCATAACGGCTGCCATCACAATATTGGCTGTTCCGGTAACTGATGCTTCATCAAGCAACATGTGAGTTCCCGTTAAACCTTTTGGAGCTTCCACTCCATAAAAATGATCTTCTCTGTTATATCTGAATTTAGCTCCCAGATTGATAAATCCTTCAAAATGAGTATCCAATCTTCTTCTTCCTATTTTATCTCCTCCTGGTTTTGGAATATATCCTTTTCCGAAACGAGCCAAAAGCGGACCTACAATCATAATAGAACCTCTCAAAGAACCTCCTTCTTGTTTGAAAGCTTCAGTCTCAAGATAACCTACATTGATTTCGTCTGATTGAAAAGTAATAGAACCTTGTCCGTTCTTTTTCATTTTCACACCCAAATTCCCCAATAAAGTAATCAGTTTATTGACGTCAATGATGTCCGGAATATTGTTAATTGTCACTTTTTCGGGAGTTAAAAGCACCGCACACAAAATTTGTAATGCTTCGTTTTTTGCTCCTTGTGGCGTAATTTCTCCTTTTAAAGGAATGCCTCCTTCAATTTTAAAAGTTCCCATTTTTAAATAAATTATGAATGGTGAATGGTAAATAGTGAATTCAAAAATTCACAATTCACAATTCACAATTAATTAAGGTTTTCTGTTTGTGTTTTTATGCGGATTATTGCCCGGTTTCATATTCTTAGAATTGATATTCTTCGATTTTGAAATTCCGCTCGGAACAATTTTATTAGAAACGCGTTTATTGGTTCGCATCAGGTCACTTGTATTCAACAATTCTTCCTGACTTTGAGTCAAATTTATTTTCCCACCCGACAATTCGTACAAATGTTCAAAAATAACATCGTCTTTTACCGTGTCTTTGTTCCAACTTAAATATGATTTTTTCATGTGATTGGCAATTACTTTTACCAATGCATTTTTCATATCTCCATCTTCCCATTTATTGGCAACATCAATCATGTATTTGATATTGTTTCCATAAAAACGGTATTTCGGAAAATTTTGAGGATATTTCAAAATCTCCGGCTTCAACTGTAACACTTCGCGGGAAGGAATTGGAAACGGTGAATCTACATCCAATTTAAAATCGGACATGATAAATAGCTGATCCCAAAGTTTGTGTTGAAAATCGGGTACATCACGAAGATGAGGGTTCAACCCTCCCATTACATGAATGATGTATTTTGCCACTTTGTTACGTTCCTCTCTATCGGCAATTGCAGTAACCTGATCGATTAGTTTTTGCAAATGGCGTCCATATTCCGGAATAATCAGGTGTTGTCTTTCGGAATTGTATTCCAAATTAAAAACCACATCATTCGCATTCTCTTTTTTATATTTTTCTGTCATATTTTATAATGAAATAATCCCCTCGATAGTAGACATTTCCAAATATTTCTCAATTACTTCCTGAGGATTTTTCATTTCCACATCAACCGAAACACTGGTAAAATTGCCATTTTTGGATTTAGTAGTTTTTATTACTGCCCCCATACAATCAAATGCCTGCTCTACTTTTTGGATATTTTCTGCTTTTGTTGGCACAATAAATTTATATAAATATTCAGCCGGCCACTTGGTATTCATTTCCAGCTCTACTTTCAATCTTTCGTAAAATTCCTGAGTCTTCTTGTCCATTCTCTGATTAAAAAATAAAGGCAAATATACGTTTTTGATTTGAGATTTCGGACTAGATTTTATTTTGAATCACAATTGGCAAACGATAATGAAATTCAGGTTTTTATTAACAAAACAAAAACCTCCGAATCGACTCATTTCCAATATCAAAACCAAATTATTTGCTGTTTTAACCCAAAAACCTTTTATTTACTTTAATTTTCAAAAAAACGAACCAAAATAAAATGTCCAAAGCTCAGGAAATCCTTCAAAAATATTGGAATCACGAAAATTTCAGACCTCTTCAGGAAGAAATAATCAATTCGGTTTTGAACAATCAGGACACTTTTGCGCTATTGCCAACCGGAGGAGGAAAATCGGTTTGTTTTCAGATTCCTGCATTAATAAAAGAAGGTATTTGTTTGGTCATTTCTCCGCTAATCGCTTTAATGAAAGATCAGGTTCAAAATCTTGAAAAAAGAAATATCAAAGCTATTGCTCTCACGGGCAACCTTTCTTTTGACGAAACCATGGCCGTTTTTGACAATTGCCTTTACGGAAATTACAAATTCCTGTACCTTTCTCCCGAAAGACTTCAATCTGAATGGGTAATTGAACGACTTAAAAATCTTCCTCTAAACTTAATTGCTATTGACGAAGCACATTGTGTTTCTCAATGGGGACACGACTTTCGTCCTGCTTATTTGAAAATTTCAATATTAAAAAACCTCTTTCCCGAAATCCCTTTTTTGGCTCTAACAGCTTCAGCTACAAAAAGAGTTCAGGAAGATATTATAACTCAACTAAAACTTAATAATACTGCGTTTTTTCAAAAATCATTTTCAAGAAAAAATCTTTCGTATATGGTTTTTGAAACAGAAGACAAACTATATAAAATTGAGCAAATTCTAAAGAAAAATCCGCAACCGTCTATTATATATGTAAGAACCCGAAAATCTTGTCTGGATCTTTCTTCCCAACTGAATTCTCTGGGTTTCAAAACTACTTTTTACCACGGAGGTTTGGCAACAAAAGAAAAAGACAAAAATATGCAGCTTTGGATGAACGAAAGCGTTCAGATTATAGTAGCTACCAATGCTTTTGGAATGGGAATTGACAAAACCAACGTAAAAACCGTAATTCATATTCAATTGCCTGACAATTTAGAAAATTATTATCAGGAAGCGGGTCGAGCAGGAAGAAACGAAGAAAAAGCCTTTGCGGTTTTATTAACCAGTTCTTCCGACAGTAAGTTGGCCGAAAACCAATTTATCGCCAACTTGCCAGACAAAGCATTTTTATCAAAAGTATATTCAAAACTTTGCAGCTATTTTTATATAGCATACGGAGAAGGAATGAATGAAACTTTTGCGTTCAATTTGAATCAATTTTGTTCAAAATATGATTTTCCGGTTCTAAAAACTTATAACTGTCTGCAATTTCTTGACCGACAAGGCATCATATCCTTATCGCAGGAATTTACCGAAAAAGCCATGGTTCAGTTTATTATTCCGTCAAAAGAAGTGATCCGATACAACAGTCTGAATCCACATAACGAAGAAATCGTTTTGACAATATTGCGAACTTATCCCGGTATTTTTGAAATGCCAACAGCTTTAAATCTGCCTTTTCTGGCAAAAAAATCAAATACTTCTGAAACCGAAATTTTGAAAGTTTTACAAAATCTGAAAGAAAGAGATTTTATTGATTACAAAGCCAAAAGCAATGATGCGACTTTAATTTTTAATGAAATTCGCGAAGATGAAAAAACCATCAACCGAATTTCAAAATACCTTGAAAACCAAAACACACTGAAAAAAGAACAATTGAAATCGGTTATTAATTATGTAACCGATTCAAAAACCTGCAAAAACAGGCTGATTCTCTCTTATTTTGGAGAAGAAACCACCGAGAACTGCAACATTTGTTCTTATTGTATATCTCAGAAAAAACCCGAAACTTCTGTTATAGCATTAACTGACAAAATTCTGAATCTATTACAGGAACAAGCTTTGGATGCAAGGGAAATTCAAAGTATAACCAAAGATTTACCAAACGATATTATATTTGCAATTCAACAATTGCTCGAAAAAGGCAGAATTACTCTGCAATCCAATAATAAATACACCTTAAATATATAATGGAAAAATTACGCATCGTTTTTATGGGAACTCCTGAATTTGCGGTAGGAATTCTGGATACCATCGTCAAAAACAACTACGAAGTGGTTGGAGTTATAACCGCAACCGATAAACCTGCCGGACGCGGACAAAAAATAGCTCATTCGGCCGTGAAAGAATATGCCTTGGCAAATAATTTAAGACTTTTACAACCTTCAAACTTAAAAGACGAAGATTTTTTAGCCGAATTAAAATCGCTTAATGCCAATTTGCAAATTGTAGTCGCATTCAGAATGTTGCCAAAAGTAGTTTGGGAAATGCCTAAACTTGGAACTTTCAATCTTCACGCTTCTTTACTTCCTCAATATCGCGGTGCCGCACCTATAAATTGGGCAATTATTAATGGAGAAACAAAAACCGGTGTCACTACTTTTTTTATAGATGATAAAATTGACACCGGCGAAATGATTCTAAGTGCCGAAACAACAATCTCAGAAAACGAAAATGCCGGACAACTGCACGATCGTTTAATGAATCTAGGATGTGAAACTGTGATTGACACTTTAAAACTGATAGAAAAAGGAAATATCAGCACAACGGTTCAAAAAGATTCCGATGATATTAAAACGGCTTACAAACTAAACAAAGAAAATTGCAAAATAGATTGGTCAAAACCAACTATTGAAATCCACAACCTTATAAGAGGTCTTTCTCCTTACCCGGCTTCCTGGTGCTATTTTAAAGACAACGATCAGGAATGGAATGTAAAAATTTATGAATCGAAAGCGATTATAGAAAAACATAATGAAATTCCCGGCAAATTAATTGCGACGAAAAAAGAACTAAAAATAACAACCATTGACGGATACATTGAAATAATTAGTTTGCAATTTCCGGCTAAAAAAAGAATGAAAACTTCCGAATTATTAAATGGTATCACTTTTTCTGAAAACGCAACCGCTTGTTAAGACTTAAAAACATTGAACTTTTATTTTATTGTAAAAAACAACGATAGTTATCAACAAAAACAGCTAGTTATCAACAATTAAGTCAAAACATGCCCAAAACCCTTGCACAGTAAGGAAATCCTACTAAATTTGTTACTATAACGTTAAAAAATTATCCAACTTAAAACTTTTATTATGAACAAATCAGATTTAATCGATGCAATGGCTGCTGAAGCAGGAATTTCTAAAGTAGCAGCAAAAGCAGCATTAGAGTCATTTTTAGGAAATGTTGAAAACACATTGAAAACAGGAGGAAAAATCTCTTTAGTAGGTTTTGGATCTTGGTCAGTTACTGAAAGAGCTGCAAGAGACGGAAGAAATCCTCAAACAGGAGCTACAATCAAAATTGCAGCTAAAAAAGTTGTTAAATTCAAAGCTGGAGCTGAATTAGAAGGAAACCTTAACTAACTCATTCCCAATCAATACAAAAAAGTCTTCCTAACGGAAGGCTTTTTTTTTGCAAAAAAACCAAACTCACAAAGTAATTATTATTTTTTTTTATTAAATTTAGATAAAACTTTAATAAAATGATTTCAGATAAACTAAAAAACGGCCAATTATTGATTGCAGAGCCATCGATCATAGGAGACTTGTCTTTTAACAGATCGGTCATTTTATTGGCCGACCATAACCAAAACGGATCAGTCGGCTTCATTCTCAATAAACCTCTAAAATATACCATTCAGGATTTAGTTCCTGAAATAAGAGCTGAATATAAAATTTTCAATGGCGGACCGGTAGAACAAGACAGCCTTTATTTTATACACAACGTACCCACACTGATTCCCGGTAGTATTGAGATTTCAAACGGAATTTTCTGGGGAGGTAACTTTGAATACGCCAAAGAAATGATAAATAATGGCCAGATAAAGAAAGATAATATCCGATTTTTCTTAGGATATACCGGTTGGGACGCCCATCAACTAGAAGAAGAAATGAATTCAAATTCGTGGATAATCACAGAAAACGATTACCAAAACAAAATTATAAGCAAATCTCCTTCTAATTTTTGGAAAGAAAAAATCATTGAACTTGGTGGCGACTACATTCTTTGGTCTAACGCACCCGAAAACCCAATGTTAAATTAAATTTTAACCAACAATTCTTCATTTAATTTCACAAGCAATTCATCTGCAAACTTTGTAGTAAATTCCTTTTTGCGATATTTTGTGATTGATTGTATTCCCAGAATCACATTGGTTATAAACAATTCATCTGCTTTTTGAAGATCAAAAGGCGAAATAGATTGTTCTATTACCTCTACCGCATCTGATTTTTGCAACAATTTCAATATTTGCTTACGCATAATTCCATTCACGCATCCTTCAGAAACCGGCGGAGTAACAAGCTGATTTCCTACTAACATAAAAATATTTCCTTGCAAAGCTTCAATAATATTTTTATTATCATTCAACAACAAACAAGTATCATAATCATTTTCTGAAGCAAATATACTCCCCGTCACATTAATTAATCTGTTGGTAGATTTTACCGAAGACAACAATTGACTGGTTACATAAAAATCTTTATATAATTCAACTTCATAATTACTTTTTCCCTTTACATATTGTTTGTTTTCTAAAGCTTCTGCTTTTATAACAAAAGAAACATTATTATCTTTTGGCAAATAAAAACCTCCGTCATTTCGATAAACCGTCAATCTCACTCTGGCAGATTCATTACAATCAGTAGCTTTTACCAATTCTAATATTTGCTCTTCTATATATTCAAGAGTAAAATTCATCGGAATTTCCATTCTAAGAATCCTCATAGAAGACATCAATCTGAAATAATGATCTTCCATGAACAAAACTTTTCCGTTTATAACTTTTAAAGTTTCAAAAACTCCATCACCGTATAAAAAAGCACGATTGTTAACTCCGAAAATATTCTCTGCAGCGATAATCTGTCCGTTAAAATTTATCATAAAAAAAGCCCTAAAAAATTTAGGGCAAATATAAGAGTTATATACGAGAGTTTACACCGAACCTATAACATGTTTTAATTCGGAGATTTGATTTTCCCACAACAAAGCAGCTTCCCCCATATCTTCTTTATCAGCATAATCAACCACTACCAGAGAAACATCTTTTGTAATCTCGTCTTCAACAATTTTAAATTCGAAAAAATACTCTGTATCAGCGTTGTTTTCATCAACCCATCGAAACTTTACTTTTTCACCGGTTTTTTTAGACGCTAAACGAGCTTTCTCTTGAGAATCATCCCAAATAAAAGTAAAAAACTCTCCTCTGGAATTTACATTATCTGCAAACCATTCAGACAAACCAGAAGGCGTTGAAATATATTGATATAATAACTGTGGCGACGAATTAATCGGAAACTCCAATTCGTATTTTATTTTTGCTTCCATGAATTTAAGATTTATTTTTTCGAAATATAGGAATTTTTTTAACAAAAAACACTTTTTCAAAAAAATATTAATTTTTCTACAAAACACTTGGAGATACAAAAATTAGTTCTATATTTGCACCCGCATTCAGGAAGCAATGCAAAACCGATAAAATGGCGAGGTAGCTCAGTCGGTTAGAGCGCAGGATTCATAACCCTGAGGTCACGGGTTCAACTCCCGTCTTCGCTACTACATTTCAAAAAAGCTGCTATATGCAGCTTTTTTTTGCTATATTTACCTCATTTTCAGAAACTTGCAATAAGTTCAACATTATTTCCCTTAAGATTATGTCATTTTTATTATTTATTTAAAATCAATGTATTATAAATTTTTATGTAATTTAAACAAACAAATATCTTTGCAACAAGACAGGAATCGAACCCGTTGTAATTATTTAAAAATCAACCATTTAATTGTTTTTTTTTTAAATAAAATACTTGATATATGAAAACAAAAGTTATAACACCAGAAGTGGTTCAAAAAGACTTAAAGAAAATGGGGCACCTGAAATAACTCTTGAAGAAGCAGAAAAAATATTAACTTTCTTAAACAAATTGGGTGATTTAGTTTTAGCTAAACATATTCCATATTATAAAAAATATCTTAATTCTAAAGAACATTTTAGTTATTATAAATACCGAGAGACAGCATCGTAAATCTTTAAATATATTTATTTACTTGTATGATAAATAATGAAGATGAATTGGAAAATATTGTAAGCCATGCAGTATTTCCCATAAAGCATCGCAAAAAGTTGGGAGTTTTATGAGCAACTAGTAGTACCGCATCTACTCTCTACTTTTATTAAAAATGCATGCATAAATTTTGATTGTTAGATAAAAATGATTTTTAATCAATATTTATCTAGCTGATAACAGATTTACACTTGTAAATTAGGTATTTTACATACTGTTTTATATAACTAAATTGATACTTTTTAAAATACTCAATTTGAGATATTTATGGTTTTCCGTAAAAAAGCTATGAATTAAATAGTAACATTTGCTTAAGAAAAGTGGGGGAAAATTAATATTATTAGGTAATGAAAAAATATTCTGATTGGTTTAAAGTTGATTTTCATATTCACACTGACTTTAGTAAAAAAACTAAAACTAATGATTACCAAGGAAATTTCGATATTAATATCTTAAAGCAAAAGCTGATAGAAAACGAAATGAAATTATTTTCATTAACTGATCATAATATTATTAACGTTGATACGTACAAATTTGACTTTTTTAATTAGTTGTAAAGGAGTGATTAATCATAGCTGGAATCGTTTTTTTTGAACTTTTTTAAGAGTCTGTTTAAAAATTAAATAGAAACTTTAAAATTCACTTTTAAGAGTTTAATTATTAAGAGATTTTAGGAGAAAACATTAAATAGAGCTTAATTTCTAAATAGCCAAATAATGTGAGCCAATGATTGGAAATTGTCATTAATTCGATAATTAATTTATCGTAAATGCCGCTCCGATGGAGCTTTGATTTACTTGAATCTTATTTTCTATAAATATTTCGCTCCTAACGGAGCTGTCAATTTTTTTTTGTTTTTCATAAGCTCCAGAGGGGCGACATAAAAAACCTAACCCTTGATTCGCATAAATAACATGAGTTCGATTATTAGCCATTATTTAATCTATTGAATAGTAGTATTTTATAATTTTAGATTTTCCTGCAAGGTCTTTTTTTGACCTTGTAGGTATTTAAATACACAAAGAACAATACCTACAAGGTTTTTTAAACCTTGCAGGAATCCAAACCACTTTGTAAATCAATTATCTAATAATCGAACTGAGGTAAATAATAAAAAAGCACAAGCAATTCTTAATTTGTAAAATTTAAACAGGCTCTAAGTAAAATCAGATTATTTTTTTGTTTAAAATACAAACGATAATCGGATATTATCCGATTATCTATAAATAATTATACAAAAATAAATGTAAAATTATTTGCAACAAATCGGAATTTTTCCGATTTTAGCATTATTATTCAACAATAATGGACTTTAAACATTTACTCCGACAATTCAATAATGCACCTCTAAACAGGCAGGTTATGCTCGATGTGCTTAAAGAATACAAAAGACCAAACGACAAAATCAGCGAATTAATAAAAAGCGGCGAAATAATTCCATTAAAAAAAGGGCTTTATGTGAACCGAAAAAATGCTGAACTTTCCGGTCCTGAGCCTTTTCTAATCGCAAATCACTTATGGGGACCAAGCTATGTATCGCTAGAATCGGCTATGTCTTACTGGGGGATGATTCCGGAAAGAGTATATGAAACGAGCTCTGTGACTATAAAGCTTTCCAAGAAATACAAAACTCCTGCCGGCAGATACAGTTATCGCGCAATGCCTTGGCCATATTACAGCTTTGGAATTAAAAGCATTGAACTGTCTCCCGGACAGACTGCTATTATAGCATCACCAGAGAAGGCATTATGCGACAAAATAATCACAACAGCGCGCCTGTCTTTAAGGGGAACTGCCCAGACATTAAATTTTTTAATTGATGATCTTCGTATTGAAAGAGAAGATCTTCGGAAACTTAATCTTAAAGTTATGCGCTCTTGGACTAAAGATGCACCAAAAAAACAAAGTCTATTAATGCTAATTAAAACACTTGAGAAATTATGATAAAAGAATGGATTTCCGAATATGATCCTAAAAATACTGATGATATCCTTTCTGCTTTACGTGAAATCATGCAGGAGGTTGCCCTTGCAGGTCTGTCAAGAACCGATTTTTTTGAAAAAGCTGCCTTTTATGGAGGAACGGCTCTACGAATCTTTTACGGACTTGACCGTTTTTCAGAAGACCTTGATTTTTCATTGCTCCAAGAAGATCCAGATTTTTCATTAGAACCTTATTTCTATGCTATTTTAGATGAATTTAAGGCAATCGGAATGCAGGTAAGCATAAGGGAGAAAGAAAAAAAAGAAAAAACAAATATTGATTCCGCATTTCTTAAATCCGAGACAGAATGGAAAGAACTGGTACTTGAAAATATCGTAAAACAGGAAGGGATAAAACCTACAAACAGAACCATCAAAATTAAAATAGAAGTTGACCGGCGCCCGCCTCTTGGATTTAATACTGAAAACAAACTTCTGACACGCCCATTTTCTTTCTATGTCAAATGTTTTGACAAGCCAAGCTTATTTGCAGGTAAAATGCATGCTCTCTTGTTTCGAAAATGGAAAAACAGAGTAAAAGGACGAGACTGGTATGATTTTGAATGGTACGTAAAAAAAGGAATTCCACTGAATCTGCACCACTTCACCTTACGAGCAAAAGACACCGGAGACTGGACAAAAGAGGTGCTGACAAAGGAAGATATACTTGAACTGCTTAGTGAAAAATTTAAATCAGCATCATTTGATAGTGTAAAAGAAGATGTTATTCCTTTCATTAAAGATGAAAGAGCACTTGAAATCTGGGGAGAGCAGTACTTTAAGGACCTTCTTGACCACTTGAAATTTCAATAGATAAAATTTAATTTGCTAACCTAAAACTTTATAAAATATGGAACCGATAACCACAACAGCATTAGTATTATTAGGAAAACATTTAGCTGAAAAAGGTCTTGAAAAAGCATTCGACACGACCGTTGAAGAGGTTTCAAAAAATGCCGTAAACTTGATAAAAAATCTTTTCACAAAAGATGGAAAAACCAGAAACGAACTAATCGAACTTCAGGAAAAACCAGACAGTCCGGCAAGATTAAATGCAGTTAAAGCTGTTATAGAAAGAGACCTTGAAGAAAATCCTGAATCAGAAAAATATCTGAAGGAAATCTACAATAAAGTTTTAAATGCGAATCAAGGGTTGGTATCTTGATGTAAAAAGCAAGAAAAATCTTTCAATTATATTGTTTTAAAGTCTGAAAATCAGTATATTTAAGGTGTATTCGACGCACTTTTAAACATATGATTATTCAGACTAAAGCCCTAAAATTAGTACATATTTACCTAACAATCTGTGATAAATTTCAAAAAGATTTAAAATACACTTGTGAACGATTCAGCAACAATGATAAGCTTGGTTTAACAGATGAAGAAATTATGACCATTTATTTATTTGCAATTGAAGAAGAACAACGATTTACAATAAAGCAAATTCACAAGTTTGCTAATGACTATTTACGTTCATGGTTTCCAAACCTTGGTTCTTATTCGGCATTTTCTAATAGATTAAATCGATTATCTGAAGCTTTTAAAGCTTTTTCAACAAGTTTAATTACAGAGTATTATCCTGAAGATTGTTATTCTAATCAAAGCTTACTGGATTCAATGCCTATCATTACTTGTTCAGGAAAACGTTCGGGAAAAGTAGCAAAGGATATTACAGACAAAGGATATTACAGACAAAGGATATTGTTCAACAAAAGGTATGTACTATTATGGTGTAAAACTCCATGCACTGGCTTTTAGACGCGAAAATAAAATTCCTTTTCCGGAAGAAATACAAATAACTCCGGCTTCGGTTAATGATTTGATCGTTTTTAAAGAAGGATGGTCAAACCTAGAAAACAGATGTTTTTTCGGAGATAAGATTTATCAAAATAAGGACTTTTTCTCTGAATTGGAAAAAGACAGAAAATCGGTAATGATGACACCTGTGAAAGCTGTAAAGGGAGAATGCCAAGAAATCAAAAATAGAGATAAAGCCTTTAACGACCTGTATTCTAAGGCTGTTTCAAAAGTTAGACAACCAATAGAATCTTTATTTAATTGGTTAATTGAGAAAACAGGTATTCAAAAAGCCAGCAAGGTTAGATCAACTAAAGGGCTATTAATCCACCTGTTTGGCAGAATTGCTTCTGCTTTTATTACATTAATTTTTTAAACCTTGATTCGCATTAATAATCAATCCTAACAAGGATGACATAGAAGCCAACTGGCGAGGTTATCTACCAAAGTAATTCAAGATAAATATTCATCTCTTGAAACAGAGGTGATTGATATAGACACAGATAACCAAAATGAGATTTTTTGAAAGCTATGACGATTCTCTACCAAAAATATTATTTACAAGAGGGGTGTAATTTTGATATTGCATTAACAGGGTCTAAAGTTCAAACCGTTTGTGCAAGTATTTTTGCAGGAGTAAACAAAATTAATAACGGTTGGTATATAAGTCCTAAAGAGTGTAAATCTAATGCATTTTCTTCAGGAATTTCAGATACGTTTATTTATTCCGTTAGCAATTTCTAAAAACAAATAATAATAATTTCCTTCGGTCATAACTATTTGACATCATTATAGCTGTTTCAACTTCAGTCTATCTAAATAGTCTTGGATTCATAGAAATATTCAATAACCTTTCTAAATCCTCTACAAAAAAGTTCGACATTTGTTCGGGTGTGACTACAGATTTAAACCCTAACTAATCAAATAGTTAGGGTTTTTTATTACCCTTTCTTACATTTTTTTCACGACCTCAATAAAAAAACTTTGATATACATTATAATTTAATTATTCTCTTTGTAGTGATACCTCCGGAAGTATATATTTTTAGGAAATAACAGCCGTTGGGGAATTCCTGAACAGATATTCGGAGCATAGAATATTGCCCTAAAAACTGACCTGCATCATTATAAAGCTCTATTTTATTCAAAACTAATTCATCCGGTATTTTTAATTCTAGCATATCTCTTGCAGGAATAGGATATACCTTTATCGTATTGCCTTTATCGAAAGAATCTGATGATAAATTTTGAGTGATGATTATCATTACCGTTACCACATTACTGTCCAAAGTTCCGTCATTGGCTTTATAACTAAAACTGTCTGTTGTTGTTTCGGAACCATTGTGGGTATAGATGAATGTCCCGTCACTGTTTAATGTCAAAGTTCCGTTGCTTACATCTGAGACCAAAACTGCCGTTAGCGGATTGTTTTCGGCATCGGTGTCATTTGCCAATACGCTGCTTGCTCCGCCGACTAGCGTAATAACTGTCCCTCCTTCGGCAACTGTGATTTGATCGGCAACTGCAACCGGTGAATCATTAACAGGCGTAACCGTTATTAATACAGTTACCATATTACTGTCTAAAGTTCCGTCATTGGCTTTATAACTAAAACTGTCTGTTGTTGTTTCGGAACCATTGTGGGTATAGATGAATGTCCCGTCACTGTTTAATGTCAAAGTTCCGTTGCTTACATCTGAGACCAAAACTGCCGTTAGCGGATTGTTTTCGGCATCGGTGTCATTTGTCAATACGCTGCTTGCTCCGCCGACTAGCATAATAACTGTCCCTCCTTCGGCAACCGTAATTTGATCGGCAACTGCAACCGGTGAATCATTAACGGGCGTAACCGTTATCGATACTGTTACCACATTACTGTCCAAAATTCCGTCATTGACCTTATAACTAAAACTGTCTGTTGCAGTTTCTGAACCATTGTGGGTATAGCTGAATGTTCCGTTACTGTTTAATGTCAAAGTTCCGTTGCTTACACCTGAAACCAAGACTGCTGTCAGTGGATTGTTTTCGGCGTCGGTGTCATTTGCCAATACGCTGCTTGCTCCGCCGACTAGGGTGGTAACTGTTCCTCCTTCGGCAACCGTGATTTGATCGGCAACTGCAACCGGTGAATCATTAACGGGCGTAACCGTTATCGATACTGTTACCACATTACTGTCCAAAATTCCGTCATTGACCTTATAACTAAAACTGTCTGTTGCAGTTTCTGAACCATTGTGGGTATAGCTGAATGTTCCGTTACTGTTTAATGTCAAAGTTCCGTTGCTTACACCTGAAACCAAGACTGCTGTCAGTGGATTGTTTTCGGCGTCGGTGTCATTTGCCAATACGCTGCTTGCTCCGCCGACTAGGGTGGTAACTGTTCCTCCTTCGGCAACCGTGATTTGATCGGCAACTGCAATCGGTGGATCATTAAACGTAATTATTCCTTCTTCCAAAGCAACACTACTAACGTTCTGATTCGAGGTATTGCTTAATGTTACATTTGAAAATGTAAAAGAATGAGATCCTGAACTAACATTGGCATTGATAAAAACCGGAAAATTCAAAACCGAATCAGAACCTGTATTTATGGACGCATTGGAAAGACTATACAACAATACTCTGTATTTATTAGTACTTAAGAGCGACGTTGTTATATTAAATCCTGCTGTTCTAGCTGTTGTTGTAATATTAGCTGTTTGCAAGTCAAAACCGGATGGCAACTCAACATCAAACTGAACGGCTCTTATGGCATCATTATTTTTCAATAAGATGGAAAGATTGTTCAGTTGGTTCTTTAGAGCTGTCTGACTTTTGACCATAATATAATTAGGAGAAAAAACAGTGGACTGCACATTTATTATCTTTTGCAAATCGGGTCCGTTATATCTTAGGGAAACAGTTCCCGAAAAACTGCCGGTGCTTGCAGGATTATAAGTTAATGTTACCGTTTTGTTTTCCCAAGGTGGTAAAAGTTCAATTGGTAAAGATGCATCTATGCCTATCTGATTAGACGATGTTACTATTGAATCTATTTTCAACAAGGCAGAACCGGTGTTAGTCAAATTGATTGTACTGCTCTTTGATTGGGTGATTGGAATTGAACCATACGAAATCACATCTGTATTTAATGTAAGATTAGGTGAATTAATCTGTATATATCCACTATAAGAATCCGATTGGATATTGCCCAAAGCAGTATTTGAAAGTATCGGATTCAAAATGCTCAAGCCATACGTCCCCGATGATACGGCGGGTTTCAGCTTGAAGCGGAATAACTCTCCATTGATTCCTTTGAAATCTGTGTTTGTTGGCGAAAATGCGATGAACCGAATAATATTTCCGTTAACGATAGAAGCATTTAAAGTCTGACCATTAAAACGCTGAGACGGAATTATTGAGTTCGCCACATACGAAATATTGTCCGGCAGTGATACGTCAAACTGAAAACCATTAAACGGCTCCATGTTATTTGCATAAACAGGAATTTCGATTTCGGAATTGATGATGCCGCTGCCGTTTCCTATGTGGATTTCATTTACTGCATACACAACAGCTTTGAATGCAACAGTTTGAATTTTTCGAATAGGATCCGGATCATTATTGAGAAAATTCATGTTTACCTCAGCATTTGCTTTAGCAGAGGTATTCAATCCAATCGGGATATTTTTAACCTCATTTGGGTTAATCGTGATTGGATAAGAATCAACTATGCTGAATGGAGCAATTGTGCTGTTGCCATTAAGTACCAAAGGAAGATTTCCCGTGTTCTGAACCTGAATTTGCTGAGACGGATTAGTCCCTATTGGAGTTCTGCCAAAATCGATACTTGTGGTCAATAGTTTCAGAATAGCTCCTTTTACGGCAATATTCTGATTTATTCCGGTCAGAGCAATAGCTGCACCGCTCGCTGACGAAGAGACAATATTACTGAAACTGAAATCAAAGTTACCGGGAAGTATTTTAGATCTCATTTTAAGGCGCAACAACAAACCGGAACCTGAGTTTAAAACAGCTTTTGAAGGCGAGAAAACAACAATTCTGGCCACTCCCGAAGACGGTGTGCTTACTGACAGCGAATGATTTGGTGCAGTACTGCTCAGTTCATGTCCATTCAGTAAAGTAAAAGCAGTTGCGTTGTAATTGATATCAAACTGCAGGGCAGCAATACTTTCCTGATTTTGCATTGAAATATTCAAGTCAAAATCAGTACTCGTTAGCATTTCTGTTGCCTGAATGGACAACGTATTTTGCGCAGAAATTTTCAGCGAAGCGACCGTTAAAAAGACAAAGAAGAAATATAATTTAAACTTCATATTTACTTCTTAACGATTATTTTTTTCACGATACGGTCTTTCAATTCTCCCTTTCTTTCGGCATCCATAGCCATAATATAAACATTACTATTTAGTCCGTTTAAATCTAAACTTACATTGCTGTAACCGGAAGTATTTTTAAAGTTATTTTGATTCCAAATTCTTTTGCCTAATAAATCGTATACGCTAAATGAAACACTGTCCATGTTTTCAGGAAGGTAATATTCTATGTTTACCAAACCGCTGGTCGGGTTAGGCGATAAAGTTTTGATTTCGGTGAAATTCGTTTGTAGTGGGGCAACAATATCCGGCACAGCCAATGTATTGTAAGACGCGTTCAGTTTAAGACCGTTTGGCGTTCCCACCACGGCTTTGCTGATGTCCAGCATATCTGAAACAGCATCGCTTTTGGTCAGCAATTTTGTTTTTCCTGCCGGAATAGCTGTTCCGTTGAAACTGTAAATCATAACCACTTTTTGGTTGTCCTGTTTGTAGGAAAGCGATTCGAAACCGTTTATAGCAGCCGATTTGGTGAATTCAAATTCAGAATCAAAAGCCAACTGAAGTCCGCCTATAGCGTGATTTGATTCTACATATAAATCGTTTCCTTCCCAATAAAATGTGGCATCGCCCACCGCTTCTTTAGGATAGAAAACAATGTCAGATCCCGAAGCGTTGGGAGGGGTTGCTTTTTTTCCTGTTTGTTGTTCCAGGATAAGATCCACTGTGCCCACTATGTCCAAAACATTAATATTTTTGTCGTTATTCACATCGGCAGCAAGGAAAATAAAAGGAGTTGGGTTATTACCCAAAATATAATCGACAGACTGAACCAAATCCATCACATTGACATCAAAATCACCATTGCTGTCACCCAGCTTAGAAGTCAGCGGACTAACTGCGACTGTTTTTGAATAATCGGTTTCCTCAAAACTGGTTCTCAGGATTTTGTATTTGTAGTAATACATTTTTCCTTCCTCTACATTAAAATCGGTAAAGGCAGGATTTGCTATCAGAGTAGAATTGATTTTTACAGGATCGGTAAATGTCTGATCTGCATTGACCGTGTAGCGGTACATATTGTAACCCAGAACATCTTCAAGTACTATATCGTCCGGAGCTTCCCATTCCAACGCAATTTTGCCCAAACCGGGAGTAGCCTCAAAACCTACCGAAGCTGAGCCTGCACTCTGGACTAACATATTAAAACGAGAATCTTCTACAGGAATATCAAAATTATCAAGATCCCTTGCTCCCTCTACCCGGATTCTATTGATACCGTCTGCTGCACCTATTTTTACATCGTGGTTTACAGTATATATTTTACCATCGGCCGACCATGTTCCTTGTTCTGAAATTACCTTTTGATTATAAGGCTCTCTAACCCCATAGCTTATTTGCGGAGGACGGTTAGTATCCATGGCTCGGTTGAAATACACCTTGAATTCATGCTCGCCTATGCCTACCGGATCCATTAAGTCGTATTCATCCTGAGCATCTTTTCCGTTTACCAAAACTTTCCATACAATACCGTGATTTTCTTCATAAGGTATATTAGAAATGGCACCCATATTCATAAGTCCTGAACGATCACTACTTGTAAGTGCGTCCTTAACCTCCGTACTATATTTAGATGAAACTGAAGTTCCAAGATAAGCGTTGAATAGTTCAGAAGTTCCGGAACCATTAATACTAAATGAAATAAGATTATTAAAAATATTAATTTTCCCACTTGACAAACCCGATCCAGCATTTATTATTCCTGTAGATGGATTAATAATCCATGGTTTATTATTTATAAAATTTATATTATTAAGTGATTCTCCTGAACTTCCCCCATAAAAGTTATTGTAATAAAAATTACTTTTTTTTAAGTATGAATTAGTGTAGTTACTGTAAAAATTCAGCATCATAAAAAAAGTATTAAAATTTACTTTCAAATTTGACGCTTTTATGTTTTTTGAATCTGAAAACAAATAATAGGTGTTAGAATTCTCATACTTAAAACCGCTAATCTCTACATAATCAAAAATTGATGCAATCGGATTATTACTGGCTGAACCAAATCCCGCCCAACTATTATTTTCATTTGTAAAAACTATAAAAGCATCTTTGTTTCCTTGAGCTACTATTCGGGCATTATCAAACAAATTAATTTTCTTACCATCTGCAATTTTTATTATTGTTCCTGGTTCGATAGTAATGGTGGCATTTTCCGAAAAAATCACATTATCCGATACCAAATATTCTTTATTAGCATAAAGAGTCATATCCTCATTTATGACTCCGAACAAAAGAATCGAATTTTTTACATTGATCACATATTCGGTAGAGGTCAAATACTCTTTATTTGGTCCTGACCAAACTTTCAGATTAAACTTAATATTCACATTATTGGCTACATTAGGAGCAATCTGAATCTTCAGTGATTTTGTCAAATCTTGCAAAGTAGCATAGGCAGTAATCGACCCAATGGCAATTTCACTTTCTAAAATAGTGGCTTTACTCTGGTCTTCAAATTCGGCAAATTCAATCCCAACTCGAACATCGTTGGTTGGTCCCCAATAGTTTTTCACCAAAGGTAAAATGTCTATAATCTCGTTTGGTTCCCAAAAACCGTTTCCGTTTTGATTGTTGCTATTGTCTTTGTTTATGGCAGACAGGACTTTTAATTCGGGAGTAGAAACGATCTCAATTGCCGATTTAAAGTCAACAAAAGAGGCAGAAGAATTTATTAAGTTCCCAAACATCAATTCCTTACTGTCATTTGGTTTTTGCTGTAAGTAGAGCGCAATTCCTCCGGCAACTAATGGAGTTGCCATGGAAGTACCCGTTAAGGTTTTGTAACCTCCGTTAGGCACCGTACTCATAATTCCCGTTCCGGGAGCTTTTAATTCATAATTTAACAAATTTGAATAGGCTGAAAAAATAGCTCCGTCCTGGTCATAATTAGAATATTGAGCCTGATCTTGTACCCCTAAAACAAAAGAATAGGCTCCCGGGTAAAAAGGCGCTCCAGGTTTATTATCAGGGCACAAACCCGGCCCAATACATGTTCCATTATTACCCGCCGCCGCAACAAGCACAGCCGTTGCATAAGCATTCTCAAGAGCATTGCGCATCGTAATGGATTCAGAAAAAGAACCAAAACTCATGTTAATAATGGTTGCACCTTTGTTACTGGCATATTGTATTCCTAAGGCTATATCGCTTGCATTTCCTTGCCCATTACTCTGAAAAACCTTTATCGGCATAAGCTGTACATTCCAGGCAGCTCCGGCTATACCAATACCGTTTCCACCCACCGCGCCGGCAATTCCTGCCACGTGGGTCCCGTGCATATTGTCATCCAGAGGAGCATTGTCGTTGTTGATAAAATCCCATCCTCTTATGTCATCAATAAATCCGTTGCCATCGTCATCAAATCCTTCAATACCGTTAAGTTCGGCAGCATTAGTCCAAATGTTTGGAGCTAGATCTGGGTGGTTATAATCTACTCCGGTATCTAGTATGGCAATTACCTGAGAACCGTTTCCTGTTCCGTAAGTATTCCAGACTTCGTTAATATGTGTCGCAGTAATGTTTGATTGTTGCGCATACAAAGGGTCGCTTGGAGTTACGGGAGTACCGGTACTTTTTCTGAAATCGGCATCAGTGTATGTTTTAGAATCCGCTTTAAAGTCGTTAATGCTGAAAACGTAATCCGGTTCTGCATACTCCACATCGGGATTTTTCTTCAGGTCTTCCACGAGTGCCAAAACATTTTCCTGTTTGTCCTTTAAGCTTAAAGTGAAAATATTTTTCAGGGAGTGTATTTCCGGCAGCCTGCTATCTGTTCGTTGTACCTGTCTGTTGGTCATGCTTTGTTGTACGGATTGCTGCGAAAACAATACTGTAGAGCCTGAAACCTTGTCTTCAATCCCCAGAAGTTTACCTATGTTTTCATTTGTAAAGCCAACACCTTTAGCGGTGTAAGAAATCCTTGCATCAACATGGTCTTTAAATTTTACGATGATCTTACCGGGGGTGAAATTCATCATATCCTGTCTTGGATCCCTTTTTTGCGCCAGAATAAATTGTACGCTAAGCAATAAGAATAGTAGAGTTTTTTCATACGGAAAACGAAATAGAGTGGTTAGAATAGGAATAACAAACAGGTAAACCCAAACAATTTATAATTAGTTCGATATTTGTCACGAAAATATGATTTATATACGAATATTTCTAATAAAAATCTCTAAAAAACTAAACCACTATGGACTTAAAGTCCATAGGTTTGATTGGCAGACTGAAA
>CAZWAF010000032.1:10317-32652 GCA_964631795.1 uncultured Flavobacterium sp. | reverse complement strand
TCAGGGCCTCTTATGAAGGTTGGTGTATCCAGAAAGATGTGTCCACACGATAGGAACACTCGGGATGCCTCGGGGTTTCCGCTTCCACCTCTCCTTGGGAGAGGTCGGATTTACGGAGTAAATCCGGGTGAGGCAAAATAAAAGAATTTCGGTTTTTGACCTTCAGGTCAAAATGAAACCGGCGAAATACCCCGATGGCTCTGCCTCGGGGATAGTCGGTTTCAAGAAATTATTTTAATTAAAAATTTTAACCAGCATTTCTTTCAGCAAATCACCGGCCGACAAATCGGCACCAACTCCTTTACTTTTTACATCTACATCCCGCAAAGCTGCCACAATCTGGCTCACTTTTTTCATAGGATAATTCTTCAGGGCTACATCATAATCTTTAAGAAAATAAGGGTTTACTTTCAAAACTGCCGCTACGTTTTTAGGATTTTTATCTTTCAAACCGTGATATTGCAAAAGTTGAACAAAAAATCCGAAAACCAAACCTGTTGTAAGAACCATAGGATTGTCTTTTGGATTTTCTGCAAAAAAATGAGCAATTTTATACGCTTTATTCTGATTTCGTTCGCCTATGGCTTTTCGCAATTCAAAAACATTATAATCCTTGCTGAAACCTATATTTTCTTCAATATGTTCCGGTGTAATAGTGCTCCCTTTTGGTAAAATAATCTGAAGTTTCTCTAATTCATTATTTATTTTACTCAAATCGGTTCCCAAAAATTCAACCAGCATGGCTGTTGCCTTAGGATCTATTCCGTACTTTTTTCCGGCAAGAATTCGTTTAATCCAGTCGCCTACCTGATTTTCATAGAGTTTTTTGCTTTCATAAACCACTCCCGATTTAGCCAGATTTTTGGTTACTTTTTTTCTTTTATCCAAAGTTTTATACTTATAGCAAAACACCAAAACTGTAGAAGGCATCGGGTTTTCGGCATAATTTTCAAGTTTGTCAATTGTTTTGGTCAAATCCTGAGCTTCCTTAACAATTACCACCTGGCGTTCGGCCATCATCGGATAACGTTTGGCCGTAGAAATAATATCTTCAATCGAAACATCTCTTCCATACAAAACCGTTTGATTAAAACCTTTCTCCTCTTCCGAAAGTACATTTTGTTCAATATATTCCGAAATTTTATCAATATAGTAAGGCTCCTCTCCCATCAAAAAATAAATAGGTTTGATGTTTTTGTTCTTAATATCGTTTACAATTTTTATTACTTCGTCCATCCTTTGTGGTTTCTGTTTTATAGTTTGTTGTTTTTTAGTCCTTAACTATAAACAACAAACTATGAACTTATTTTATACTTTTGCCAAATGAAGAAACTCAATTTTCCTTCTTATTCGTTTCGGCTCAAAAATAGCGAAAATAAAATGGCAATTTTTGATGAAATTCGTAAAAAATTTATCATTCTCACTCCCGAGGAATGGGTTCGCCAGCATGTGGTTCAATATTTATTATTGGATAAAAAATTCCCGAAATTGTATATAAACGTTGAAAAACTAATTAAAATCAACGGATTAACAAAAAGATATGATGCCGTGGTTTTTAAACCCGATGGCAAAATTTTCCTTTTGGTTGAATGCAAAGCTCCCGAAATAACTATTTCTCAAAATACTTTTGACCAGATTGCACGTTATAATATGGTACTTGAAGCCGATTATTTAATGGTTACAAACGGACTGAATCATTACTTTTGCAAAATGGATTACGAAAAGGAAACCTATCATTTTCTAAAAACAATTCCTGATTTTAAAATAAACACACTTTGAAAAAAATTGCAGTTGTAGTCCTTAATTGGAACGGAGTTTCTCTTTTAGAAAAATTTCTCCCATCAATCATAGAATTTTCTCCCGAAGCAACCATTTATGTGGCCGATAATGCTTCTACCGATAATTCGGTTGAGTTTGTAAAAAGTAATTTTCCTTCTGTCAAAATAATCAAAAATTCAGGAAATTTTGGCTATGCCAAAGGTTATAACGAAGCGTTGACTCAGGTTGAAGAAGATTTTTATGCTTTAGTCAATTCAGATATTGAAGTTACTAAAAATTGGTTGAAACCAATTTTAACAACATTCGAAAATGAACCTCAAACTGCTATACTTCAACCTAAAATATTAGATTTTAAAAACAAAGAATACTTTGAATATGCAGGTGCTGCCGGTGGTTTTATAGACAAATACGGATTTCCGTTTTGTCGCGGGCGTATTTTTGATTCTATTGAAAAAGATTCCGGACAATATGATGATAATTGCGAAATTTTCTGGGCTTCGGGTGCTTGTTTTTTTATCAGAAAATCAGTTTTCAGAGAATTAAACGGATTTGATTCTGATTTTTTTGCTCATCAGGAAGAAATTGATTTGTGCTGGAGAGCATTCAATAAAGGTTATACAACTAAATATTTGTGGGAATCGAAAGTTTATCATGTTGGAGGAGCCACTCTTCAACAAGGGAATCCGAAAAAAACCTATCTGAATTTCAGAAATTCATTGAATATGATGTTGAAAAACCTGCCCGAAAGAGTTTTATTTTCAAGACTTTTCATAAGAATGGTTCTTGACGGATTGGCCGGAATACAATTTCTGCTAAAAGGGAAATTCAGTCATTTTATGGCTATTTTAAAGGCGCATTTCTCTTTTTATCAATTTATTTTTAAAAATTACAAAAAAAGAGAAATCAATCAATTGGCTGATTATCACAAGATTGAAAGTGTTATCTATAATCATTTTGTTAAAGGAATGCTAAAATTTAAAAGTTAAGCTTGAAATTTAACTTAAAATACACCTACTTTTGTGTTGTAAAAAACCTAATAATATGAAAAAGATAATTTTAGCTTTAGCGGTTATATCGCTACTTACCTCTTCTTGTGGTTCAAAAAAGAAGATTGCTGAATTGGAATCAAAAAACAAAGAATGTCAGGATCTTCTTAACAATGCTACGATGAAACTAAACATGTGTTTAGAAGAAAAATCATCTGCAAACAAGCAACTTGAAGATTTGAAAAAAACAAATGCTGATTTGCTTGCCAATATGGGAACCATGTCAACTTTATCGGCTCAGGGAGCTCAAAACATTGAAAAGTTCCTTGAAACTATCAAAGAAAAAGACACAAAAATTTCAAGAATGCAAGATGCTCTTACTAAAAAAGACAGCGTTACTATTGCATTGGTTACAAGCTTAAAAAGTTCTGTAGGAATTTCTGATCCGGATATTGAAATAAATGTTGAAAAAGGAGTTGTATTTATTTCTATTGCCGATAAACTTTTATTCAAAAGCGGAAGTTATGTTGTGAGTGACAAAGCCAAAGGAATTTTAGCAAAAGTAGCAAAAGTGGTAAATGACAAACCAACATTTGAATGTATGGTTGAAGGACATACAGACAATGTTCCTTTCATCAAAAACGGTGCTTTGCTTGATAACTGGGATTTGAGCGTGAAACGTTCTACTGCAATTGTTAGAATTTTATCAAACGATTTAGGTGTAAATCCAAAACGTTTGATTGCTGCGGGAAGAAGCGAATTTGTGCCGATTGTTGAAAACAATTCAGATACAAACAGATCTAAAAACAGAAGAACCCGTATTGTAGTTTTGCCTAAAATTGACGAATTCTACGAAATGATTGAAAAAGAAATGAAAAAATAATTTTTCTATATTTTCATAAAAAAGGTGAGTCTTGAATTTAATTTCAGACTCACCTTTTTTCTTTATAACAATTTTACAATTATTATTTTTCATCGAGTAATCGTTGCAAAATAGTCTTTTCTCTAATAGGCAATTCATCAATCATATCTGTAAAAATGGCTCTGTTTTTATCTTCTTTCAAAAGTTTTCTGATTGAATCTTTCGAAAATTTAACAAACTGCCAACGAGGATTTGCTGCTCCATAAGCCAAACTTTTCATTACATCGGGCGTAATCAATTTTAAATTCAATAATTTTCCCAAAGCAGCCTGTTGCAAAGTAGAATCATAATCAGTTCCGGTATAGCTCAACAATTCTTTATAAATTAGAACTTTTTCGTTTTGATCTGAAGTAGTAAGAAAAGCCAGAGAAAGATGCAATAATCTCAGATTTTTATTCTGAAAACCAATCCAATTTTTTGAAATTTCCAAATATCTCAATCGATGTTCCGGAAATTGTTTCCATAATTTAAACAATGCTTTTTCCTGAGTTTCATAAGAAGCATCCTGTAATAAAGTTTCAAATTCCGTTCTGAAACTTTCCGGAATTGTAGTCATAATTGATGCTACTGCCTGACGAATATTCAAATCATTTGTAGCTAAAGCTTCTTTAAAAAGGGTTTCTTTTTCTACAGAAGATAATTCTAACATTTGCTCCAAAGCCAAAACTTTTACCGGATAATAGGCATCACTTTTAAGCAATTTAGAAAAACTTTCAATTGATGTTTTGGGATTTGAAAGCAATTCAAAATACTCATTCATGAATTTATTTTTTCGCAACAAATAGTTTGCTTGTTGAATTGGAAATTCTGATTTTTCAAGCCAAATATTCTTAAATGTTTCTGTATCAAAATCAGAAACTGCTTTTATTTCTGCTAAAAAATCATCGGTAGAAACATTTTTATAAGCATATTTTTTCAGATAATTTTTTATAGCTTTATTAAATTTTTCGCGTCCTAGAGCATCATAAATTATATGTAATGCCCAGGCTCCTTTTTGATAATAGGTCAAAGAACTAGCTTTTTCATTCAAAACCGGAATTGTGTCTTTTAATGCCGCTTGCTGCAATTGAAGCGAATTTTGAAACATTTGATTGTAGAAATAATCTTCTCCAAAAACTTCTTTTTCGGCAAGAAGCGCATAATAAGTGGCAAAACCTTCCTGCAACCAATGATGTTTTCCTGATCGAGCCGTAATTAAATCTCCAAACCATTGATGTGCCAACTCATGGGCATTTACATTCACATAATTTCTGTCGAAAAAACCAATGCTGTCACACATATAATCTCTGGAAAAAATGGTAGCGCTGGTGTTTTCCATTCCGGCATAAAGAAAATCCCGCACAGGAATTTGACGATAAATTTTCCAGGGATAAGAAATTCCAATTTCTTTTTCAAAGAAATCAAAAATCTGTTTGCTGTGTCTGTAAGCAGGCTCTGTTTTTGTAAAATCTTCTTTTTCGAAATAATATTCAAGCGGAATTTTAGAAGATGATTTTTCTGCTTTTTTATCAAAATGACCAATGGCGAGCATCAATAAATAACTGCTCATCGGCTTATCCATTTGATATTTCCAACGAATATCTTCTCCCACTATTTTTTTAGATTTCAATTTACCGTTACTGATTGCCGTAAAACTTTTGTGAAAAGTAATATCGAGTCCGAAAACAACCTTTTCGTTTACATCATCAAAACTCGGTAGCCAATGACTGGTATATTTCCCTTGACCTTGTGTCCAGATTTGTCCCTGAACTTTTTCGGGTTCATTGATTTGATCTGAAAAATTCCAATTTACAAAGTACATTGTTTGAGTTGGAAAAGCTTCGTAATTGAAAGTGAGTTTGTTTTTCCCTTTTTTGAAACCTTCAAAAAGAAGTAATTCTTTTTTGTTTTCTTTGAATTTTACTGCTTTCCCGTTAATTTTCAAATTGGAAAATTCCATTTTTTGAGCATCAATTTTTATGGTATCAATAACATTTTTAACCATAAAAATTGCTTCATACTCCCCTACTACATTTCTTTTTACAGGATTTATAATTAACGAGGCATTTATTGTTTTGAAATCGACCGATTCGATTTGCTGAGCAAAAACAAAAGAAGTAAAAAACAGAAAAATATAACGCATGATAAAATGATTCGAATTAAGTTTTTGATTTGTTATTTTAAAAAAATTAACTGAATTCTTCATACATTTTTAATAATTGAGTTACTGTATTCCAGTTTCTTATGGTAGCAGTAAGATTGAGTTTTTTCTCAATATATTTTTGATCGCATCTTGTTTTTCCGGCTCCTACAGCATATTTAATAAAAATTCTATTGTTATCAATACTCACTTCGTCGGGTTTTATCTGACTGATTTTTAAATCATTTATATTTTCCTTTTTCAGAAATTTTGATACAAACGCAACATATAGTTTTGAAGTATCGACATTATTTTCTTTCAGGAAAGGATTATTTTTAAAACATGATTCTAAATCTGATTTTCCGATAACTACAACCTGCACATCATATCCGAAAGTTTTGGCTATTTCCTGAGTAATTTGAAAACCAACTTTGGCAGGATTTTCTTCGGGAGTCGTTACAAAAACGTTTCCTGATTGTATATAAGTTTTTACCGATTGAAAACCTATATTTTGCAATGCTTCTTTGAGAGCATCCATTTTTATCATATTGTGTCCGGAGACATTTATACCTCTAAGAAGGGCAATGTGTGTAGTCATATTAATTTAATGGTTAATTATAACTCCAAATATATCCAAAATAATAGTTATACATTGTCAAATAATTATTTATCATAAAAATAAATCATCAATAATTGAATTTAATTTATTGTATTTCAGCTAATTAACAATGTATTAATTAAATATTAAAATACAAAATCAAATCCATTTTAATCGATATATTTTTATAATTTTACGGCCTAATCAATTGAAATAAAGCATTAATTATATTTTACAAACAATTTGTTTTTTGAAAAAAATTAATCAAAATGCTTTTTTTCATTTTTTTTACTAACCAATAATTTATTTTTATGAAAAAAATTATCTACTACCTACTACTGTTTTTAACAGTAATTACCACGGGATACTCTCAGGTAATTGTAGGGACTGGTACAAACAATCAACAGTTTGTTCCGTTTAACCCTTATTCGCATTATTCTTATTCACAGACAATTTATTTGGCCGATGAAATTTCATCATCTGCCGGAGACATTACTTCGATAGGATGGTATTACCAAGGGGTTTCCAATATTTCAAACAGTCAGGACATCACTATTTATATGGGGTTAACTGACAAAAAGAACTTTAATTCTACAACAGATTATGTATCTGTAAACGATCTTGTAAAAGTTTACGAAGGACCAATTATAACAGATGGAATTCCTGGTTGGAAAACAGTTATTTTCAATCAGGTAGATAAGTTTAATTGGGATGGTATAAAAAACCTGATAATTGCCGTTGATGAAAATCATCCTGGAGGAGATCCTTTGGCAAATGATGGTGGAGTTACTCCTACAGATAAATTCTACTGTACAGAAAAATCAAGTTACAGATCAATTTCAACTCATTCGCAACCTGTCTCTTCTTCAAGTGACCAAACTGTTAATATTGACCCTGTTTCACCAAATCAAACAGGTACCACTATAAATCAAAGAATCAGTGCATACATCCCTAATATTCTTTTGGGAATTCAACAAACTTGTCCTGCACCTACAGAATTGGCCGTTACAAATATTAAAACCAATTCTGCTACCATTTCATGGAAAATATTAGACCCGTTACCAGGCGGAACCAGTCAATATTTTATCACTCAAAACAGTCCTCTTAATCCAATTATTCCAAATAAAAATACTATTGCAACCGGAGCTTTGGTAAATGGAGCAGCAGATAATATTTCAGGATTAAAACACAGTACAAGTTATAAAATTTGGGTTAGAAATCTTTGTTCTGATACCGATACAGGAAACTGGTCAGAAGCTTATTCATTTACGACCCTATGTGATATTAATACCGGTATTTATGTTCAAAATTTTGATGCAGTCACTACCCCTCTTTTACCAAATTGCTGGAAAGGAATTGTAACAAAAATAGACGGAGTAAGCTCGGCTACTGTAGCAAATGGAGGGGTAAGAACTGCTTCTTCCGGTAATGGAAATGCTTTGTATATGAACAACCCTGGTTCATCTGGTGATTATTATATAATGGCTGTTTCACCTGAATTAGACAATATGCATAATGGTAATTACAGATTAAAATTCAGTGCAAGAGTATCAAGTATTTCGGGAGGTCCTACTTATTTAGAAATAGGAACTGTTACTTTAAATTCTGATGGTACATTTTCTAATTATGAAGTAGTAAAAGAAAATATTGTCCTGACAACTACATTAGAAACTCAAGAACCTATCGATTTTCTTGTTGGTATGTTGCAACGAAATGATAATAAACGTATTGCATTCCGTATTGGAACTAGCAGTCCGCAAGGAAAAAATATTTACGTAGATGATATACATTGGGAGCCAATTCCTCCTTGTGGTGATGTATCAGCTGTTTCAGTTGTTGGTGTACAAGGTACTGACGTTTCTATTGCGTGGAATAGTGTACAAAATGATTCTACAACCGGAGACATTGTCATTACAGAAGACCCGTTGATTTCAGATCCAAGTGGATTAACTCCTAAATTGACCAATGTACCGGTTCCTGCAGTACTTGAAAACCTTAAAGAAGACACTAACTACAGAGCTTGGGTAAGATCTTACTGTGATACTGATAACAGAGGTAGTTACATCGGGCCTGTTACTTTCAGAACCAACTGTGCTTACAAATCTTCATTTGAAGAAAACTTTGACGGTATGATAGACAAATCACTTCCTGCTTGTTGGACCGGAATAAAAAGAAATGGAGCATCCTCTGGTGCAGGAGTTGAAACAAGCACCAATGCTGCGGTTTCAGGACACAATTCGGTACGTTTATTTGCCGGTGGTTCAGTTGGTGTTTATGAAATAATATTGGTTTCTCCTCCATTAAGTAATCTAAATCAGGGTACTCATAGAGTACGATTCTACAGTAAAGATAAATTTGAAGTAGGTACACTCAATCACAGTGGAGAAAGTGCCATTTTTACCCCGGTCAAAGCCATTGAAGCAACTGGTCTTGTTGGTGGAATGATTGAGCAAACAGTTGATATTCCTAGCACAACAGATTCTCATTTGGGCTTTAGAATGGTCAACGAACCTGATTTTATTTATATTTATAAAGATGTTTATATAGACAACATTATTTGGGAGCCTATTCCTCCTTGTGTTGATGTAAAAAAACCAACTTTAAATAAAATTAGTACTGATAATGCTGAAATTATTTGGACTCCGGGCGGAGGTGAAGGTAAATGGCATGTAACTCATTCTACTACCAATGTTCTGCCAACTACTCCAACTTTCACAACGGTATTACCGGAAAGTGCTAATCTTGTGGGAGACGGAAGAATAAAAACTACCATCGATGGATTATCTTCTTCTACAACATACTATGTTTGGGTACGTTCAAATTGTGATGTTGATAGCAGTACAAACTTAATAAACGGTAGATGGATTGGTCCTATTGCTATTACAACAGAATGTAATGATGTAGAAGAATATTCAGAAAACTTTGATACAGTAAGCAATCCTAACTTACCAGATTGCTGGTCAGCAATTTTTACAGGAGGAGAAGGTGTCTTATCTCCTTATGCATCTATTAAAACCAATGCAGGAAAAGTAAGAATGGATGTACAATTTTCGCTTCCTGATGCAAAGATTATTTTAGTTGGCCCAAACACAAGATCTTTGGGTGAGTTGAAAAATTATCGATTAAAATTTGAATTTGAATACAGACAGAATATTACACTTGAAATAGGTGCATTAGATGGAAAATTAGCTACGGCAACATTTACACCTATAAAACAAATCAATTTGACTTCTTCAAGTGAACCTAATCAAATCGTTTATTTTGACGATAGCACTTACGCTTTTAATGGTATAGACAATCACATAGGTATTCGCTTATTAAGTGATGCAAGCTTTCAAGCTCCTAGTGTTGTACTTGATAATATTGTTTGGGAAAAAATCCCTTCTTGTTTAGAAGTATCAGGTGTTACCGTAAAATCTACTACTATCAACTCAGCTATCCTGAGTTGGGTAAAAGGAAAAACAGAAACCGCTTGGCAAATTTCTGTAAATCCTGTATCTGCAACAGAACCGAGTACAGCAACTTCTGATTTAGTTACGGCTAGTACTAATGTTGACTTTTCATTAAATAACCTAAAAGACGGTGAGCAATACAAAATATGGATTCGTTCAAAATGTAGTGATACCAATTTTAGTGGTTGGTCTTCACCGGTAATTTTTAATACACTATGTGACGCTTCTGATTTGCCTTTTGTTGAGGATTTTGAACAAATTTCAACTTTCAACTTACCAATTTGTGGTTCTACTTTTACAGGTAAAGTTTCTATTGGTGATATTGAATATACAAGTACTCCTTGGAATATTTATTTACAAACCCGTAATGGTTTCAACTCAAATACAATGCGATATGCAGGTAACTCTAGCTTAACAGGAAATGCCTGGTATTTCACCAGAGGAATTAACCTTGAAGCTGGTAAAAGCTATGCTATTTCTTATTTGTATGGTTCAAATACTGATTTAAATAGTGCCAGCAGATTACAAGTAAAATTTGGAACAGAAGCTACTGTTGAAGCTATGACGACATTGATTGCAGATCATACAGCAACGGGAGATTTACCTAATGTTACTTATTTCCCTAGAACCGCAACACCAGTGTTAAAAACATTTACTGTACCAACAACAGGTGTGTATTATTTTGGTTATTATGCCTATTCACAGCCTTCACAAAGTGCCGTGTTTATTGATGACATTAATATTGATGTTAATTTGTCTTCAGATGAATTCAAAACCGATTTGTTACGCTACTATCCTAACCCTGTAACTGATGTATTGAATATTTCTTACATCAGCAATATTACTGCTGTTTCAGTTTACAATATGTTAGGTCAGGAAGTAATCAGAAGTAAGGCTAATGGAGTTGATACAATCAATCAAATTGACATGTCTCAATTAAACAATGGTACTTATATTGTGAGAATCTCTGCTGATGATTTGACAAAAACAATTAAAGTTATTAAACAATAACTTTTCATTTTAAATAAAAAATTAAGGCTGCCTTTACGGGCAGCCTTTTTTATTGAACACATTTTTTCTAAATTCCCAATTAAAATTTATCTTCGCTCATTCAAAAAAAGGAAAACTTAAACAAAATTTTAAGCTTTACATCCAAATAAAAATGAGTAATCTTTTGCAAACTCCTATCGAATACCTAAAAGGCGTTGGTCCCAATCGGGGCGAATTGCTTCGTAAGGAATTAGGGATTCATAAATATGCAGATTTACTTCATTTTTTTCCGAATCGTTATATTGACAGAACCCGATATTATAAAATAAACGAACTTCAAAATACCGTTGCCGAAGTTCAGATTATTGGCAAAATAATCAACATAAAAACGGTTGAATTTGCAAAAGGGCGAAAACGTTTAGTCGCTACTTTTGTCGATGAAACAAGTCAAATGGAATTGGTTTGGTTTCAGGGACACAAATGGATTCGGGAAAGTTTAAAAATTAATGTTCCTTTAGTTATTTTCGGAAAATGCACTTCATTCAACGGAGTTTTCAATATGGCCCATCCCGAAATTGAACTGCTCTCTGAACACGAACAAAGTTTACGTTCGGCTATGCAACCGGTTTATCCATCAACCGAAACTTTGACCAATCGAGGTATCAGCAATAGAGTTTTCAATAAACTCATTCAACAACTGTTTCTGGAAACCCAACTTCTTTTTACAGAAACTTTACCCGATTATTTGTGTCAGGAATTAAAGTTGATTTCTAAAAAAGAAGCACTTTTCAATATTCATTTTCCTAAAAATACTTCTGTTTTAGCTAAAGCCCAATTTCGATTAAAATTCGAAGAATTGTTCTTTATTCAACTGCAACTGATTACAAAAAACTTAATCAGAAAGCACAAAATAAAAGGGCATCCGTTTTCTGTAGTTGGAGATAATTTCAACGAATTTTACAAAAATCATTTGCCTTTTGAATTGACTAATGCCCAGAAAAAAGTTTTAAAAGAAATAAGAAACGACATGGGAAAACCGGTTCAAATGAACAGATTATTACAAGGAGATGTAGGTTCCGGAAAAACAATTGTGGCGTTGATGACAATGTTATTGGCTTTGGACAATGGTTTTCAGGCTTGCCTTATGGCTCCTACAGAAATTTTGGCAAACCAACATTATATCGGAATTACCGAACTGGCAAAAGAATTAAATATCAATATTAAATTACTCACAGGTTCTACCAAAACTGCCGAAAGAAGAATTATTCATGAAGAACTTGAAAATGGCACTTTACATATTCTTATTGGCACTCATGCCTTATTAGAAGACAAAGTGAAATTCAAAAATCTTGGTCTTGCCATTATAGATGAACAACATCGATTTGGAGTAGAGCAACGTTCTAAACTTTGGAAAAAAAATGAAATTCCTCCTCACATTTTGGTTATGACCGCTACTCCTATTCCTCGAACATTAGCAATGAGCTTGTATGGCGATTTGGATATTTCGGTCATAGACGAATTGCCTCCGGGCAGAAAACCGATTCAAACTGTTCATCGTTTTGAATCCGGTCGGGGAAAAGTATTTAGTTTTATAAAAGACGAAATAGATAAAGGTCGGCAAATTTATGTAGTCTATCCGTTGATTCAGGAATCGGAAAATATGGATTACAAAGATTTAATGGTAGGATTTGATGTAATTTCGGAAGAATTTCCTTTGCCTAAATATACTATTTCAATGGTTCACGGAAAAATGAAACCCGCCGAAAAAGACTTTGAAATGAATCGTTTCATCAAAGGAGAAACCAATATAATGGTTGCTACAACCGTAATTGAGGTTGGAGTAAATGTTCCAAACGCCAGTGTTATGATTATTGAAAGCGCCGAACGATTCGGACTTTCACAATTACATCAATTGCGCGGTCGTGTAGGTCGTGGTGCCGAACAGAGTTATTGTATTTTAATGACTTCTCATAAACTGAGCAATGATAGTAAAACCAGAATGGAAACTATGTGCCGGACCAATGACGGTTTTGAAATTGCCGAAGTAGATTTGAAACTTAGAGGTCCCGGCGATTTGATGGGAACGCAACAAAGCGGAGTGTTGAATCTTAGAATTGCCGATATTGTTAAAGACAAAGAAATTTTACAAGTAGCCCGAAATTATGCTCTTACCATTCTAAAAAAAGACAGCACATTGGAAAAACCAGAACATTTGGCTTTAAGAACTGCTTTTCTTCAAATGTCGAAAAAAGAAAATATTTGGAATTACATTAGTTAGGTTTAAACATTAAAACATGATCTCATACAACCCAAAAGACTGGATTACTTTTATTTTTCGCTTTCACAAAGCAGATACTTTTCGTCAATTAATTCCCTTAATGATTTTTATTGGATGTTATTCGGCAGTAATCGCTTATCTGGAAATTGATTATTGGCAACTGTCCGAAAGTAGCCACGTAAAAAACATTTCGATCATGCACGGAGTTTTGGGATTTGTAATTTCGTTATTGCTGGCCTACAGAACCAATACAGCTTATGATCGTTGGTGGGAAGGCCGAAAAATGTGGGGAAGTTTGGTTAATAACAGTCGTAATTTAGCTATTAAACTTTCGGCAATTTTAAATGACGAAAAAGACCGTGAATTCTTCAAAAAAGCAATTCCCGGTTATGCTTCGATTTTGAATAAACATTTAAAAGATGATGCAACCAGTCAACAATTATTTGAAGATGTTGATTTAACAATCGATTATCATAAACACAGACCCAATCAGGTTGCAAAAATGTTATTTCAAAAAATAAATGATTTATACAAATCAAATAAAATAACAGGTGATCAACTTATTATTTTAAACAGCGAAATACAATCATTTACAGAAATTTGCGGAGCTTGTGAACGCATTAAAAACACACCTATTCCCTACTCTTACAGTGCTTTTATTAAAAAATTCATTTTCCTTTACATCATGACACTTCCTTTTGGATATGTATTTAGTTTAGGCTATTATGTTGTCCCTGTTGTGGTTTCTATCTTCTATGTTTTGGCGAGTTTAGAAATAATTGCTGAAGAAATTGAAGATCCTTTTGGTCATGATGCAAATGATTTACCTACGGCCAAGATTGCCGAAAACATTAAAAAACACGTGGGAGAAATCTTGTAATTCATAATTAGACTCTCAACAAGAAAATATCTTAAAATTAAATCTATAAATAAATTCAAACGCTTATTTTTGCGCTATGGCAAGAAAAAATACAGACAAAGTTGTCTTTCATCAGATAAAAGTCCTTGATGCAGGTGCAAAAGGCGTTTCGGTAGCAAAAGCTCCCGATGGTAAAGTTGTTTTTATCCCGAATGTGGTTCCGGGTGATGTGGTTGATGTACAAACTTTCAAAAAACGAAAAGCGTATTATGAAGGGAAAGCAGTGAAATTTCACGAATTTTCTGAACACAGAACCGAACCAATATGCGAACATTTCGGTGTTTGTGGCGGTTGTAAATGGCAAAATATGAAATACAGCCAACAATTGTTTTACAAACAAAACGAGGTAAAAAACCATTTGCAACGAATTGGTAAAATTGAACTTCCTGAATTTGAACCAATCTTAGGTTCAGAAAAAGAATTTTTCTACAGAAATAAAATGGAGTTTTCTTTTTCAAACAGCCGTTGGTTGACCGAAGAAGAAATTGGAAGCACCGAAGATTTAGGGAATAAAAACGCACTTGGTTTCCATATTCCAAAAATGTGGGACAAAATCCTCGACATCAAAAAATGTCACTTGCAGGAAGATCCTTCAAATGCTATCAGAAATGAAGTTCGTTCATTTGCCAACGAGCATGGACTTACTTTCTTTAATCCACGTGCTCATGAAGGCTTGTTGAGAACTATGATGCTGAGAACATCTTCTACCGGAGAAATCATGGTTTTAATTCAGTTTTTTGAAGATGACAAAACCAACAGAGAATTACTTTTGGATCATATCTTCGAGAAATTCCCACAGATTACTTCTTTGCAATTTGTAATAAATAATAAGGCAAACGATACTTTATATGATACCAATATTCAATTGTATAAAGGTCGTAACTATATTTTGGAAGAAATGGAAGGTTTAAAATTCAGCATTAATGCTAAATCTTTTTACCAAACCAATTCGGATCAAGCTTATGAATTGTATAAAATAACCCGTGATTTTGCCGGACTTACAGGAAACGAAACGGTTTATGATTTATATACCGGAACCGGAACAATTGCCCAATTTGTTTCTAAAAAAGCAAAAAAAGTTATTGGTGTAGAAAGCGTTCCCGAAGCGATTATTGATGCTAAGGCAAATGCAGAAAGAAACAATATTACCAATTGTGATTTCTTTGTTGGAGATATGAAAGTGGTATTTAATGATGCTTTCATTTCACAACATGGTCATCCGGATGTGATTATTACCGACCCTCCAAGAGACGGAATGCACAAAGATGTGGTGGAACAAATCCTGAAAATTGCTCCTGAAAAAGTAGTTTATGTAAGTTGTAATTCAGCAACACAAGCTCGTGATTTGGCTTTAATGGATGAAAAATACAAAGTGACAAGAGTTCGTCCGGTGGATATGTTTCCGCAAACACATCACGTGGAAAATGTAGTTCTTTTGGAAAAAAGATAATAATCTAAAATTTGAATGTCATAATTAGAATGAAAAAAATATTTTTTATTGTTTTGGGAATTGCTTTCTCTTTCACAAGTTGTGAAAAGGATGATATTTGCGATGCCAATACTCCCACTACTCCACAGGTAGTGATTGAATTTTATGACATTTCAAACCCTGAGACTTTGAAAAATGTAACTGATTTGAGCATTATAGGCATTGACGGAAACGGAACCTTATCTTTTACTGATGTGAGTAAAATAATGCTTCCGCTAAAAACAATGTCTGATTTAACTCAATATCAGTTTGTAATCAACAGCAGTGATGATACATTAAAAAATGAGGATTTATTAGATTTTAATTATTCTCGAAAAAACGAATATATTTCCAGAGCCTGCGGATTTAAAACGCTTTTTTATTTAGACGCTGCAAATCCTATATTATTGACTGATGCACCAACTTCTGACGGAATCTGGATTCAAAACATTACGATTACAAATTCTAATATTATAAATGAAATTGAAACACATGTCAAAATATATTTTTAGTATTTTTCTTGTGTTTTGTATTTCATTTGCACAAGCACAAACAATAGACAGCATTGCTGTTTCCAGAAGATTTAGAGAAAATAATTCTTTCACTGAGAAGAAAGTTTCTACTCCGGAAAAAAAAGTTGATAGCATTCCGGTAAAAACGGATCGCTATGGTTTGAGAGTTGGAGTCGATTTATATCATTTAACTCGTGGAATATTTGATGACAATTTTAAAGGAGCTGAGTTTGTTGCCGATTTGAGATTAAGTAAGAGAATGTATCTGGCAGGAGAGTTTGGTTATGAAAATATAACGATCAATGATGAAACTACCAATTTCACTACAAACGGAAGTTATTACAAACTGGGATTGGATTACAATACCTACGAAAACTGGCTGAATATGGAAAACATTCTGAGTTTGGGTTTTCGTTATGGTATGAGTTCTTTCAGTCAAACACTGGATGGTTATGATATTTATAACAGAAATCATTATTTTGACGAAAACAATACTGTAGTTTCAGGACAACAATTTTCAGGACTTTCAGCTCATTGGATAGAATTTGTTTTGGGTGTTAAGGCCAAAGTTTTCAATAATGTTTTCTTAGGATTCAGTACCCGATTGAATCATTTGGTTTATAATAAAGAACCACAAGGATTTGAAAATCTTTACATTCCCGGATTCAACAGAACTTATAACGGTGGTTTTGGTGTAGGATTTAATTATTCTGTTTCTTATTTAATACCGTTTTATAAAGCGAAACAATCTTTAAAAAAATAACTTTTCTAATTTATTTCATAAAAAAATCCCATCAACAATAATGCTGATGGGATTTTTTAGTTATTGGAAGAAAATTATTTTTTCTCTTTTCTTCTTTTTCTTTCGGTTTGAATAAGCAAAAGTTCTCTGCTTGTTTGTCCTGCTACAGAAGTATTTTCTTCGGCACGACGAATTAGGTAAGGCATAACATCTTTTACTGGTCCAAAAGGCAAATATTTTGCAACATTATAACCATTTGCTGCCAAATTATAACTGATGTTATCACTCATTCCGTACAATTGCCCAAACCAGATTCTTTTATCATTTGGTTGAAGCCCTCTTTCTTTCATCATTTCCATCAATTTGTAAGAACTTAATTCGTTATGAGTTCCTGCAAAAATGTCCATTTTATCGATGTTGTCCATCATATAACTTACCGCTGCATTGTAATTAATGTCGGTCGCTTCTTTTGAAGCACAAATTGGAGTTGGATATCCTCTTTCAATAGCGCGTGCATTTTCTCCTTCCATATAAGCTCCACGAACTATTTTCATTCCAATATAAAAACCTTCTGCTTTTGCCTGTTCGTGCAATTTTTTCAAATAATCCAAACGATCCCAACGGTACATTTGCAAAGTATTGAAAACAATCGATTTTTCTTTATTGTATTTGCGCATCATTTCGGTAACCAAATCATCGGCTGCATCCTGCATCCAACTGTCTTCGGCATCAATCAATAAAGCCACGTCTTTTTTGTGAGCTTCACTACAAACTTTGTCAAATCGAACTTTAATTCTATCCCACTCCGCTTGCTCATCTGCTGTCAAAGTTTGCTTTGCTCCTACTTTTTCATACAAATCAATACGTCCAAAACCTGTTGGCTTGAAAACAGCAAAAGGAATTGCCTGACGCTCTTTTGCAAAATCGATTGTTTTTATGGTCATTTCAAGAGCAGCATCAAATTGGCTTTCCTCCTCTTTTCCTTCAACAGAATAATCTAAAACAGAAGAAACTCCTTTTGTGTACATTTTATCAACCACAGATAAACAGTCGTTTTCATTGATACCACCACAAAAATGGTCAAAAACAGTTGCTCTGATTAAACCTTCTACCGGAAGTTTTGATTTCAATGCAAAATTGGTTACAGCAGTTCCAATTCGCACTAATGGCTGACTGCTAATTAATTTGAATAAAAAATAAGCTCTTTCTAATTCGGTATCACTTTTAAGAGAAAAAGCTATCTGGGTATTATTAAATATTTGTTCCATTTATTTTTCTATTTTTGCAGCAAATATAATGAGTATTACAAAGATTTTTATCAAAATACTATTATATTTATCGCCTTTTTGGAACTAAATTCCACCACAAATAACCATCAACCATTTTACTAATTGTTAAACTTAAAAAATGAAAAACGTTACTAAGGAAACTTATTCAAATTCTTCTTTTGTACAAGAAAAAAAACCAACCAGCTTTTTTGATTTTATAGTCATGCTCTTTGTAGCAGCCATTTTAGTTATCGACTTTTTATCTCCTTTTCAATGCTCGGAAATTATTAACCCTCAATTTCTATATCTATCTATTTTGAATGTATTGATGGGAACATTTATTTATTTCAATCCGTCAATCATTGAAAATGGTTTTATTTCTGTTTTCAAAAAAAGTATGGTCGTTAAGACTTATCTTGCATTTTTAATACTTTGTGCCTTATCTATTTTTGCTGCAAGAAATACTAATTTATCTATTTCAAGATATTTCAATTTATTGACCGCTTTGGGGCTTTTTGCGAACTTGTCTATATTGTTGTACAAGCGAAAACACTTATTTTATAATATATTATTAATTGTAGGAATAGCTACATTCTTGCAATCTTTTACCGAATTAATGAATTTTATGAAAGTATCTAAGGCCGAAAATCTTGCTGCTGCCTTAACAAAATTCAAAGGAAATACCGGTAACATCAATATTTTTGCAGCGAGTTTAAATGTGAAAATTCCATTTACCTTGTTGGGAGTTCTTTTGTTCTCAGATTGGAAAAAATGGTTCATGGCTACCGCTTTTTTCTTTGCTACTATTGGAGTGTTTTTAACCAGTGCCAGAGCCTCTCTTATTAGTTTTATTTTAGTAATTATTATTTATATGGCAATTGCAATTACATCAAAATCATTGCAAAAACAACGTATTTCTAATATAATTCCTGTTGCACTTTTAATCATTGCCTCATTATTTGTTGCAAATTCTACATTCAAAAGAATGCAACATCAACAAAATTTAGCACGTTATGAATCGGTTACTAACCGTTTGGCTACATTGAATACAAAAGATGCTTCGGTAAGCAGCCGTCTTTTTATTTGGAACAATGCCAAAAATATTACCTTATCGAATCCACTTTTAGGAATTGGACTTGGGAATTATCTGGTAGAATCAATTGCTTATGACAGCATTAAGTACAATGATGGAGATGCTTCTTTACATTCTCACAACGATTTTCTTGAAATATTTGCCGAAACAGGAATTGTAAACGGATTGATATTCTTAGCGATTTTTATTTTTGCTTTAATAGCTTCAATTAAGAAAATCTTCAAAAAAGAAGACAGTATCGAAAAATATATTGCGGTTCTTACTCTAATGGTTTTAATTGTTTATGGAATTGACTCTATGTTCAATTTCCCTATGTTCCGACCAACAATGATGGTGTTTTTCAGTTTCTTTTTGGCTCTTTCAGTTATAAATATTGATGGTAATGACGAAACCGAAAAAGAACATTCTTCACCTAAAATACTTTCAATTTCCTTGCTTTCTGTAGGAATTTTAACAATTGCATTTTCTTATTTTGCATTCAAAGCTTCTCAATTAGAATATGCTTTGAGAGTTGATACTCAAACCGGAGTTGGAACAAAAATTACACCTGAGGAAATTTTAGAAAAAATACCCACATTTCCTAATGTTTTCAGTACTTCTGAACCTTTTATAGAATATGTAGGTTTGTACAATCTTTTTAGAAAGGATTATAAAAATGCAGATAAATATTTATTGGAAGCCCGAAAAATAAATGTTTATACAGGACATCCTGATTTTTATCAAATGGCAGTTGAAATTAACCGTAAAAATTATGATGAAGCTATAAAATATTCTAAAACATTATCTAAAATTCAACCTCGTCATTTTAAATATTACAATGGAGCGATTGATCTTGCGGTAATGAGAAAAAATGCTGATGAAATATTTTATTTCCACAACGAATTTATCAAACTGAGAAATGAATCTAAAGTTTGGGCAAAAGCGGCAACCGGTTTGGCTCAGGTAAATTATGACTATGCAAAAACAATGGATTTTATCAACAAAGGATTGAAATTATTTCCGGATGATCCAGGATTGATTTCGGCAAGACGTATAAAAGTTCAGAATAATTATTATACTCTGGCTCAGAAATATGTTGCAAACAATCAAATTCAAAATGCAATTGCCGAGTATAACAAAGCTTTAAAGGAAGATCCAAAAGATATGACTACCCAACAAAATCTGGGTGTTTGTTATATCAAATTAAATCAGCCACAACAAGCTATTCCTTATTTGAGCAATGCTCTGACTTCTCCTGAATTGAAAGACGGAAAAACCGAATATTTATTAGGTATTTGTTATCTTAATCTTCAAAATAAGACGCAAGGATGTAAGTTTATGACAATTGCTACCGAGAAAAAATTCCCGGGAGCAGAAACTATCTTAAATCAACAATGCAAATAATTTTGTAAATGTTAGAACCTATTCAAGCCAACGATTATAGAATTCATTTTAATGAAGACGGATACGATTCTCTCAATGAATATTTAAAACAAAATAAATATTCAAAAATATTTGTATTTGCCGACAGTAATACAAATGAATTATGTTTGCCCAATTTTCTTTCTCGATTAGAAACCGAATTAGAATTAGAAATTATCGAATTTGAAGCAGGTGAAGAAAACAAAAATATAGAAACCTGCATTCAGCTTTGGAATGTTTTGACCGAATTGGGAGCTGACAGGAAAAGCCTTATTATAAATGTTGGTGGCGGTGTTGTAACTGATTTAGCAGGATTTGTGGCTTCTACTTTCAAAAGAGGTTTAGATTTTATCAATGTTCCAACAACTTTACTTTCGATGGTGGATGCTTCTGTTGGCGGAAAAACCGGTATTGATTTAGGCAATTTAAAAAATCAGATTGGTGTAATCAATAATCCGAAAATGGTTTTGATTGATTCTAATTTTTTGGAAACGCTTCCTCAAAATGAAATGAGATCCGGACTTGCCGAAATGTTAAAACACGGATTGATTTTTGATAAAAATTATTGGAATAAATTCTTAAATTTATCTGAAATAGATTTTGCCGATTTTGACCAATTGATTCATCGTTCGGTAGAAATCAAAAATGAAATTGTTAATCAGGATCCAACAGAAAAAGGAATTCGAAAAGCACTTAACTTTGGACATACTTTAGGACACGCTATTGAAAGCTATTTTCTGGAAAATGAATCAAAACAAAAGCTTCTTCACGGAGAAGCTGTGGCTGTGGGAATGATTTTGGAAAGTAATATTGCTTTACAAAATCATTTAATTTCCGAGTCAGAATATATTCAAATCAAAAGCACAATCAAGAATATCTTTGAAGAAATTTACTTTGAAGAAAAAGACATAAATTGTATCTTAGAATTGCTTGTTCATGACAAAAAAAATGAGTTCGGAAAAATTCATTTTTCATTGATTGAAGGCATAGGAAAAGCTAAAATAAACCAAGAGACTGAAAATAAAACAATTAAATCGGCTTTTGAGGACTACAAAACTTAATTTTTTTTTAACAAAAGCTTTGTAATTCGCATATATAATTTTTTACATTTGTGCAGATGAAGAAAAATAAAAAAATCAATAAAAATGGGTTTTGCAGCAGCGAAAACTATGTTCGTGACTATAGGTCTGCGAACCTGTTTTCAATGACAAAATGGATTTTGAATTTTGATATTTTTCAGCATACAATAATATATAACGAAAAACTGCCTATCATTTATGCAAATATTCGGGTTTGAAAAAAAATGTCTTCAGTCACATTTTTTTAAATCTTAAATCCCGAAAATAAAATGAACACAAAATATTTTGATCTGATCAACCAAACATACTACTTCCCACAAGAAGAATTCAATCTTAACAAAGACAATCTTCAATTTCACAACATTGATTTGATGAAATTGGTTGAACAGTATGGTACTCCGTTAAAATTTACCTATTTACCTCAAATTTCCAATAACATTAAAAAAGCCAAAAACTGGTTTAGAAATGCAATGGAAAAAAACAAATATGAAGGTAAATATTTTTATTGCTATTGTACAAAAAGCTCTCATTTTGAATACATTATGAATGAGGCTTTCAAAAACAATATTCATGTTGAAACTTCATCGGCTTTTGATATTAATATTGTTGAAAATCTGTTGGAAAACGGAAAAATAAACAAAAGCACTTATGTAATTTGTAACGGTTTCAAAAGAGATCAATACATTACCAATATTGCCCGCCTGATTAATAATGGCCATAAAAACACTA
>CAZWAF010000032.1:10088-10307 GCA_964631795.1 uncultured Flavobacterium sp. | reverse complement strand
GATAATTATGAGGAATTAGATTTGTTGCAGGCTGAAATTAATGGTAAATTCAAAATCGGAATCAGAATTGCAGCCGAAGAAGAACCTAAATTTGAATTTTATACTTCTCGTTTGGGAATTGGTTACAAAAACATTATCAATTTTTACAGAAAACAGATTCAGGACAATAAAAAACTGGAACTTAAAATGTTGCACTTTTTTATCAATACCGGAATCAAT
>CAZWAF010000032.1:0-10078 GCA_964631795.1 uncultured Flavobacterium sp. | reverse complement strand
GCTTACTACTGGAACGAATTGGTAAAATGTATCAAAGTATATATTGCTCTTAAAAAAGAATGTCCAACTTTGGACGGTCTAAATATTGGAGGTGGTTTCCCAATCAAAAACTCTTTGGCTTTTGAATATGATTACCAATATATGATTGATGAAATCATTAATCAAATCAAGATTGCCTGTGAAGAAGCCGATGTTGATGTTCCGAATATTTTTACTGAATTTGGATCTTTTACCGTTGGAGAAAGTGGCGGAGCTATTTATCAGGTACTTTACCAAAAACAACAAAATGACAGGGAAAAATGGAATATGATTGATTCTTCTTTCATTACCACTTTGCCTGATACCTGGGCCATCAATAAAAGATTTATCATGTTGGCCGTAAATAGATGGAATGATACTTATGAGCGCGTTTTATTAGGAGGAATGACTTGTGACAGTGATGACTATTACAATTCTGAGCAAAACATGAATGCCATCTATTTGCCTAAATACAACAAAGAAAAACCATTATATATTGGCTTTTTCAACACGGGAGCCTATCAGGAAACTATTGGTGGATACGGAGGATTGCATCATTGTTTAATTCCGCAACCAAAACACATTTTGATAGATCGTGACGAAAACGGAATTCTTGCCACAGAAGTTTTCTCTGAGCAACAAACTTCGGAAGATGTTTTAAAAATTTTAGGCTACAAATAATTAAACACATAAATAATCGATATTGAAATTTTGGTTACATTTGAAATTCTACTTTCAAAAATCCAACTTTTCAATTCTAAAATTCAAATAAAATGAGCAAAGGACCAATAAGTCAATTTATTGAGAAAAACTACCTTCATTTCAACTCTGCAGCTCTTGTTGATGCAGCAAAAGGATATGAACAACATCTACTTGAAAACGGAAAAATGATGATTACTCTTGCCGGAGCAATGAGTACGGCAGAGTTAGGAAAATCATTGGCTGAAATGATTCGTCAGGACAAAGTACATATCATTTCTTGTACAGGTGCCAACCTTGAAGAAGATATTATGAATTTGGTTGCTCATAATTCATACAAAAGAGTTCCTAACTACAGAGATTTAAGCCCTCAGGAAGAGTGGGATTTACTTGAAAATCATTACAATCGTGTAACCGATACTTGTATTCCTGAAGAAGAAGCTTTCAGAAGATTGCAATCTCACTTATATGACATTTGGAACAAAGCTGATAAATCTGGAGAAAGATATTTCCCGCACGAATTCATGTATCAAATGATTAATTCAGGAGTTTTGGAGCAATATTACGAAATTGACCCAAAAGATTCCTGGATGGTTGCAGCTGCCGAAAAAAACTTACCTATAGTGGTTCCGGGTTGGGAAGACAGTACTATGGGTAATATTTTTGCTTCTTACTGTATTAAAGGTGAATTTAAGGCTTCAACCACAAAAAGTGGTATTGAATACATGATGTGGTTGGCCGATTGGTATCCAAAAAATTCAGGTGGAAAAGGTGTAGGTTTCTTCCAAATTGGAGGAGGAATTGCCGGAGATTTCCCAATTTGTGTAGTTCCTATGTTGTATCAGGATATGGAAATGCATGATATTCCTTTCTGGAGTTATTTCTGTCAAATTTCAGATTCAACTACCAGTTACGGATCTTACTCAGGAGCCGTTCCAAACGAAAAAATCACTTGGGGTAAACTTGATATTCACACCCCTAAATTTATTATCGAATCGGATGCAACTATCGTAGCTCCTCTTATTTTTGCTTACCTATTAGACCAATAAGAATTATGAAAAGAATTATTGTTGATTACATCAAACTTACAAACGAAATTTTGAACCTTTTGGTTGATAAATTTCCTGACGGTTATGATGATTCCGATATTATCCGATTCAAAAATCACAAAAACGAAACTATCGAAGCGGTAGAAGTTAGAACTGAAGACACTATTTATTTAGTAAAAATCAGTACAAAATTGGCTGACAGAATCGTTAATTTTGAAGAAGACGAAGATGACGTAATTGTTCCTATCGAACCAATTAAAGGTATTGAACTTGACGATGAAGATGCAACGGCTGATGACGATGAAGATGATGATTATGACAAACCGGATACTGATTTAGAAGAGGGAGACGAAGACGAAGAAGATTAATTTATTATAAAAAAGGTTGTTGAAAAACAGCCTTTTTTTGTGGTTTTTTTTAGCTTATTTCTTTTATGAAAAGGGTAATGTATCAGAGTTAGTGATACGGGTTTTTTCAATGATAACTACCTGAAAATTAAAAATAAAATGAAAATGAGTTAAACAAAGATGAGTTATACGGCTCACCTTTGTTGTTGTAATAATACCAGACCAATACGAGAAAGCGTTTGGAAGTGGAGCTGACTATATTTATTACAATTAGGAACAATGGGTTCTGGCCGTTGGTTTGATTATTTAAATGGATTACCTAATAAACAGTAAAAATTATGGAATATAGCACAAATAAACTTATAGGATTAATAGTTATATTATTTTTCAGTTGTTACTACATTGTCTACAAGTATCGCGATGATAGTAAATCGAAAATTTTTAAAGAATTGGATTGGAATGATGGTTTCAGGTAGAGTCTATATTATGTTAACAACAGCAATAATCATTTGTATTTGGCAAATTATTAGATGGCTAACAAAGTAAAGGTAGAATTACATTCCGACGGAACATTTTCTATTACTTCTCTTAGTTCAATATTTATTGCGCGCTTTGTACTAAATGACATCATAGGTCTTTTTTGGACAACTGTAATTTAATTTTAGGAGAAACAGTAGATTAGCTGCTACTTCGTTTTTTTCCTGTAATAAATCCGTGGTATTAAGTTGGAAGTATTTATTTTTTAAGGATATTTAATCATCCCTTATGTTTCCTATGTTATAAAGCGTCTTGCTGGTATGATTTTTCATGTCAATGCAAACTCTCACTATTAAATTGGTATTCCTTCGCTTAAAAAATGTAATTCTGTCATTGTTCCTTTTTTTTTTTTTTGAAGCAGTTATTCCCAATTACCTTGAATAGCAATATTTAAACTATCGTTTTCTACTTCTATATCAATAGGGAATATAATTTTATATTCATCCATGTCAATATCACAACGTCCTAAACAACCTTCGGTTTCACTCCACAACTGCACATTGTAAGCTTTACCATATAACTGCATTCCTATAGATGGGAATACCTTAAAAGTGGCAGGCATAGTATAATCGCTTGGATAAAATCCAGTTTCTGTTAAAGGAACTTCTGAACCATTTTTAAATACTTTAAAATAAAGTTTTTGAGCCGGTAGTGTAGTTCGCCCTTCGAAATCATTGAGTTTAATTGTTTTCAAGGTAAATGTATTATTGTCATTGGTACAACTCATCATGAAAAGGATGAATAGTGAAAAGAATATTTTTTTCATTGTAATTTTATATTAAAATATTAATTGTTTTGATAAGTAGTTTAATGCTGTGAGGAAAGTAATTCGAGTTGTTCTATTTTGTCTTCTATTTGTGTGATTAAGGTTTGTAGCATTTTTACAAAATTATTCTTGTCCCATTCTCTATGTTTTATTTTGATTTTTGTACTAAACGGTTTTTCGAATAGATAATAATAAAGTAAATCATAATCAGGATTAGTATCATTTTTTATTAATTCAATTTGTTTACTATATAATGTAATTCTGTAATCAAAATAATCTGTCAAATTTTCTATTTGCTTTGATAGACTTTGGTTGTCTAGATATTGGGTTAATAGAATAATATAATCTTGCCATTGTAAATTGTATTTTATTTTATCTATTTTTTGATAACATATTGCACAATTAAAGAAAAGGATTTCAAAGTTGCTTTGACTGTTTATGTTTCTATATGGGATTAGTGTTTTTGTATTATTGAAAGCCACACAAAAAGAAGATTGTGAGATGTTTTTTTTGGAAAAAATGTTTTCTATGTTTATTTTTTTTGTCTGTTCAGCAGTCATGTGAATACTTTGTTTTATTTTTTTTGGACTAAAAACATAAGATTTGTATTCTTTGAAAAAACTTGTGATAATTTCATCAAAAATTAAATATTGGTTCATTTTGTCAATAAAAAACCATTCTTTTTTTTCAATATAATTATCAGTGTTTACCGATTCTATTGTTAGATATAATAATTCATAATTTTCAAATAAAAAAATAGTGATGCTTCCCCGATTATTTGAAGAAAACAAAATGATAGACTCATTGGATTCGTATTCAACCTTAAGGCTCTTATCGAGTTCCATTAAACAAGAAATCAGAATTTTGAATTTTAATCCTACTTGATGTTTTGCTATTTTGGAAGTATATAGCACAAAACAAAGTATAGCCAGAAGTGCTATTGTATAAATTAACCACATATAAAATTTACTTTAATAAATTATTAGAAAGGAGAAGGTTGATTTTTTGTTATTGTTACAATAGTTCTATTAATGTATGGGAATAAAGCTATCATGGTAATTGTTAGTATTATAAGTACACTAATTGTTTCATAATAATCTATTGCGTATCGAATATGATTTTGGGCATTTATAGAATTCACCAGCATTTTGTTAGCTGCTTTTTTTGCATAGGTTGTACTTGCTCCATGCTGCGTTAAAAGATTTTTATAATGTTCTATTTTTTGAAAACTTGTAGTATTGTCAAAAGATATTTTGTTTTGAAAAGTATTAAAGTGTTTACTTTTTGAATATAATTCAAAATAATTCATCAATCCAATACTAAAATAAAACCCCAAACATCGCATTAATAAACAGATACCTGCTGATGTAGCGCTTAGCCTTTCAGGAACCGATGCTACCATAAAAATAATAGATGGAGTCATGAGCATACCCACACCTAATCCTTGAATAAGCAAAGGAATATAGAAATAGTTTTCATTAGCTTCTATAGTAAAGATAAAAATCATCCCTGCATAATAGATAAACAGAAGCATGAAACCATATATCCAAAGTAGGCGTATAGGACGATTTTGTAAAACAAATACTCCTGAAATTATTACACCTATAATGATTCCTAAAATATTAAAGAGTGTAATGTAGCCAATATGAATGGGGTCTAGTTTTAAAACATTTTGAAAATAAGTAGTGGTAATTGATAATGCAAAACGACAGAGATAAAAGATAATAATGATTAAAGCTCCCAGTTTGAAATTACGGTATTTAAATACTTCTAAGTTAAAGTAAGGTCGTTTTAAAGTTGATTGTCTGATGAAAAAAAGTGCGCCAGTGATTAGAATAGCCAACGTACTCCAACAAATACGAGGATCTTCTAACCAATAATACTCTTGTCCATATACCATGATATATCCCGTCAAGGTAAGTGAAATAGCGTACAATAAAAAGCTTGACCAGTCTAATTGGTATAAAGGGAATTTAACATCTAATCTAACATTATTCATGAACAACAATAAAAAAAGTAGACTAGGTAAGTAAGAGAACATGGCGCACTTATAAAGGAAATTAAAATTAAACGAATCAATTATTTCGGCTGTAATAAAATTATTGAATGGAATCATACATGCAAGCATTCCAAAGAAAATAGAATAACCAATTACCCTGGCTCTTTGGGTTCTTAATCTAGAATAAATCATTGATAAAGATAAATTTACTGTCATAGTAAAAGCCATTCCCTGAATGAATCTAAAAGGGAAAAGGATACTGTTTTCCTGTGTATTGTAACACACATAAGAACTTAAAATTTGTATAAGTGTAATAATTATAAAATATTCTTTGGCTGCTAAAAATCTAAAAAAACGTCTTTCGAGAGAAAAGAAAGATACATATCCAGCATAAAATAATGCTACTGAAAAATAGACATCATAAGTTTCAATTCCTGTGTTTCCAGCTGCTGCATTGATATTTGCTATGGGTAAAAAGAATAATACTAAACTAGGTAATAGTACTATAAACAAGGTTACTTTTACCAACCATTCAGGAACCCATGATTTGAATAAGAAACTTTTTGGAAGCATTTGTTATTGGTTTTTAGCTATAGTAACATTAACATTCATTCCTGCTTTGAGTAAGATTGATTCACTTTTAGGATTCGTTACTCGTATTCTGACAGGAACACGTTGTACAATTTTGACATAATTTCCTGTTGAATTATCAGGAGGAAGTAATGAGAAACTGGACCCAGTAGCAGGAGAAAATGATATTATTACTCCTTTGAAAATTTTATCAGGGTAGGAATCAGCTGTAAAAGTTGCTGTGTCTCCTAATTTCATAGTTTCGATTTGAGTTTCTTTATAATTAGCAACGACCCATTTGTCCGTTTCGCCATTTACGATATAAGCTAAAACCTGTCCAGGGTCAATCATTTGTCCCACTTCTATAGTTCTTCTTCCCATGTAACCATCATAAGATGCGATTACAGCTGTATAAGTTACATCTAGTTTATGACGGTCTAATAGTGATTCTAATCTTTTAATTTCGGCTTCGACTACTGCTTCTTGTGCTTTTGCATCATTTACTTCAGATAATGAGGCTTGGTATTTTTCAGTTGAAGATGAAAGTTCAGCTCCAGCAATGTCATAGTTAGCTTGTACAGCTTCTAATTTTTGTTGGGTTGCTGATTCTGTTTCCACTAATTTTTTATAACGATTCAGTTCTAGTTTTTGTTTCACTAGTTCGGCTTTGTTAACTTCAATTTTTGAGTGATAAACCTGGGTAGTTTTAGTTAGGGTTTGTACTTTGCTTTTCCAAACTAAGAGTTGGGCTTTTGCATTCATTAAAGCTGCTTCAGTTTGGTTTTGTTGTATAGTGTATTCTCTTTGATCAATTAAAATAAGTGTATCTCCTTTTTTTACCGCTTGGTTTTCTTCAAATTTAACTGCGGTTATAAATCCTCCAGCTCTTGCTATTACTGGATTTATATATTCTTGTACTTGAGCATCATTCGTATATTCATTGTGATAGATATCCCATAAAGTGATGATTCCCCAAATGATTAAAACAACAGCAATAATTCCTGCAATCCAAGCAGTAATTTTGGTAATTAATTTATCGGTAACTGTGTATTGATTTCTATTTCTCATTTTTTAAAGTGTTCCTAAGACATTTTGAAGTTGGTAGTATTGAATTTGTGCTTCGATTCTAGATGAAGCGTATTTGAATTGACTTTCTAATAATTGAATATCGGCATCTAATAAATCAGTAATAAGTGCTGATTGATTGAAATAGTTTTCTTTTACAATTCGAGCATTTTCTGCTGATTGATCGATATCTTTTTTATTTACATCAATCCGAATTAGAGCTTCTTTGAATCGCTGGTAATTTTGAAAAACTTGTTCTCTCATTTTATCATCGGTATGATGATGTTCTACTTCTTCTTTTTCGAGATTCATTTTGGCAATTCGCTCTTTTGGTTTATTGATATAAAGTTCAGAAAGTGGAATAGAGGCTCTTACTCCGAAAATTCCCAATGTATAATTGCTTGGTGAATAAGGGTATAAAAATATTTGAGGATTAGCCAGGAAAAATTCACCATATAGTCCCACTTTAGGTTTTACATTCGCTTTGATACTTCTAAGGTCTAATTTTTTTATTTCGACTTTTTTCTCAGAAATATGATATTCGTAGGCATTTTTCTCCGCTATTTTAAGGTATTCCTCATATGATTTAAGTTCATTTAGTTCAGGATTAATTTCGTCCAAAGGATTGATTAATTGCTCATCAGGTAATCCTATTAAAATATTAAGTTTTTGATTGGCTATGATAATGTCATTTTCGATACGCACTAGCATCATTTTTTGATTGGATAGTTTTAATTCAATTCTTAAAACATCACTTTTTAAAACGGTACCATGTTTGTATAAATCCTTAACTTCTAATAATTGTTTTTCTTGATTGGCAATATCTTTGAGCATTAAATCTTTGAAAATAATACTACGCTGTAAGTCTAAATAATAGACTGCAGCTTGTAATTTTATCTCGGAAACAGTTAGGTTTTTTTGTATTTGAGCCATTTCATAGGCCACTTTATTTTTGTCAATTTTTAAATTTAATTTGTTTCCGTTATATATATTAAAGTAATAATCAGTACTTAATTTGTATAATAAATGGATCACTTCATGCTGAGTAGGTTTGCTAAAAAGGCCGTTTTCATATACCGGAATATTAGTAGCGTATTCATAATTTCCTTTTAATATAATTTCCGGAAATCGTTCGTGTTTACTTTCGGCTATTTCTTCTTTGCTAACTTCAACTTCAAGATTATTTATATTAATTTCTTTACTGTATTCTAACGCTTTATTCCATGTTTGATTTAACGAGAGTGTTGGCTTTTTTTGAGTTGTATTTGTTGGACTTTGTGCCCATAAAAAAGATGAATTTTGTACTACTAGATACAATAAAAAGTACTTTTTGACGTGATTAAACATTTGCATTTAAATTTTATAATGCAAATATAAATTCGATAAGAGGTCAACTATTTGCGTAAAACAGCCTATTGTTTTATGATTTCAGCCAATCGCTACAATTGGTTAGTTTTAGATATAAAGTTGTTTTAGTTTTGCTTAAAAATAGAGTCAAAATATATTATTTGATAGCAAAAAATATGTTTCGTATCTTTATATAATATCCTTTATTATAACTATTTACCATGAGTTTAATAGCCTCTTTACCCGAAATTGACACCTTATCTTCTTCTGTTTTTGTAAAGCATGAAAGGTTTGAAAAATTCATTCCATATCATAGCCACACTAAAGGTCAACTATCGTATGTTGAAGGTGGTTTAGCTTATCTACAGGTAAATGATAAAAAATATGTTATTCCTGCAAAGCATTATTTTTGGGTTCCACAGGGATTAACACATGTTCTTAAAATTGGTCATTCCGGGACTGTTTTACGCTCGCTCTTTTTTTATACACATGATGATGATAGTCATCCCTTTTATTCAGAAGTAGGGATTTATCCCATTAATGATTTACTATTGGAAATGATTAAATATTCTGAAAGTTGGTATGGGCATATTAATCCCGGTGAAGATCAATTTTTGTTTTTATCAGTGATTAAAAATATTTTGCCAGAAATTAGTAATAAGCGATTGCCAATTGCTTTGCCTTTCTCTGAAAATGAAAGAATAAAACCAATATTAGATTATCTCTTAATTAATATATCAGATAGTCACTCCTTACAAAGTATAGGATATGAATTTGGTATTAGCGAAAGAAGTTTGTCGCGTTTATTTCAACAAACATTAGCGACCTCATTTTTACAATATCTTAAGTTATTACGAATTATTAAATCTATTGAGTTAATGCTGCAAACGGATTTATCTATTAATGAAATTGCTTATGAAGTTGGTTATGGAAGTTTATCGGCCTTTAGTGATGTATTTATGCAGCTTACTAATTCCAGACCTTCAGATTTTAAAAAGAATTTTTAAAACGATTTCAATTTAGAAAATATGATAACGATAGTTATAAAGAGAGTTTACGATTGCAAAAAGAGTGACGGAACTTATCGCATATTGATAGATCGATTATGGCCTCGTGGAATAAAGAAAGCAGATTTACAAATTGACGAATGGAATAAAGAAATAGCTCCTTCACCTGAATTAAGAAAATGGTTTGAACATAAAGAAGCCTATTTTGAAGAATTTACTAAACAATATATTCAGGAATTGAATATTAAAAAAGAGGAAGTACAGCGATTAAGAAATATAGCGCAAAAAACATCTTTGTCATTATTATACGGAGCAAAGCATCCGAAAATTAATCATGCCATAATTTTGCAAAATTATTTATTAAAAATATACGGTTAAAAAAAGATTGATGAATCTCTGTGTCTAGAATCCCACTCATTTTGAAAACAAATAAAAATAAAATATGTCTTTCAGTTGTAGAAAACAACATCAATCATTCTATTGAACAACACAAAAAAACCTTCTGAAAATTATAAAGTTTGTTGATGGTGATGGTATTATTTTAGAAGATATTATTTCAAAAAAAGAATTTGAAGTTAGATTTTTAGGTATAGATGCACCTGAAATAAATTATTGTAAAAAGATAAAACAAGATGAAAAAGAGTTGCAAGTTCCAGCTGCACTATTAATCAAAT
>CAZWAF010000031.1:0-32861 GCA_964631795.1 uncultured Flavobacterium sp. | reverse complement strand
ACTTGCTTTTTTGAAACCTTCCACTTGGACGTATGGCTTTCTTTTTTTCTTTTTTTTCTTTTGAAAAATTTTAATGGGCGGAGCGTAGCGAGGCACATCTGCATTCATCAGAAACTCAACAGGAAATTAGAAGAAAACCTAATTTTTAAATCCGAAGCCATGATGAATTTTATCGTTAAAACCCACAAGAAGGACACAATTTACAACAAACCGCACTTTTTTGTTTTAAACAAAGGAATGAATAGCGGAAAACCACAAAATGAGCCATTCACAAATAGCTTTGTAGTAATCTTTGATAGTGAAGCTGACAGTGAAAATATTTTCTGGATTGCTTATAGCTTGTGGAAATCCAAATTTTGGTATCAGCATTTAGTTGGCTCTGTGATTTCGTTTTTGCGTCTTCCTGATTTCAAAAGAGAGTTTTTTCCAAAATCTAAGCTTTTAATGGAAGAGTACGAAGAACATTTGAAGCATGTTGCAGCTTTAAAACTTCTTGAACTAAAAGAAAAACAATTCAACGAAAACATCAATTTAATCAACGATATGCGTAGAGTTATCGTGCATCGTTACAGTAATAGATAATTTATTTTTTAATCTTTAAAATCAATTCTATGAGTGTATTTTTATTATTTCAAACGGATAGTTGGAAGTCAAAAGCATCAAGAGTTTTCTTTGGAGCTTTTGATAGCAGAACAAAAGCATTAGATTATGCAAAATACAACGATTTGTATTGGTATAATTCAGAAGTTGTAGTGGTTGAGGTCGTTCTCAATCAATTTGGAGAAGTTTAAAATCAAAAAAGCCAGGTCTTACGACTTGGCTTTCATTTTGTTTAACCCAAAGGTCACCACAACTAGGGCTAAACTTATTTTTTGTGCTTCTTATTTATGCTTTTAAGCAGTAACGAAATCGTAAAACTGACCACAGCTCCAACAGTAGCTAAGATAACCGTTTTGGCAATATCATCAGAGGAAAGATTAGGTACAATACTTAAAAATGTGCCTCCAGCAGTTCCCATCAATGTGGGGTTATTTGCTGTCATCAGTTGTAGTAAGCTGACTTGCAGCTGACAAAACTCCTCCGGCTACTGCAACATAACCACCAATGGTAGTTATAATGGCAGGTAACGCGATTGGAGCTGCTAAAATAGTTCCACCAACGGCAGCTAATGCCAACCCAACAGTTCGAAGCACTTTGAAAAATTTTGGCGTGGGAGCTTTTGCTCTATTAATGATTTTTTTCATAATTACGTTTTTTGTCATCCTGTAAAGGATCTATTGGATAATTAATTCAACACTTTCTTTATTGTCCAAAGCTTTGTAAACAAACGCTTTTAGCTTCGTAAAAGCTTTTCTCGACATCAAACCTAAACCAGGTCCAGAAAGTTTAGTAACAGGAGCAATACAGCCGTGCAATTCTTTTTGAGCATTATTAGCAGGATGAAAAAGAATAAACTTTCTATTCGGCACATTCACCAATTCCAAATGCCATTTGTATTTTGCACTGTATCGCTTTCTAATAAAATATTTCCCTTCCGGAACACAGGAAACCTTCGTTTCGTTCATCTTCCACGGCAATTCGATTGTATTGCAAATCAATTTGCCTTCGAATTCGAGTTTACCATTCGTTCCTTCAGGGAAATAAGTTCTAGTTAACCAAATAACCATTACACACCGCTATCAACTTTCGCTACAGACAATGGGTTAAAAGCACCATTTTTCAATGGATACATTTGCCCATTAATCTCTTGATAGAACTCAACACCTAAAGCCAAAAATAATGGCTTTGTTGAGTTAGCAGTAACCGCATTCACTTGATTAATTGGAGCTGTAGCAGTTCCATCCCAAGGCAAAATTGCCGTTTCTGAAGTAGCTACCACATAAGTTTCAGCTTCAAAATCAATCTCAGCTCCTCCAGAAATGATTTTGTAGTGAGTAGTTCCACTTGGAGCAGCAATCATATTCGCAGGAATAAATGATGCTAAATCCACAGTAATTTCACCAGCCACACGGTCAATAGTTGCCACAAACGGAGCAAACAAAGTGGTACCAAGCTTACCACGAATATTGAATTCAAAACCAAATAACAATTCAGCTTCTCCATCAATCACGTTACGCAAACCACGTTCACTAACAGTGTCCGCTTGAATAACTTTAACCATCGCTTGTGTCAAACGGCTTACCATTCTACCATCAGCAGAATTGATTAAAAGCGGACGTAAAGCCGTTCTCAAAATCTTTCCTGCTTTACCAGCTCTACCAAACTCGGAACCATTCTCACGAGTTCTTTGAAACGCAGGATCACTTGCAATTCTACTAGCGTCAATTCCGCCTTTTTCTCTTGCCAAGTGTCCATCTTGCGTTTTGTAAAAAGTAATATCTCCGATAGTACCTTTTAGTTTAATTATGCCTTTCTGTCTAGCCATAACTTCAAAATTTAGTTAAACATTCATCTAAAATCTCCTTCATTCTATCCATCAGTTGCAACCACATTTTGAATGATTAAAGCAAAGTTTACAAAGCATTTCACTAAAGAAAAAGCCACAAGTGTACCATATGTCTAAAATCGACACAAGTGTCTTAAATGAACATAAAAAGCCAATAAATAAGTATCAAAAATTATAACTAAATTGCAAAAGATTTTCTGCACGTCAGAAGTATAGCATAGCTATATCAAAGGTATAGATAAAGTATGAAATTGAATAATCAGAGGGTATGCATCTATCCGAAGGACATACAACGAATAACAGGCAAGAGTTATCGTCAAAGTACTAGATTGATGCAAAAGATAAAAAAAGACCTCAACAAGCTCGAAAATGAGTTCCTAACGATTGAAGAGTTCTGTACATATAGCGGCATAAAATATGAACAAGTAACTCACTTGATTTTTGGTTAAAATTGAAGAAATACAAAAACAAATTTTAATCAAGAAAGGTACCAATAAACACTTAAATAACTAGTTCAATTTTTAGTCTTGATACTTTAATATTCAAATATTTATCCTTATATTTGACTACTTTGAATTTAGAATAATAGTAACCTTATAAAAGAGGTGTCAGTCGAGGTGTCACTTAAATTTAATGCTTTGCGAAGTATTGATTTTATTGGTAACTTTTGTAGCAGACAAATCCCTCTTTCTCCGCCAGTAAATCATCAAAATGATTCAAAACCCTTTAAACTCTATGTTTAGAGGGTTTTTTGATTTTGGGAATTATCCAAATTATTCATTTTTAATCATATTTTAGGTGCACAATTCGGTGCACCTGAAAATTGAAAAACAAAGTGCACCTTTTTTACGGTGTCCTCTAAAAAATGAACATCTTGTCTTGTGTTGGCAATTAAACTAAATTAATTATCAACTTAAAAGGTTACCAAGATGAAAGCCAAGATCAATGTACTCTTCTACTTGAGAAGATCAAAAGTCAATGCCCAAGGGCGAATGCCCATTTTCCAAAGAATCACAATCGACTGCCGCCGACTGGACATCAGCACCGGACATTACGTTGAAGAATCAAAATGGTCGGTCGATTCCAGCAGAATGAAAGGCAATACCGAAGAAGCCCGTACGATAAACAGCCAGCTCGAAATATTAAGAGCCAAAGTTTACGAAACCGAGAAGCGACTCTTTATGAATGAGACGGAAATCAATTTTGAAACTTTTAGAAATGAATACCAAGGTAAAAAGGAGCGTTCCCGACTGCTGATTCCCATTTTCAAAGAACACAACCGAAAAATCAAAGAACTAATCGGAATCGAATACGCTCCCGGAACGTTGGAACGTTACGAAACCTCACTAAAACACACCAAGGACTTTTTGGAATGGAAATACAACATCAGTGATATCAGCATCGACAAAATCGACCATGCCTTTATCACCGAATATGAATTCTATTTGAGAAGCGAGCGAAAATGTGCTAATAATACAGCCGTCAAGTACATCAAGAATTTTCACAAAATCATCAATCAATGTCTGGCTAATGGTTGGCTAAAGAAAGACCCTTTTGCAAACTACAAGTCCAAAGTAAAAGAAGTTACCCGCGAATTCCTGTCCGAAAAAGAAATAGAATCCCTATTGAACAAAGAGTTTGTCTCTGAACGATTAGAGTTGGTACGGGATATTTTTGTATTCAGTTGTTTTACGGGATTGGCTTATATCGACGTGAAGCAACTAACCCGAAACAATATCAGTCTGGGAATTGACGGTGACAAATGGATTTTCAAAAACCGTCAAAAAACTGACACAGCTTCAAAGATTCCATTGCTGCCTATTGCCATGGAGATTGTCAATAAATATGAAAATAGTCCAACATGTATAAATGAAAATCGATTGCTCCCGATTTTGAGTAATCAAAAGATGAATGCATACCTAAAGGAAATTGCGACTGTATGCGAAATCAATAAAGAACTAACTTTCCACATCGCCCGCCATACATTCGCAACCACTGTAACACTCTCAAACGGAGTTCCTATTGAAACCGTCAGTAAAATGCTGGGACATACCAATCTTAAAACAACCCAACATTACGCTAAAATCCTCGACAAGAAAATCAGCGTGGATATGATGATACTTAAAAATAAGTTCAACAAAGGAACTCTGAACCCGTCTAAACTCGTAAATGAATAATCACATAATAACTAGATAAGGGGGCAATCGCCCCCTTATTTATTATCAAATTCTTTAATGAGTTCTATCAAATCCAATTTTATAAATTCCCAATATTTTCCTCTTAAACAATCAGGTTCAAAATCATCGTCTGCTTCTGAAAAGTCTGTGAATTTGGATAACAGTAATTGTCTATCATGGGTATATGGATAGCGATTTTCATGAAGATCAAGCATTTCAGCTAAGGAATAATCATCTTTGATCTCATGAATATCCCAAAAATCTTTTTTCCTGCCGGTTCTCATTATTACATCAAGTTTCATGGCTATAATTTCCTCAACCGTTGCCAGACGTATACCGTCAATGATTAAAGCGTCTTGAATAAAAGGATCTGTATAAAACAAATCCAACTTGATGCAGTTATTTTGATCTTTTCCTACAAAATAAGACTTCCCGAATCCTATTACTTTATAATCAGAGGTATCGACATAAGGATAACGCTCACGTAAAAAATTATCGATTGTCTCAAAATCGATTGTTCCATACTCCGAGTCGGTAAACAAATCAATATCGACCGACATACGATGTCCTCTCAATAAACTTAATGCTGTTCCTCCAACAAGTCTGAAATCTGAAAAAACATCAGCTTTCATAAGATCTAATAAAATTTCGTGCAATAGAGGTGTTACCGTATTGTATTTAAGCATTTAAATGGAGTTTGTTTAAAATAAGATTAACGGTTTCTGAACCATAAAATCGGATAATTTCATTTTTTTCCATTTCGTTCCCGCGTTCAAAAACCCTTTTGATTATATTCTTTTTCTGTCGTTGCCAATCAATCATGCTGATTTTTGTGTCCCAAAATAAAACAGGTCGTAATTGTGGGGTGGGACGGGAATCAACGGGTTTCTTTCTTTTTTCTTGTTCAATTTCGTAATAAACCTGTAAAACCATTAAAAAACCCTCTTCAAAACCCAATGCTTTTTCAATTTTTAAAGCAAGTGAGGTATTCATTCCTCGTCTGCCTTTAGTGATAGCGGTCAAAGTTTGGGGGTATTCTTGTATAGAGAGTGCAAAAGCTCCCTTTTGCAAATGGCGCTTTTCCAATTCCCTTTCGAGTACTAAGCCGGGATGTATGCCTTTCAATATTTTTAATTGCGTTTCCATAAAACAAAAGTAAACAAATTTGTTTACTAACAATCTTTAAGTTTTATTAAACTATTGATAAATTAATTTAATACTTGGGTTTAGTTCAAAAAAGACAATGTTTTTCGTGGTTGTTTTTATTTTATTTTTAATTATTTAAGAAAAAACATACTTGATAAGTAATACATTAATAAAAATAATATTGATAATACTGCTATTATTGGAGCCGAATTTTAATTAACAACCCCAATAAACTAAGATTATGATTGACAATTACATTCAATTCTTCTGTGATTTTGAGGATGAATTTGACCAACTCAAAAGCAGTATCGCAAATCCTATAATTCAGGCTCAGGAACTTGTAGTATTTTTAGAAAACAAACTTAAAGACTTCAACAAATGGCTGAGAAAACATCAGTTTGAAACCCCGGAAGAGGAAATTTATTTTTTTAAAATTTTAAAACCTTCAATAGTATCTAAAATCATCTACTATAGCTATATAATCAAAACAGAATCTAATTTGCCGATCAACAAAAAGGAAAGAATTAAATATTACCAGAAGAAATTAAAGCGTATACATGATTTTACCGTCGAAAACAATCTGTTTTATGCTTACTATAGATCAAATTCTTCTCACTTTGACAATAAATACTTTATAAGGAACGAACTTACCAATATGCATCACGACGATTTGGTGTTTTTGAATTTCGATCCTAAAACTTCAACTTCTCATGATTACTTGATGGCGCGGATGATTGCCTCCGATTTACAAACCGAATGGCTCGAAAATCTAATTAAAAGAGGTAAAATCAAACCCTCTTATCATGATAGTACTGATTATACATGGACAGGTACTCAAACCGACCTGATTGAAATGGGATACGGTTTGTATTATTCGGGTTCTGTAAATCACGGAAATGTCAATATTAAAGACTTTGTCAAATATGTTGCAAAAACCTATAATGTAGAATTGACCGATTCTCAAATTTATGATACATTTTATAAAATTAAGTCGAGAAAGACCGAACCTGCAAAATTCATGAATAGTGTTGCAAAAACACTTCATTATACCATTCTCAAATAATTCCTTATTGAATTTTAAAAAAAAATCCAGACTTATCCTGGATTTTTTGCTTTTAATGTCATTTTGTAAGAATTCACTTAGCGAGTTGCTGTTGCTAGCTAAGTCTGCCAACATTCAATATAAAATAAGGGTTTCTTTCGTTTTATACTAAATTCAAAAAAGCGTAATTTTTGCTGGTTCTAAAAAAAATGTTATTTATAATCAATACCTTAAGTTATATTTTGCCTAAAAAAACACGCGACTCGCTAACTACTCGCTATTTATTATTTCCCAAATGAACTTGTTTTGAACCATAACAATTCAAACAATTTCAAGCATGAATTTACATCCAAAAAAACTGTTCCCAGAAACAGACAACATCGAACTCTTAAACCATCAAATGGTAACAAAAAGAGATCTTTTGAATTTCGGCAATCTTTTGCTCAACGAAATCAAAAACAGTACTAAAGAGGAGAAACCCGCCCAATGGCTCAAATCCATGGAAGTACGCAAGCTTTTACGAATATCTCCCGGAACGCTTCAAAACCTCCGAGTCAACGGAACACTTTCATACAAACGCATCGGCGGAATCATCTATTACAAATACGATGACATAGAAAAAATGCTTGAGAAGTAATGTAAACAATTCTCAATTCACCAATCACATTTAAAGCTATGAATTATATCAAACACTTAACCGGTTTCTTTAACAAAATGAATAATGTAACGGGGGTTAATCCCTCCCATATTTCGCTCTATTTAACCCTTTTTCAGTCGTGGAACGTGAACAGGTTTAAAAATCCTACTAGTATTTCGAGAGAAGAAATTATGAGGGCAAGTAAAATCAATTCAAAAGGAACTTATCATAAATGCATTAAAGAATTAGATTCTCTTGGTTTTATTGAGTATTTACCCTCTTATAATCCATATGTAGGAACATTTGTAAACATGATAGATCTCTCTATTGAAATTGTTTCCAAGCGAAAAAACGAACTGCCTTCAATGCCAAATACTGAGCAGGTTATTAGCCAGGCTAATGAACAGGTCATTGAACAGGTATATAATAATATAAATAATCAAACATATACAAACAATATAAACTTAGATATAAGTGAAAATTCAAAAAAAGGAAAAATAATTTCTGTAGAAGTTAAACCGACTTTGGAACTCGTAACTGAGTATTTTTTGCTCCAAACATACACAGAAACAGAAGCCGAAAAATTTTACAATTACTACACCAGCAACGGTTGGCTGGTGGGTGGAAAAACAAAAATGAAAGATTGGAAAGCCGCTGCCAGAAATTGGATGCTCAATTCTCAAAAGTTCCGACAACCTTCAAACCAACCGAAACCGAACCATTTGCAAACCCCAATTTCTAAAAATTATGACGAACCATTGTAAATTTATTACCGATACCTACCAAGTGATTGACAACCTCAAACACTACAACTTTACAAAATGCCTCAGCTATATCGAATATCAAGGCAAAATTAAATACGGCAGGAATTTCAAAATCAACGAAATCGACTTTCCCGTGATTTATAAACTGGTCATCTATTTCATTCGGGACAAAAATCTGGCTCCAAAGCTCCAATTAAACCTCAATAAAGGTATTTTACTGTCTGGTCCCATTGGCTGCGGAAAAACCTCTCTTATGTCTCTTTTAAGGCCGTTTTCTTATATGAGTCAGGATTACAAAATCAAAACATGTCGAGAAGTGTCTTTCGAATTTGCTAAAAATGGCTTCGAATCTTTGCACGCCTACACCCAAAAAAACAGTATACAAAGCCGTTTGACCGGCTACTGTTTTGACGACTTGGGCGCCGAACAGCAAATCAAACATTTCGGAAATGATTGCAACGTCATGGCCGAAATCCTGCTCAGCCGTTATGAGCAGTTTCTTGAAAATAACACAGTGACCCACATCACGACAAATCTATCAGCATCCGAAATCGAGAACTTTTATGGCAATCGCCTTCGTTCTCGTATGAGAAATATGTTTAACCTGATCGCTTTCGATAAAAATTCCAAAGACAAACGATAAAATTAATGCGTTCAAGCGAAAGCCATCTTCTGCCTTTTAAATATTTAAATCTTATAAAAAATGACACAAATAACACATTTCTGGAAATGGTTTCAGGATAACGAAGAAGCTATAAAAAATGCCTTTTTAATCGGCCTCAATACCGAAGAAGTATTTTCTCACCTCAACAGAAACTTTAAATACATTTCAAAAAGAATCGGATACATTATTGTTCCTCCATCCGAAAACCAATCCAAATACACTATAATTTTTACTGCGGAAGGTTACCGGAAACTATTCCCTAAAATCATTGCCCTCGAAGAGCGGGCACCCCAACTGAAATATTTTGTTCCGCAGGCTTTTATCAAACCGATGCAGGAAATTGAACATATTAAAAATGGTAACGATGCCCCTCGGATCTATGAAAATTACCAAATTAAAATTAGTCAGTTATATATGGCCTTGGTCAATTACGATATTTCCCGCAAACAACTCAGGATAAAATTGTTCGTATCCAATTACAATTATAATAAACGGTTCAGTGATTTTGAAAGTGAACTTATATTTATCGTTATGGAAATAATTGGCGAAATTGCTTTTAGAAAACATATCAAACAAATCGAATTTGAAGAATTGCCATCAAATGTAAACGGTTTACTTCCGCTTATTGATCTTCCGGATTTTATAAATTATCTCTACAAAATAAATTCCAGAGATAAAGTTAGTTAAGTCTAAAGTGTTATTTACTAATTCCTTAAATTGAAAAAACCTGTTCGGTTATCGAACAGGTTTTTCAAACTAACAATCAATTAAATTTCATAGAAATTAAAATATATACACCTAATATAAGTACTCTTTATAAGGCTCTTCCAGACGGTTCTTGCAAATTTCGCAAACAGTTGCTCCCATAATTTTTGCGGTGTTTTTTATTTCAGCATCGTTCAGGCATCTTTCAATCATTATGGTCCGGGTGTTTAGCCTGCAAACCTTTTCACACATCGAATACATCCTTAAACTGCAATTCCCTTTCATAAATTGACCTTTAAAAATATGTATTTCATCCGTTAATTCAATTTGTATTAAACTATAGGAAGTTTCAGAAATACCCATTTTGTAGTCGTCTTAATTATCTGTTAGATTTTTTATCTGGATAAAACACTGATTTACAAAAGTTCTTATGAATTTTGTATTGTATTTTTTACAATTGCAATTTTAAGCAATAACAACCTCTTCAAATTACGGTTTTTAGGTCTAATAATTACGGTTTGAAAATTTAACTTAAAAAATAAAGGAGGCAGTCTACTTTTTTAGACTGCCTCCTTTTCTGACAAAACAAGAATATAGAATAATTTGTTACAATCTTTTAATTAATGTTTAACGAATTTACCTACAGCAGTATTATTGATTTCTTTTATCACACAGTTCCCGTAAACATCAAGTTTACCGACTGCTGAATTATTTATAGTAATCTCTTTATCTGCAAATACAACTGTGTTGCCGACAGCATGATTTTGTAAATCAAGATTCATACTTTTCAAATCAACAGTGTCTAAATTCCCAACCGCACTGTTTTTTATCGTCACATTATCACTATTCCCTTTTAAATCTGTATTGCCTACTCCAGTGTTGTTAAAAATTAAATCCTCCGATTTAATTTTTAGGTTCACATTTCCAACTGCACTGTTATTTAAAATCATTTTTTTACTGTTTAAAACACCTTCATTTTCCAATGTTCCTACAGATGTGTTCGTTATTTTGTTAAGTCCTGTTGTGTAAATAGTTATTTTCCCTTTAGTCTTTTTCGTAATATTAGTTAGAGGTTTCATTTTAATTATAAGTTTGTCCTTGCCATTTTCAACCAAAACTAAATCCTGTAAGTTTTCATCTGTTTCGACAATAACCTTCTCGGTATCTGAAGGAACGATTACGACATCAAACACAACACTTATATCTATTTCTTTAAAATGGGTAACATCATAAATTTTTGGAGTCACCTTTCCTGAACCCATAACACCTTCTGTATTCAGACTATTGCAAGACACTAAAAGCACAGCAATAATTGAACAATAAATATTTTTCATATATCGATAAATTTAAAATGTGTGTGAAATTTGAGGTAAATTGAAAACTAATTTATAAAAGTTAATTCCCTAACTCTAACTGATTCTTTACTAAATTATAATATTCATTTTTCTTAGAAACTAGGTCGTTGTGGTTTCCTTGTTCTACAATCTTACCTTTTTTAAGGACAATTATATTATCAGCATTCTTAACAGTACTCAAGCGATGGGCAATAATGACAACTGTTTTCCCTTTAAAAAATCCCTGTAAATTAGTATGTATTATTTTTTCATTTTCGGCATCCAAGGAACTGGTCGCTTCATCAAAAAAGATATATTGAGGATCTTTATAAATTGCCCTGGCTATTAAAATTCGTTGCTTTTGGCCTCCGCTTAACTCTATTCCAGTATTTCCAATCTTTGTATTGAACCCCATTGGAAAGTTCTGTACAAATTCTAAAACACAAGATATTCTTGAAGCTTGAATTAATCTCTCTTCATTAATTGTTTCTTCAGCTAAAGCAATATTTTCAGCAATTGTCCCGCTGAAAATATTCCCATCTTGCAAAACTATCCCGCATTTTTTCCGCCATTCATTCGAATATACATCATCTATATTCTGATCTTCTAAAAATATTTCCCCTTCTGTAGCTGGATAATATGACAACAACAACTTCAATAATGTTGTTTTACCGCTTCCGCTGGCACCAACTATAGCGGTAACTGAATTATTAGGTATTTTAAATGAAATATCATCTAAGATAAATGGATTAAAATTACCCGGATATTTAAACGACACCTTATCTATGTTTATTTCTTTGAATTCTGACTTTTCAATGTGCAATTTGTTCAAATCATCTTCATCTGCTTTACTGTAAATCTCGTCAATCCTCTTATTGGCAATATTGGCATCTTGAGTATCTCTGATAAAACCAACTAAATTATGAATAGGCCCGATTAATTGTCCGATTACGTATGTGATACTTAGAAGAGTCCCTAAAGTCATTTTACCTTCAATAATAAAAACTGCGCAAATTCCTATAACAATAACCTCTTTAAATTTTGAAAAAAAGTTGACTCCTATATTTTGATACATATTCAAAAACAAGGATTTCAATTCTAAGATATTTATCTTTTTCTGTATGTTTAGAATTTTATCTATAATTCTGTTTTGAGCATCATTGATTTTTATTTCAGGCATATTCATTATAAATTCATATATGCTGTTGTTATTTTCTGACTGACCTAAAAACAATGCATATTCAATTATCTCTCTTTTTTTCAAAAAGAACAAAAACCAAATAATTGAAATTGTAGAAAGTATAATATATAAGGTGAAAATAATTGGATTTAGATAGCATAAAATTGAACTGAATACTAATATATTGATAACACTAAATACAAAATCAATCCCTTTCCAGGTAATAAAATCTTGAATTTTCTGCTGGTCATTTAATCGTTGTAAAGTTTCAGTATTCAGCCGGGTATCAAAGAAATTAACGGGTAACCGCATCAGTTTATATAGCAGATCCTTTTTTAAATCAACGCTCAGTAAGAAATTAATTTTAGTAAGTGTTAGATGGCTGATGAATTCTGAGATAGCACTTGAAACTGACAACAGCAATTGCGCTCCCAGCAAAAAATAAACTACATGTATAGCTTTTGGGGTTATACCGGTATCTATAATTCTTTGAAAGATGAATGGAATAATAAAATTAGCCGACAAACTGACTAAAACAAGTAAAATGGCACTTAAATATTTTAATTTGTTCTCTTTTAAAAATTTAATTGCCTTATCAAAAAAAGTAGATTTAAAAATAGTGATGCTTTTGTCTTTTGGAAAACGAATCTCTGAAAAATCATCTGCCGGTTCTAATACTATTGCAACACCTTTTTCGTTATTACCCATCCACTCTTTCAAAAAAAACTCAGATTCTAATGTTATTTTACCAAACGCAGGATCTGCTAATACATAAAAAACACTATTTTTTCTCTTTACTATTTTTTCTAAAACAATAAAATGATCTTGTTTCCAAAAAAGCATTGTCGGTAAAGGTATTTCCTCCAATTCCGCTTGAGTGAGTTTTAATGGAATAGAAATGAAACCTACTTTTTGAGAAACCTCTATAATATCCTCGATAGAAACTCCGATCCTTGTAAACTCAAATAGTTTTTTGAGTTGGGATAATCCAACTTGTTTGCCATGATAACTTATGATCATACACATACATGCAGCCCCACAATCAGTACTTTCTAATTGATGATAAAATTGAATACGTGGTTTCTTAAAAATTTGCATCTACAATTTCTTTAATCTTTGTTTTTACAATTTTATCTTTTTCTCCTTCATCCCCTTGATAAACACAATATTCGGTACCGGCTTCAATATTTTCCATTGCATGTTGTGAACAACCACCGTTACACAAAGGCATAATTCTACATGATAAACAAGGTTTGTTATTAAATTTTGCATTCATTCTTCTTTCCAAGTAATCGTTTTCCCAAATCAAAACCCCTTCTTTAGAAATATATCCGGCTCTGTTTTTAGTCTCAAAATCCCTTGCAGTACACTTAAAAATGTCTCCATTATAATTGATAACCACGCTGTTTCTTTTATCGGCATAACAAGAATTATGAATGTTGTTTGGAGAACGTGTCCCTGCATTTGCATCTATATCATGCTCTTTTATTTCTGATATTTTTTCTTCAAGCAATAAATCTAAATCATCAATTTGAATGTTTTGCCAGACTCTATGGAAATCAAATATTAGATAATTTTCTTTTATTTCTTGATCAATATCTAAAAAATCTGATGGGATCTTGCTCGTATTATACAGGTTTTCATCGGTATAATTCACGCGAATGGTCACAGGAAATTGATTTTTAATCAATAACTTAATATTGTTAACAATTTCAAAATAAGAACCTTTGGTCTTACTTACATAACGTACTTTATCATGTTCTTCTCTATAACCATCTAATGTTATTTGCAAGTTGCATCTAATGTTTTTTTTAATAAAATAATCAATATAGTCTTGATTAATCAGATAACCATTGGTTGTAAAAACAATATTGTAAGAAATATTTTTTATCACACAAGTATCAACAAAATGGTCGATTATAGGAATAACATTCCTGTCAAAATACAAAAGCGGTTCTCCTCCAAAAAAAGAAAGAGCAAAATGATTCAGTTCTTTATTGGAAGCTGTTAAACTGATAAATTTTTTTATTTTATCAATATTTACCTCTTCTAATCTTGATTTTTTAATATGAGTTTCATAGCAATACCAACATTTGAAATTGCAATTCATTGTAGGATTGATTGTTAAGACATACTCTTTATGGTTTTCATCGACGGCTTTTGATATTTTTTTTACATTACCAACTTCATCAACATCATTACCTACAATAAAATTGTTTGTAACAAGATATTCGTAAAATGACGGGTGAATTCCCAGTAAATTATCAATTCCTTCTACGATGCCGGCATCAAGGAGTTCCTTTAATTCGGGATCCAAAAAAATAACTTTTTGCTCTAATGAATTGTATAAGGCATATTTATCATCAAATGCCTGAATACTATTGAATTGACTGTATTTCATTTGTTTTGCTTATAAGTAATTGATTAGTTCAATAAATATCCAAGGTATTATTAATAACACCTTGGATATAGTTCATTTGTTTACACTTATGTAAATTACGAAGGACAAATACCTGTATTAGGACAATTGTTACATCCAATGTTAGGACAGCTAAAAATGTTGGTTCCTAAACTTTTCCCTCCTGATACTGAACTGGTCAACGCTGAAGAAAAGCCTCCTTTTAAAACTTCACCTTTTCTTTGAAGTATTTCATATTTCGAAGCATCGAATTTTTTGATTTGCTTTTTCATAACAAAAAAATTAAATTGTTTAAAAATTTATTTTTCGCTTATTCTTTCTCCGAGCAGCCGGATAACTTGCAAGTGTTTATTTTAAATTCCTTTCTTTTGCATTGTACACTACAAAATACTCGTAACTAAAAATGCTTATATATTTAATCTCAAATACATTCTATAAATTGGCGGAACCTTAAATTGTGATATTAATTTATCCGTCTTTTTTCATCTTCATTACTGCCATTCCTTTGTCTTTCCGATATTTTGGAACTTCCAAACTTATAAATCAAACTCAGCCTGAAATTTCTTGAATCGTTATATCCTGTATTTCTTACTTCTATACTATTACTGTATCTTTTGACAGTAAAATCATATGATTTAAGCAAATTGATTCCTGTGATTGAAATTTGTAATTTCTTATTCAATAAAAATATCCTAGCGAATATGTTTAACTGATTAGTGGCGTAACCATAAAACATTTGCGTTGATTTGCTGGGAGAATTATATGCAAAGCTAAATCCTGCCAATATTGTCTTATTGGCATTTAAGGTAAAAGTATTTGTGGTAGAAACATTCATCCCTAATCCTTCAACGCTTTTTGGGGTAAGGGGGTATAACTTTGAATCTGAATGTTGAAAATACCCGTAAACCATATTCTGGCTTTCAAACCATTTTAATTTATTAAATACATATACCTCCGCTAATCCAGTGGAATACCCATCATAATAATTCAAACGCGTGAATATTTGGGTATAATTATCCTGGCTTAATACTGGAACTTGTCCTGAACCGTTAATAATTTGAGAGTAATAAAGAGATGTAAATAGGCAATTTTTATACGAATGTTTAAGCTCTAAATTATGTGAATATGAAGGACGTAAATATGGATTCCCTTCAGTATAAGTATATGGACTAATATACCATTTGAACGGATTTAACTCCCAAAACCCCGGTCTTGAAATCCTTTTGCTGTAATCCAATGAAAAACTATGGTTCTCAACCGGAGTATATGTTATATACGCAGTTGGAAAAATTCTGGTATAATTATAATTTCTCGTTTGATTATACGAAATCGAATTGCCTGTAGTTTGGGTGCTTTCCGATCTCAACCCTACTTGCATTTGCCATTTGTCCTTGTCGAATTTCTTATTTCCCGAAACATAAAATGCTTGCGAATTCTCTTTATATTTAAACAAGTCGCTTTGTGACGGGTCAAAGACAGGAGCACCGTTTGTAGTATCAAAATAACTTATTGCATTATTAGTATTAGAAAATGACAACTTAGTACCGTAACTAAAATTCATCCACTTTAAAGGTTGATCTACATTTATTTGAGTAGAGAAATTATCGATGTTTTGAATGGTCGCGTTATTTGCCGATTTAAATCCATTCGGAATTTGAGTACCATCAGAATTACTCGTTTCAGAATGAAAATTTCTGTTATCTTTTGCTTCATAATTCAAATAATCGACATCTACACTAATCTTTCTGCCCAATGTATCTAACTCGATAACTGAATGGGCGTTCAGCATGTTTGAATTCCTTTTTCTGTTGTTATATCCGTTCGTCTGAATTATTCCGTTATTTAGATTCGTCATATTATCGTTCAAATGTGTTATGTCTCTGTCCATCACATCTGGATCGCTATAACTTCCAATATATTGAGCTCCAATACTTACTTTTTTCGTGGTCTGATAATCAATCCCAAAACGATTGCTTAATGAATTATTGAAGACTCTCATAATGATTTTTTCATTCCACGTTTCCGTGGGATAGAATGCCTTGGTTGTAAATACATTTTGAATACTTCCTTTGGAGTAGTTTGAACTGGCAGTCAATGCGATTTTGTCTTTTTGGTAATTAAAAGTCCCTCCACCAGTCCCTGTTGGATAGGTTGCCTGGCTGTAAGTGCTATTTAAAGTAGCATTCCAACTATCTTGTTTAGATTTCTTCAACTTAATGTTTATGATCCCGCTATTCCCTTCGGCACTGTACTTGGCGGGCGGATTGGTAATTACCTCTATGCTTTTAATATCATCAGCCCTGATAGATTTTAAAAAACTTGTCAATTCATCTCCAGATAACTGTATCAGCCTGTCATCGACCATTACAGACATTCCGCTTTTGCCAATCATGGAAATCTGATCGTTTTGTACTCTTATATAAGGAGTGACTTTTAAAGCATCGAGAGCATCTCCTCCTGCAACAGATAAAGAATTTTCTACATTAAAAACCAATCGGTCAACTTTGTGTTCTATAAGTTTCTTTTTGCCTTCTATAATGACTTCTTCAAGATTGTTAACTGTCTCAACTTTTAAAATTCCTAAATCTAAATCGGAAATAACGTCAATACTTTTAGTATAAATTACTTCTCCAGAATTCTTAATTTGTAAATCATACTTACCCGCTTGGGTTTTTATTAAAAAACGTCCTTTATTATCTGTGAATGTATCATTAACCGTGGTAGAATCATTTTTCAATAAGTTTATTTTTACAAACTCAATAGGTTTATTATTTCGATCATGAATTTTACCTGCTATTTTTATTTGTGAATACAAAATGTTGTTAGATAAAATTATAATCAGTACTATTAAATATCTCATTTACTTTTTAAAGTATTTTTTAATCATATTTGATGTTGTTGCAATTTTAAATTATAATAGTTAATTATTTTACGGTTTTTTAACTTAATTTTTACGGTTTAAAATTTTAACACTTTAAGGCTTAAAGAATCTTCCTACGATTAAAAACACGAATTATTCCAAACAAAAAAGGCTTGACTTAAATAGCCAAACCTTACAGTCATAGAAATATCATTTCAATAAACTTGAAATCTACATTTATTAACTTTCACCTGTCACCCTGAGCTTGTCGAAGGGCACTTCTTACGATCATATCATTTTCATTGCCCTGCACTTTTCAATTAGTTGTTTATCCGAACCTTTTTGACCTAAAATTTGTCTTTTGATATTTGCTTTTCTTTTTTCGATGGTGCTAAGTGATAGTTCAATAAAATCCGGTAGGTCTTTGGTAAGTATTCCTTTTTCTAAGAGGAGTAATATTTCTGTGTCAAATTCGTCCCATCCGATCATTTTTTTAACGAATGACTGCAAAGAGCTGCTTATTGTTGGGCTAAAGTAATTTTCACCGGTCATTATTTGGTTAAAAATATCAGGAAACGTTTCAAAGTCGATATCGCTTTTTGAGATAAACCCTTCCGGACTTATGCTTGTAAGAACTTTGTTCAGAATAAGAGGTTCCGTATGCATAGTCAGCATAATAATTTTACTATCCGAAAAAGCCTCTCTAATCAACATCCCTATATCGGTTCCCGAAAACAATTTCTCCTCTGGGTATCCCGGAATACTGATGTCAATTAAAGCTATACTGATCACATTATTTAACTTTTCTTCATTTTCAATAATTCTGAAAGCACTTTGGCAATCAGTCGCTTTCAGAAAATTAAAGTTTTTACTATCAGTATTCAACCTGATTAAATTGATATAAGCATCCGTTGTCATCGGATGATCGTCCACTACTAAAATGTTAATTTTTTCCATCATCATCAAACCGTAAGTATTAGCCTTTAAAACCGTAAAATAAAAATACAAAGGAAACTAAATTGCGCCAAATCTAACTAAAACGTGCTAAATTCCTATATTGTTATTGATGCTGACAATAAAATTCAACAGAAAATTGACGCTGTTCAGTTTTTTGATGATATGTTGTGTCTGGGAGTTTACACGGATTACGATTCGGCACTGAATGGAATTTTAGAGAAAAAACCTCAACTGATTTTCTTTTGTTTCGATAACGCAATTCCTATTACGTTGCTTATGGAACTTCATCAGTATTTAGATGATTTGCCTTATGTCATTGCAGTAAATCAGGATGAAAAAAATGCCTATAAAGCTTTAAAATTAGGTGTATCCGATTACTTGCTGCTTCCTATGGAGCCTTCCGAATTACGTAAAGCATTAATGAAGTACTCTAAATTGTACGGAAAAAAACAGGAAAATAGACTTTGTATAAAATCAAATGGTGATTATCATTTCGTCTCGTTGGATGACATCGTCTATTTAAAAGCTGACAATAACACAACTGATTTCTATTTGCAAAACGGAAAAGTTATTTCTGGCTTTAAAACCTTGAAATTTTTTGAAACCTCATTGCCTTTCTACTTTTTCCGCATTCACAATAGCTACATCGTCAATATTCAATACGTCAGCCGAATCAACATCGGTAAAAATGATTGTTACCTCCACGGAAACGAATATAAATTACCTTTCTCCAGAAGCTATAAATCAAATGTTGACATAATGATCAAAAAGATCAGCTAAAATCACCCTCGTCAGTTCGAGTGATTTTCAGAAAATGCGACAGCTTTTTCTGAAAATTGTATCGAGAACCCGAACTATCTGACTATTTTCAAAAAAATCATTGGTGGTCATATTTTTTTACAAAAAAAGCTATATAAATGACGTTTAAGCGGTAACACTTCCCCTCTTTTTGAGGGTGTCCGTAGGACGGGGTGGTACATGTTGTGTTTTTAATACAAAACGTCAATTGAAGCAAAGAAATCTTCTCCAATCTTAATTATTCGGATTAATATCATCCCATCCATCTGTGCACGGTGTCTGAGTAGCCTGTACTGAGCCCAGTCGAAGTATCGAAGGCACATCCCACATCCCACATCCCACATTTCACATCCCACATCTCACATCTCACGTCTCACAACCAAAACTGTTAGTTACTCAAAAAACAATACCATTCACTAATCGCTGATTACCATCTACTAAACTGGCCTGAAAAACTGCTTTTTTCCTACTGGTGCTCAATACTTTTGCCCTGTTCGAATCAACGAACAATTGAATTCAATTGGTTTTTCAATGAAGGGAATTTGTCATTGAAAAGCTGCTGTAAAAGTCATCCCTGCTTTTCAGAAAATCATTAGCGATGTACTGCATCGCTCATACAACTATTTGTTCAATTAAAAATGATTTTTATGAAATTCTATGCCTTTATAGCAGTGATAGCTGTTGGTTTATTTTTAACTTCTTGTTCCAATGATGACCTGGTAACGACTAATAAGTCTGCGGACTATATTATAGATGGAGATCCTGTTAATCCACCGATAGTTATAAAACCTTAGAGAGGAATAATTAATAAAAAAACTATGCTTTGCATAGTTTTTTTATTTTTGGCTAAAATTCATTCCTTTTGAAAAAGATATACTGTTTATTTGTTATAATACTTTTGGTTTCATGTAAGGATAAAAGATATCTGTATAATGAAACAACATTAGATACAAAATATTTCACACTTTCAGATACTGATAAACTAAAACACTTAGATTCAGTTACTAAAAAAATAAACACTTTTGAAATTGATTCTCTAAAAACAGAATACTTTTTTGAAATTGCTGTTGAATACTATAAGCTAACTAAAAATAAATCAGCATTTAAGATCAGTAATACCATATATCAGAATGCAGTCAAAAACAATGATTCTTTGACTATGGGGCGGGCTATGTATTTTATGGGAACTTGTCTTCATAATTCTCAAAAAGACAGTGCTTATTATTACTACAAGGAATCTGAAAAATTTTTCAGATTAACTAAAAATGATGATCGATTCGCCAACGTTCTTTATAATAAAGCGGATTTATTATTTTATGAAGGTAATTATACAGAAAGTGAAATCGAAACTTTTAAAGCTTTAACTAATGTAAAAACTAACCAAAATCCTGATTTAGAATATAAATGTTATGCTCATCAGGGTAACAATCATTTAAAATTAGGTGAGTTGGACAAGGCATTATTTTACTTTGGAGAAGCTAAAAAAGTCCTTGTAAAATTGCAGGATTCAAATGAATATTATCTTTATAGTGTAATTAATACAATGAACATTTGTAATGTTTATGATGAAAAAGGACAATATAATAAGTCTGTCGAAGTATTAAAAAAAATCACTACAAAAAAGTTAAAAGATCGATTTTTAGGATATTATTCAATGGCAATTGGTAATATAGCGTACTCATTAATGAAAAACGGTAATTATAATGAGGCTAAAAAATATTATGATGAAGCAATTTCTACTGCGAAGCAAAGTAAAGATGATCAAGGATATCTATATAAAATAATTAATTACGGTGAGTTTTACCTTTTAAATAAAGATCATTTAAAAGCAAAAATATACCTCGATGAAGCGCTTCTATTGTCAAAGCGTCTGAAAAGTGGAAATGAATTGCTTAAAACACTTAATTTTTTGTCCCAGGCTGATAAAAATAATACAGTTAAATATAAAAATGAATATATCCGGATAAATGATAGTATCACTAAAAAACAACGTGCAAATAGAGAAAAATTTGCACGTATTGAATACGAGACCGGAAAAATTGAAGATCAGAACAAAGTCCTTTCTAATAGAAATTTGTTATTACTGTTAGCCATCGCATTTATTGTAATTACCTTTTTAATCATTTCTTCAGTATACTACAGGAAAGCAAAAAGAAAGGAAATTAACCTGCTTGAACAGAAAAACGTCGCTGATGCAGAACTGTTCAATCTGTTATCTGATTTTCAGGATGAGGTTTCAAATGCTGGTAATCAGGTTAAATCAAGAATATCCAAAGAACTGCACGATGGCATTATGAACAGGATTTATGGCATCCGGTTGAATTTAGGAATCTTGAATAAAATGGACGATGAGGAAAGCAAACAAAAACGTTTGTCTTTTGTAAAAGAACTCCAAAAAGTGGAAACGGAAGTCAGAAGTTTATCCCACGATTTGAACAATGATTCATTGGTAAACAAAGCCGATTTTAACTTTCTTCTAAATGCACTCATCGATTTTAACAACAGCTCTTCTACTACAGATTTTACAATAAATATTTCTGAAAAAATCGACTGGGATAAATATTCATCTATTATTAAAATAAATATTTACAGAATCTTGCAAGAATTGTTTCAAAATGTCAATAAATACGCCCAAGCTAAAAATTGTACGCTTACAATAAATGAAAAAAACGATTTATTGGCAGTAATAGTCCAAGACAACGGAATCGGATTTGATATCACAAAATCCAAAACCGGAATCGGCCTAAAAAACATAAAAGAACGCGCAAAAACAACTAATGCCGTTCTAAAAATAAATTCTATGCTCAACGAAGGAACAACTGTCGAATTGATTTTTTAAATCAAAGTACAAATCCTTTTTAACCCGAAACATTCCCCTCCTTTGGAGGGGTGCCCATAGGGGCGGGGTGGTTAATAATTGTATTCTAAAAAACACCTAGTAGCGAAGCAATCATATCAAGCAGCTCCCCGATAAAAATCCACAATCTTCTAAGCCCGAGAAAAAAATATTCCACAAAGAAACTCTGCAATCAACTTCCGCAATCTTGTCATCCCGAGGAACGAGGGATCCCATCAGAAGCTCCACAAAGAAACTCTGCAATCAACTTCCGCAATCTTGTCATCCCGAGGAACGAGGGATCCCATCAGAAGCTCCACAAAGAAACTCCGCAATCTTGTTATTGCGAGCGTAGCGAAGCAATCCCATCTAGAAACTATACAATCACCTTTCACAATCATCCTGTTTTGATCTGAAATGTTAAATTTTTAAACCGTAAAGAATAAGCCTCAAAACCGTAAAATAGATAATCGTTATGAGGTAAACTTGCAGTTGAAATTCATTTTAGTATAAAATTTAAGCTGCCGAAAAACACTAAAAATCAACAGTCAAATTAACCAACATTAAATCCACAATTATTATGGGAAGTTTCGGAGCCACTGAAATAGCAATCATTATCATTCCATTACTGTTACTATATTTTTTGCCGGCTATCATTGCATCAAGTCGAAAAAAATCAAACAGACTGGCCATCATTTTGCTCAATGTATTCTTAGGGTGGACATTCATTGGCTGGGTCGCAGCCCTCATCTGGTCATTCACCTCCGACAGCCAAAACGTTGTTGTAAACAATTACAATAACCCTCAAAATAACCCCACAGGCACGACCTTCGACAACCAAATCGCAAGTCTCAAAAAACTAAAAGAACTCCTAGATACAGGAGTCCTGTCCCCTCCTGAATTTGAAGTTCAAAAAGCCAAATTATTACAAACAGAAAAATCCGATTAACAATTTGTGCTTTTCATACACAATCTTGTCACCCTGACATAGGAAGGGTCTCACGAGAATATTTAACGAATAAATTAGGAATACCGAAAATTATTTAGAGTAGGTGAAATTATATTATATACAATTTAAAAACGATAATTATGTACATAAAAGCAATCGAAAAAGTAGAACAATTCACAAGACCAATTCATACAATAGCAAGAACATATGGAGGCATAGTTTCCCCTGGGACTTCAACTTTATTTTTTATTAATGAAGACGGAGTGGCTATTACTTGTAAACACGTATTAGAAATTATAGCACAAGCTGAACCAGTCAGTATACAATTTAATAATTTTAAGACAGAAAGAAACAAGCTGCCTAATGATGGGAAATTTAAAAAAGCTCTTTTAGGACTTGAGACTAAATACAAATTTAAGAAAGACACAACTGTTCAAATAAAAAATCAATTTGTAAATTCAGTTGACACAATTGGTAATATAAAATACCATGTTCACCCAACACTCGACTTAGTAATAATAATTTTTGAAGGTTTCAAACATAAATTTTATAATTCCTATGCAACATTTGTCAAAGACCCTAATAAAATAAAGCAAGGGAAGTCTCTTTGTAGGCTCGGATACCCATTTCCTGAATTCAATAATTTTCAACACAATCCTACAACTGACGATATTGAATGGACAAGTACAGGAAATCCAAATTCTCCTAGCTTTCCTTTAGATGGAATTATAACTCGATTTGGAGGAGATATGAACCAAATTATATCAATAGAAATGAGCACACCCGGGCTTCGTGGACAAAGTGGTGGTCCGTTATTTGACTCTGAAGGATTGATTTATGGTATGCAAAATATGACAAGTCACTTACATTTAGGCTTCGACATTAAAGACAAAGAAATTATTCAAGACGGTAAAAAAACAAAAGTTTCGAATTCCCCATTTTTGAATGTAGGGCATTGTATTCATGTGGACAGGATAAAAGAATTCTTAACGGAACACAATATTAAATTTTACGAAGAGGAGTAAAAATGAAGGTAACAAGTCTTATAATCAATTTGGGTAATTAGCTTAATTTTAAAATGGTTCCATATTTCAGAGATTTGATAAATCTGAAGGTAAGGCTTAATATCTTGTCCGTTGAAAAGTAGCGCATAGTAACCTAAATTTAGGTTGTTGTGCACCACTATAGATAGAAGGTAATAAAAGCTGGTAATTCGCGCCCAAATAGACTCTTTCAGCTCACGGTTGAAAGTTAAAATTTAGACAAATGTTCAAAAGTAAATTATTGATTTTTAGAACATTAAATAGTTAATTAGAATTTTAAAAGACACAGTAAATGAAATTAACATTACAACAAAAATTTAAATCTTTAGAACCTTTTACAATTGACTTACCTGACTTTGTAGTATTGACAGGTATTAACGGAGCAGGAAAAACGCAACTATTAACGGCAATCACACAAAATCAATTAATAGTTTTGGATGATAATGGTTCAGAATTGAACCCTAAAAAATATGTAACATCACAAACTCTATCTCCAAACGAGAGCACGATAGTAACAAGAGAGCAGTTGAATGCAAACACACAAGGTTTATGGCAAGGTTTTAATAGCTATTTAGAAAATAGAAAAAGTAATCCAAATTTCACTCTTGAGAACAATGTATTTGGACATAATGCACCACAAATAAAGGTTATAGATAAAATTGCAAAAAGTGCTAATAAAATTAGAGAAGAACTTTCATCTGATGATTTTTTCAATCACTATCCATTAGAAGACGGATTGCAACAAACGGATATTTTTTATCAAAATTTTTCTAGTCTTTTCAAACGTTATCAAGACAAATTTGAAGACAATGAGTTCAGACAATATAGGAATGAAGTAAAGAAACAGACGGAAATAACCTATCTAACAAAGGAGGAATTTGAAAACATTTTTGGCGAAGCACCTTGGGATTTTGTCAATAAAATAATAAAAGAAGCGAATTTAGACTATCATATTAATTCACCATCGAATAGTCACAGAGACGCACCATTTGAATTAAAACTTGTGAACAACTATAATGGGGTTGAAATCCAATTTGGTGATTTATCATCGGGAGAAAAAGTGCTTATGTCCCTTGCATTAGCTCTTTATAATTCAAATTTCGATTTAGAATTTCCAAAAGTACTGCTAATGGACGAGCCTGATGCTTCTTTGCACCCTTCTATGTCAAAGAAATTTTTGGATGTAATTCAACAAGTTTTTGTAACAGAGAAAAAAGTAAAAGTGATTATCACAACTCATTCATCATCAACCGTAGCATTAGCACCAGAAGAATCAATATTTGTTGTAAACAAAAGTGGGGTCAGAATAGAAAAAGTTAAAAAAGATACTGCTTTAAAAATTTTGACTTCAGGCGTTCCTTCTTTTAGTGTTAACTACGAAAATAGACGACAAGTATTTGTTGAAAGTCCTTATGATGTTACTTATTATGAAAAAATGTATCATCAATTATCAAGCTATCTTATACCTGAAATTTCTTTGAGCTTCATATCTTCGGGAGAAAGTAGAACAGATAAAAATGGAACAAAAATTTCGAATTGTGGTCAAGTAATTAACATAACTGAAACACTGAGACATGCAGGCAATAAATTTGTGTCAGGAATAATAGATTGGGACAACACTAACACAAGTTCGGAAGTCGTAAAAGTGCTTGGTAACGGAAATAGATATAGCATAGAAAACTATATTTTAGACCCATTGTTAATCGGCGTATTGCTATTAAGAGAAAAAATTGTAGCGAAAGAAGTTCTGGGATTAGCTCAAAATGAGACTTTTATTGACTTAAAAAATTTCAACAGAGAGAAACTACAGGTTGTTGTAGATTATGTAATCTCTAATATTTCTGCGGTCGTAAATCCGACAGACAATACCTTGATTCCAGTTAAACTTCTGAATAGCATCGAAATAAACGTTCCCAAATGGTATTTACATCATCAAGGACACTCATTAGAGGAACAAATTTTGAAAGCTTTTCCTCCACTTAATGCAATAAAAAAAGGGAAAGAAGATGCTTTAAAAGTTGAAATATTAAACAAGGTAGTTGACGATATCCCAAGCTTATTGTCCCAAGACATTTTAGATGTATTAAAATGTGTTCAAGAAACAGCATAAAAACTACTGCCAACAGCTACAACGGATTTGGGCAATTGACTTAATTGAAAGTTGGTTTTATTTAGGAGATTTGGCAAATCCGAAGAATGGTCTTAATTTAGTCCCAAACCCACTTTAGTCCCAGAATGTTAGGGGCAATAATATACAACAAATGAATAAAAACGACTTTTTAAAAACCCTAGCACAAAAGGGTTACGATATCGGATTTGGTGCAAAAAAAAACTTTTCTTCTTATGATATTATAAATAAACTCCCAAGCTGGGTAGGCTTTACTTCTTTAGCGATTGGAATTATTCAAATTGCTTATGAAAATATTCCTTTTAATAAAGAATTATCTATTTTATTAATATTTGTTGGTATTGCTATTATGTATATTGACGTATTTAAAGATAAAGCTGATGATTACAATAATGAAGGAATAAGATTAACACGAATTTTCAATTTAACTCGAGACTTATACTTTTTAGCAAAAAGTGATAATAATTTTGACTATCAAAATTATGAAGTTAGATATCAAAATCTTCTCAATGATTTCTATAGTAATACCATTAGTAAGCAAGTTTTTATGTCTCAATGGTTTGCACATTATAAATTTTTTTATGAGATGCAAGTAGAATGGATTGAAGAGGAATTAAAACTAAAATTTTTTAAAGATAAAGTTCCAAACTCTCTAAAAGCAACATTTTTCATCATTTTTATAATTATTCTAATCTGTGTTTTCTATGAATATCGAACAAACATTCAAGGACTTTTCAAACAAGTTAACTGTATTAAACCAAGAAAATATTGAAAGTCGTTTTGGTACAATTACAAAAAGATTAAATACAGATTTTCACAACATAGAATCAAATACTGAAAATGGAATTTACATTGGAAGTTATGGAAGAGATACTGCTATTAGTGGCATAAGTGATTTAGATTTATTATTTGTTTTACCTGATGGATTATATACAAAATATAATAATAGAGAAGGAAATAAACAAAGTCAATTATTACAAGATGTAAAAACATCACTTTCCAAAACATACACACAATCAAAAGTTAGAGGAGATGGACAAGTTGTAGTAATAGAATTTACGAATGATTATATAGAAGTATGTCCTGCTTTTCTGGAAAATGATGGAAGTTTTACATATCCAGATTCTAACAATGGTGGAAAATGGAAAAAAACAAATCCAACACCCGAATCTTCGGAAATTATTAATTTCGACAAAGAGTGCAATAATAATCTCATAAATCTTTGTAGATTTATGAGAGCTTGGAAAAACAAATCAGGTGTGAAAATAGGAGGGCTTTTAATTGACAGTTTAGTCTATAATTTCTTCATTTCTAACCCTGATTATAGAACTTACACATTCGATAATTATGATATTTTAGTTAGAGATTTTTTTAAATATTTAAAAGATTTAGATGATAATAGGTCATATTGGTACGCTCCCGGAAGTAATCAACACGTTTACAAAAACAATTCTAATTTTAAGTCTAAAGCAAAAAAAGCACTTAAGAATGTAGAAGAGGCGATTGAGAAAAACACAAATAGCACTGTTTATGAGATTTGGAGAAGAGTATTTGGTAAATCATTTCCTTATCCTCAAACACTTAAAGAATCAAGTTACAATTATACTGCATCTGAGGAATATATTGAGGAACGCTATCCAATGAATATAACTTATATGCTTAGAATCGATTGTCAAGTGACTCAAGCAGGATTTAGGACAGAATTTTTAAGATTAGTAAAGTTTTTGAAAAAAAATAAAGAATTAGTGTTTTTGATCACAGCTACGGATGTCCCAAAACCTTATGAAGTGTTATGGAAAGTAAAAAACGAAGGAGAAATTGCAAAGAAAAAAGATTGTTTACGTGGACAAATAATTGAAAGCAATCGTGGAACTGACCAAAGAAAAGAAAAATCAAATTTTGAAGGAGCCCATTTTGTTGAATGCTATATAATTAAAGATGGGTTTTGTGTAGCAAGAGACCGAATTGATGTACCGATTAGTAATGACTAATAATTACTGCCCCCGATATCGCTGATTTGCAATCCGTGCCCATCCCAATTGTCTATTATTTAATTTAAAATAGGAATAATCAATATTTTCTTGCTGTCCATTTAGCTTCCCCGATATCTCGGATTTACAATACTTGATTGTGCGGATTTGCAATCCGTGCCCATGCCTATAAGCAACAGTACTAATTCCACAAACTACAGTTTTCAACAGATTGTAGTTTTTTGTTTCCAAAACAATCCAAAGTAAACATTAAAAAAATTAAAGAATAATATCTAATCCAAAAGAAAGTCCTGTTAAATAACAGGGGCCAATAAAGCGGTCTCTCTCCGTCGTTCACTTTGATGCCTCGACTAACTAATGAAAAGTACCAAAAAAGTAATATCAAAATTTATTAAATAACAGTAAATTTTACCCACATAAACAAAACGAGGGCGATTTTACAATAAAATCACCCTCGTTTTTCATTTATTTCAATGACGTTTTTAACCACTTTTTGTTTATAACAAATTCCCTACATCATTTATAAATGCTTATTTTTAGAAACTTTTAATAAAAGCGTTACCCAAATGTCATTATTCCAGAAATCAGTAGTTCTAAAACATTTACAATCCCAAAATAAAACCGTTTTACAGGAGAAATGGAAACAGTTTCAAGATCATTTCCATAATCCCACCATACAGGAAAATATCCGAAACAGTAAGGAAGAACAATATCAGGGAGAATTCCTGATAGACCTGTTTGTGACGATTTTGGGCTATACCAAAAATCCGCAACCGGATTTTAATATTACTACCGAATACAAAAATGTAAAAGACAGTAAAAAAGCCGATGGTGCCATTGTGATCAATCAAAAGGTAACTACCGTAATCGAGCTGAAAGGCACCAATACCACCGATTTAGGAAAAATAGAAACTCAGGCCTTCGGGTATAAAAACAATCAGCCGGATTGTGTCTATGTTATTACTTCCAATTTTGAGAAATTACGTTTTTACATAGACAATGCCATTGAACATTTAGAATTCAATCTTTTCAATCTCACGCAGGAAGAATTTCAATTACTCTATTTGTGTTTGGCACACGAAAACCTTTCAAAAGACCTGGGGCGAAAAATCAAAAACGAATCGGTAAGCCAGGAAGATGTCATAACCAAAAAACTGTATAAGGATTACTCTTTGTTCAAAAGGGAATTGTATCAGAATATGGTGGCTTTGAATCCCAATTATGAACCGTTAGAGTTGTTCAAAAAGTCACAGAAATTATTGGACCGTTTCCTGTTTGTTTTCTTTGCCGAAGACAGAAACCTGTTGCCGACCAACCTGATTTTCAGAATCAATAAAGAATGGAAACAATTACGTGAAATGCGTATTGAAGTTTCCTTATACGACCGTTATAAAATCTATTTCAACGATTTGAATTCCGGCGCCAAAGTATCATTGCCGGCTTTTAACGAAACCGTGGCAATGACCAAAGAAGAGCATCAGATTTTTGCTTACAATGGCGGTCTGTTCAAACCTGATGATATGCTGGACAACATTCGCATTGATGATGCCGTATTGTTTACGCATACAGAAAAACTCAGTCATTACGATTTTGCAAGCGAAGTCGATGTAAACATCTTGGGGCATATTTTTGAAAACTCCCTGAATGAGTTGGACGAAATTAAAGCTCAACTGGAAGGTCAGGAAATTGACAAAACCAAAACCAAGCGCAAAAAAGACGGGGTTTTCTATACGCCCAAATACATTACCAAATACATAGTCGAAAATACTGTAGGCAAACTTTGCGAGGAAAAGAAAGCCGAATTACAATTGTTAGACGAAGACTACACAACTGATAAAAAACGGCAAAAGAAAACTTTGCAAGGATTGGTGGCCAAGTTGGAAGTTTATCGTAAATGGTTGTTGCAATTAACTATTTGCGATCCGGCCTGTGGTTCCGGCGCATTCCTGAGCCAGGCATTGGATTTCCTGATTGAAGAACACCGTTATGTAGATGAACTGCAGGCAAAACTTTTTGGAGATGCTTTGGTATTGAGCGATATTGAAAACAGTATTTTGGAACACAACCTTTTTGGGGTTGACCTCAACGATGAAAGTGTGGAAATTGCCAAACTTTCCCTTTGGCTACGCACAGCACAACCAAATCGAAAACTGAATGACCTGAACAGCAACATCAAATGCGGTAACTCTTTGATTGATGATCCTGAAGTAGCAGGCGACAAAGCCTTTAATTGGCAGGAAGCTTTCCCACAGGTATTCTCCTCCTCTGGAGGAGTGTCCGAAGGACGAGGTGGCAAAAAAGGTGGTTTTGATGTGATTATTGGGAATCCGCCTTATGTAAGACAGGAACATTTTAAAGATATCAAACCTTACCTAGAGAAAACTTATAAATGTTATAACAGTGTAGCTGATTTATATACTTATTTTATTGAAAAAGGAATTCACTTGACTAATCATAATGGTTTATTCTCTTTTATCCTTCCTAACAAATTTTTAAAAGCGACTTATGGTAAAGAAATCAGAAAAGTTATTAAAGAAGAAAGTAACCTTCAATTAATTTATGATTTTGACGATTACCCAGTTTTCGAAGATGCAACGACCTACCCATTAATATTTATAATTTCAAAAGCAACTGGAAATAATCAATTTAGATTTTCATTAATTAACAAAAAAACAATCGAATTTCCATTAGACAAATTAATTGAAAGTGAAATATTGGTTTCATATAAAATGCTAAAAGAAGATGGAGAATGGAATTTTATAGATGATAAACTTGAGATTTTATTTTCAAAAATTAAGAATAATTCTATTCAACTATCAGAATATATTAATAAACAAATTTACTTAGGAATAAAAACAGGTAAAAATGAAGCTTTTATTATTGATGAGGAAACTAAAGGAGTAATTGTTGAAAAAAATCCTGTTGAAAATAATATTATATTACCTATAGCTACTGGTAAAGAAATTTATAGATATAAATATATTGATAATAGAAAATATTTACTTTTTACTAAATATGACATAGATGTAAAAAATGAATACCCATCAATTTTTGAATGGCTGAAAACTTTTGAAAAAGATTTAATAAAAAGGGGGGATAAAGGTAAAAATTGGTGGAATTTAAGGACTTGTGATTATTATGACAAAATATTACAGCCAAAAATAATTTGGAGAAGTATATCAAATGAATGTGGATTTTATTTAGATTCTGATGGAGATCTGTTACTGTCTAATAACAATTACTTTATATCTTCAGATAACTATACGCTTTTAGGTGTATTAAATTCAAAACTTACTTTTTTATTCTTATCAAATGTATGTACAACCTTACAAGGAGGTTTCTATGATTTTAGAAGAGACAAAGTTTTACAAATCCCTATTTCTAAAAGAATTGATAATGAAGATACTATTGGTAAAAAAGCTGAATTACAACAAAAGAGTAATAAATCACTTCAAGAGCTAATTCAAAAATTTCAAAGAACTCTTGAAAGAAAATTTGAATTGCAAGATTTGCCAAAAAAACTCCAAGACTGGTATTTGTTGTCATATGCTGAATTCATCAAAGAACTGGCAAAAAAGAAAATAAAACTGTCACTTTCCGATGAAGCCGAGTGGGAAGAGTATTTCAATCAGGAAAGTAAAAAAGCCCTTGAGTTGAAAAATCAAATCGATAAAACAGATAAGGAAATTGACCAAATGGTTTATGAGTTGTATGGGTTGAGTGAGGAGGAGATAAGTATTGTGGAGGGGAGTTAATTATGAGACAACCAGAAGTAATTTTAGAAAAACACAAGAATAAATATTTATAATAAATTTTATAGCGCATATGCACTAGTTAGCGATAATTCTTTACAAAAGAACGTTTAAAATAATATATTAACCTTAATTTTTAAATTTCATGGCACAATGTACAGCTCCAAGAAATGGACACCGAACATCAAGTGGCGCAGCCAACTGTCCAGCATGTAGTAGTAGAAATAGTTATAGATCGAGTTATTCCTATCCATCATATAACGACTCTTATTCTTCAAGTAGAAACACAAGTTCTTCGGGTAATTATAATGCCTCAAAAGGCAGAACTCAAAAAGCAAGATGGTCAAATTCTGGTTCATCAATCTATTATACTCAAACTGAAATTAATACTCTTACACCTGTTAGAAAAGTAGTTGAACAACGGGCAGAAAAACCTGATTTAAGAGATGTTTTCCTTTGTCATGCTTGGGACGACAGAAAAGAATCGGCATTAGAATTAAATGATTTACTAGTTGCTAATGGTGTTAGTGTTTGGTTTAGTGAAAAAGACATCCCATTAGGAACTTCATTTCTTCGTGAAATTGATAAAGGATTAGCGAAATCAAAAATTGGTCTTGTTTTGGTGACTCCTAGTTTTCTTAAAAGAGTGCAAAATGAAGGTGTTGCAGATAAGGAATTATCCGTTTTGCTTGCAAGAGATCAACTTATACCTATTGTTCACAATACTACATATGATGATTTAAGAGATGTTAGTCCATTATTAGGTTCAAGAAATGGTTTAGACACACAAGATGATACTATGGAGAATATAGCAAAAAAACTTGTAGAATTAATTACTGTTTAGATATAAGAACTACCGCAAACAGCGGTTTGCAGAAATGGCGAAAAATCTGTAAAATTCACATTTTTCTTTCGCAAGCAATTTTATCTTTAACAGAAAATAAGCGATTACGAAGTTCGCCACTTCTGCAAGCCGCGGAACGTCAAACTGTCTAAAAACCTCTGTTTTTAATAGGATAAAGATGTTCATAAA